>DAIMYP010000037.1:0-38261 GCA_036734445.1 Tannerellaceae bacterium
TAGCTGAATAGAGCGTCAGATTCCGGTTCTGAAGGTCGTGGGTTTGAATCCCACCCGAGTCACTTTTTTATTGAGATAATTATTAAAGTAAAATTTACCATGATATTTAGAAGACTAACGGGTGCAGTTCTTTTCCTCTCCTTGATTAGTTTTAATCCGGGCCAAGCTCAAGAAGCAACACCACAGGCCAGCCGATTATTGTGCAATTCGATTGATGTGAGTAAGGATTTTTCTGATTTTACTCACCTGTTCTTTTTCGCAGACAGTCTCTCCTCCTTTAATACAGCAACGGGCGAAGGTTCTGTAGCGTGGAAACGTGAAACGCTTTTTACGCGTCAGGCGTTCAACACTAATACAATTCTACCGTTCCCTGCAAAGATGCTCGATTTTCCGGAAACGGGATACGAGGCTAATCCGCGATTACAATTTTCTATCGATTTTGTGAGCAATCATACGGTCCGTCTGCGGATGGCTACTTCCAAGATCGTCCCGAAAGAGGGCGAAGAGGTGATGCTTGTTCAGAATCCAACCGATAAACAGTCGTGGAAATATATAAAAATCAAAGGAGGACATAAGTATCAGAGTCCTACGGGAGAAACGCTTGTCATCGAAGAATATCCGTGGCGAATCCTACTTTACGATTCCAAAGGTAAACTGCTTACATCCACTCGTCGCTGGATGGACAACGATTCTACACAAGTCAAAGTTCTTCCGTTCTGTTTCATCCGTCGAGGCGATGATAATTCGCGCAGTATAAATCCTGTTTTTAGTCTGTCACCAAACGAGAAGATTGTAGGTTGTGGTGAGTCATTCACTTCATTAAATAAGGTTGGACAGAAAGTGAATCTGTTTGTTACGGATCCTCAAGGACCTGAAACGGCGGATATGTATAAGCCTATTCCATTCTTTATGAGCAGTCGTGGTTATGGCATGTTTATGCATACTTCAGCTCCGGTTACTTGCGATTTTGGCGCCAGTTATGTAGGAACGACAAAACTCTTCATGAAGGATGAGGCATTGGATTTGTTCCTCTTTTGGGGCGAACCGCAAACGATTCTTGATGAATATACTTCACTTGTCGGCAAAACAGCGATGCCTCCGCTTTGGAGTTTCGGAACTTGGATGAGTCGTATCACTTATACGACACAGCAAGAAGGCTATGATGTAGCTGCTAATCTTCGCAAATACAGAATTCCTTCGGATGTGATACATTTTGATACGGGTTGGTTTGAAACAGACTGGCAATGTGATTACAAGTTTGCTCCAAGTCGGTTCAAAGATCCTCAGAAAATGATCGACGATCTGTTGAAGCAAGGTTTCCATATCTCGCTATGGCAGTTGCCTTATTTTACTCCAAAGAATAAATATTACAATGAGATAATTGAACAGGGCCTTTATGTGAAGAATGCCGACGGTTCACTTCCTTATGAAGACGCAGTGCTTGATTTCTCGAATCCAAAGACTGTTTCGTGGTATCAGGATAAGCTGTCAGGATTGCTCAAGATGGGAGTCGGAGCTATCAAAGTCGATTTTGGTGAAGGAGCACCTCTGGAAGGATTTTATGCATCCGGTAAAGGTGGACTTTACGAGCACAATATCTATCCGGTGCGTTATAATAGAGCTGTGGCAGAGGTGACTAAGCGAATCAAGGGTGACAATATCATTTGGGCACGTAGTGCTTGGGCAGGTTCACAACGTTATCCGCTTCATTGGGGAGGCGATGCAGCAAATACAAATGTAGCTATGCTTTCTGATATGCGTGGTGGTTTATCTCTGGGACTAAGCGGATTCTCATTCTGGAGTCATGATATGGGCGGCTTCGTTCTGTCGAGTCCGGAGAATCTTTATCGCCGTTGGCTGCCATTTGGATTTCTTTCTTCACATACTCGTGCTCATGGAGCACCTCCAACAGAGCCTTGGTTGTATAATGAGAGTTTTGTGAAGATATTCAGAGCATGTGCGGAAATGAAATACAAACTGATGCCATATGTTTATGCGCAGGCTAAAGATTGTACCGAACGCGGTCTGCCTATGTTGCGCGCCTTATGTGTTGAATATCCCGAAGATGTTGCAGTTTGGAGTATTGACGACCAGTATCTGTTTGGACGCGATATATTGGTTGCTCCGCTGTTTGAAGATGAAACAGAACGCGATGTTTATCTGCCTGGTGGAAAATGGATTGATTATCAGTCAGGTAAAGTATATGATAAAGGATGGAACAAGATTGCCGTAGGAGCGATTCCGGCAGTTATCCTGGTTCGCGATGGAGCCGTAATTCCTCATATTGCTTTGGCTCAGTCGACAGACAAGATGGATTGGTCGAAGCTTTTCTTGAGAGTCTATTCTACTACCGGTAGTAATGCTCATGGATTGATTTGTCTGCCGTCGGATAATATTCTGCATAAAGTGGAAATGAAGAAATCCGGTAATGCATTCTCTTTAACCGGCGACCCATTCCAGTCAAAGGTGAAGTTTGAAATCTCTTCAGAAGTCAAATAGTTCTATATATCACTCTATAAATTGTAAATCCTATTTGGATGGAATGAACTTCCCATTCGAATAGGATTTATTTTTTATTCGGATGAAAAGGATGTTATATTATAATGTAAAGGCTTTTGCATTCGAAGAAAGCATTCGTTTGATATATGTTGAAATATAAGTTGACAGATGTATAATTTAAATTTGATATATATTGAATGAATGATTTGTCCGAAAAGGGAAGGTGTTTCATTCGAATGAAAAGTATATTCCATCTGAGTGCAAAGCTTTATCCCTCTGGTTATAAAGACAACCTCTTATAAACCAAAAGCCAGTTTTAATTTATTTCAGCTCGGATTGATTTAGGAGTTGACGTTTTTCCGTTGGAATAGTAGCGCTTCAGATAATCGAATCGGAGTATATAATCGGCTATCTGCCAAGATTTTTTGGCATGATCAATTTCTTCGGGCGATACTTCGGCAGTGTCGCCGATAATAGTAGCTTCCTGTGTGAGGGCATAACCTTTGGTATTTTTATTTAGAATGCTTCTTCCCAAGCCTTTCCATGAATAATCATCGAGTCCCAGAAGATCAAGCAGAGTAGGATAGATGTCTATTTCGCCCATCACTTTGTTGTAGTGCATGCCTTGCGGAGCATTGAGAATTATCAGCGGTGTAAAGCGGTTAGGCGAAACAATTTGTTTGCCTAATGTTGTCCGTCGGAGGATCTGCCGTTCGTCGGCCAATCCTTCATGATCGCCGATAATCATGATGAGTGTTTTACCTAAACGCTTGTCTTTGCCCAGAAGGTTGATAAAGTCGCCTATGGCATGGTCTGTATAATTGGCTAACGTAATATAGTCGTTGATGCGTTGAGGCACAGCTTCCGAAAAGTGTACCTGCTTAAGCTTTTCCGGAAGGATGAAAGGATTGTGTCCTGAATAAGTGAGGCATTGCAGAAATGTATGTCCTCCTGTTTTCCATATTTCTCGTTTAGCAATCTTTTGTGCGATTTGTCTGAGTAAAGCCCTGTCACCCACTTGTCTTCGCGAACCAACAGGTTCTTCCTGGATAAAATTGTTTTTGAAAAGCAAACTGTCGTAACCTATTGCCGGTTCGATAACAGCCTGATTCCAAACCATAGGTTTGTCGGTCGTCAAGCAGTACGCTTTCGCATCAGGATGACGCATTTTGAAGGCCTTGGCGATGGAAGGATAGTAGTTGTTGGGATATTTGATGCTGTAAGTTCCCGAGATGAGCGGCAGCAATCCGCAGTTGAACATCAATTGGGCATCGATAGAACGGCCTCCTTTTACCTGGGTCTGCACATAAGGTGCATAGAGCGTTTTAGGCTCTTTGATCAGTCTGTTGAGATTAGGCGTGATTTCCTGTCCTTCAACCGATAATCCGATAGTCCAGCTTTCAAATGACTCGGCAATAATCATGATAAAGTTGTCGTAAGTGGAAGTGTTGCTTGCTTCTGACTGATATTTCTGTTGTTGGGTAAGCCAACTGTCAATGGTTTTACCGATGTGGTCGGTATAGACATCCTTTTCGCATGCATAATCATAATAAAGCACTCCGAAAAGTGTGTACATCGGAACGTTGCAAGTATGCAGATAAGCATCTTTCAGATGTTCGTTGGCTGCCATAAATCCGTTATGGGCTATAATCCAGATAAAGGGGAACATGCCAACAGCAAGGATAAGAAGCAGATAGAGTCCGGTTGTCTGCAGAACTGTTTTCAGAAGAACCTTGTCTTCATATAATTTTTCTTTAGGCGACAGTTTGGCTATGCGGACGGCAACAAGCAGTGTCGATAAGGGAAAAAACAGGTCGATGATCCGAAACGAGTCGAAGACGCTGGAACTGAAATCCGACAGGTTCCCGATAAGTCTGTAGCTGTCAATAGGTATCGCCGTAAAATAGGTTCTGAAATACATCAGGTTGCTGACGAAAAGCAGGTCGAGAGCAATGAAGATTACAAATGTGCTTTTCACGGCTCTGAAACAGAACAACGGGATAAGCAATATGAGGCACACCAGCAAAGTATCCCAATAAGTATCTGCTTTTGAGAAGGGCGTGAATGTGGAGGATGCACACCAAATCAGATCAAAACAGAAAAATTTGGCTAGTATTGTAATGAATAACAGCCAATAGATTTCCTTTTCAGCGCCTTTATGAGGAAATGTCTTATTTATGTATTCCGAGATGAGTGACATTCTATTATGCTCTCTTAGTTTTTTATTCACGACAAAGGTAGAAATAAACACAATACAATGTTCTGAAAAAGAGGAAACAATAAATAATCACTCCCGAATAGCAGGTGGCTCGAAAATAATCCCTAAATTTGTCCTTATTTATCAAGTAAAAATTAGACAAGATGAGAATTGCAGCAAACAAGTATGTTGCCGTTACATACGACCTGAATGTAGGTGAGGGCGAAGAGAAGGAGTTGATGGAAAGAGCTACCAGTGAGCACCCGTTGAAGTTTATCTTCGGTAGGGGTCTTATGCTTCCGGCTTTTGAGAAGAACCTTTCGGGTTTGGAAGTAGGAAGTAAGTTCGACTTTTCTCTTGCACCGGATGATGCTTATGGCGAGTATGTAGAGGATCATGTATTGGATCTGAAGAAAGAAATTTTTGAGATCGATGGTCAGTTTGATTCCGAAAGAGTAAAAGAAGGCGTTACATTGCCTATGATGGATTCGGACGGAAATCACATGAATGGTTCAGTTATCGAAGTGAAAGACGATGTTGTCGTGATGGATTTCAATCATCCGTTGGCAGGTGAAACGCTCCATTTTTCTGGCGAAGTGATTGATGTTCATGATCCGACGGATGAGGAATTGGCTCAGATGACTCCTGCTCCGGGCGGTTGCGACTGCGGATGCGAAGGATGTGACGGCGGTTGCGACCATGAAGGTCATGATTGCGATCACGAAGGTTGTCATTAATTGAAAATGAATACATTTGGAAATATATTCAGACTGACCTCATTTGGGGAATCTCACGGTCCGGCAATAGGCGGCGTCATCGACGGATGCCCTGCAGGACTGCTGTTGGATATGGATATGATTCAACAGGAGCTGAATCGCCGCAAACCGGGTCAGTCACGTATTACTACACCTCGTAAGGAAGATGATGAGGTACAGTTCCTTTCCGGACTTTATGAAGGTATGACCACGGGAACGCCCATAGGTTTTGTGGTCTGGAACAAGAATCAGCATTCGTCCGATTATGAGGAGATGAAATCTGTTTATCGCCCTTCGCATGCCGACTATACGTATCAAATGAAATACGGTATTCGCGATCCGCGCGGTGGAGGCCGTTCGTCGGCGCGCGAAACGATTGCACGTTGTGTAGCCGGTGCTATTGCCAAGCAGTTCCTTTCACGCGAAGGCATCACGATTCATGCTTATACTTCGCAAGTAGGATCTGTCAGACTCGAAGGCGCATACACCGATTATGATTTGAATAAGACGGAAGATAATATTGTTCGCTGTCCGGATGCTGCCAAAGCTGCCGAGATGGAAAAACTGATATCCGAAGTGCGCTCCAAAGGCGACACGATCGGTGGTGTGATAACCGGTGTGGCTCAAGGTGTTCCTGTAGGATTGGGCGAACCTGTGTTTGGAAAGCTACATGCCGCTTTAGGTGAAGCAATGCTCTCTATCAATGCTGTGAAAGGCTTTGAGTATGGCGACGGCTTCAATGCCGCTTTCTACAGAGGGTCTGAACGCAACGACCGCTTTTTCAATGACCATGGACGGATCAATACGCGTACAAATCATTCGGGAGGAATACAAGGCGGTATTTCCAACGGACAGGATATCTATTTCAGAGTCGCCTTTAAGTCGGTTGCCACTATCTTGATGGAACAGGAAACAGTGACTATTGCCGGCGAAGATACTATATTGAAGGCACGCGGTCGCCATGACCCGTGTGTTTTGCCTCGCGCAGTTCCCATTGTCGAGGCAATGACTGCTATGACTTTATTGGATTATTTATTGATACAGAAGACAAGGGTCTTATAAAAAGGCCCTTGTCTTTATCTTTTTATCTCCAATTGAATATATTTATGAAAAATATTTCTGTTAGAGCGTATATTTATAAAATAATTTATTTACATTTGCTCTATCGATTCGGAAGTATAAATAAAGAATCGGAATAATAGAGGTTATGTTAAAAACAGTATGAACATGAATTTTGTACAATTAGCAGAAATGTATAAAAGCGAATTACTTGATAGAGTAGTTCCTTTCTGGTTGGAAAAATCACAGGACAAAGAGTTCGGCGGTTATTTTACCTGTTTGCTGAGAGATGGTTCGGTATTCGATACGGACAAGTTTATCTGGTTACAAGGTAGGGAAGTTTGGCTTTTCTCTTACCTATATAATAAGGTAGAGAAAAGGCAAGAATGGTTGGACTGTGCTGTGCAGGGTGGCGAGTTTTTGAAGAAGTATGGACACGATGGCAACTACAACTGGTATTTTTCGTTAACTCGTGAAGGAAAACCGATTATTGCTCCATATAATATTTTCTCTTATACTTTTGCTGCTATGGCTTTCGGTCAATTAAGTCTGGCAACCGGAAATAAAGAATATGAGAATATAGCCAAAGCTACATACGACAAGATTCTGACAAAAATGGAAAATCCGAAAGGAAAATGGAACAAGCTTGTCCCTGGGACGCGCGATCTGAAAACTTTCGCTTTGCCTATGATTATGTGCAATCTGTCTCTTGAGATCGAACATTTGTTGGATAAGGATACGATGCAACGCACAATTGACGCTTGCCTGCATGAAGTGATGGATGTATTTTATCGTCCGGAACTGGGATTGGTTGTCGAAAATGTGACAACAGGAAATGAACTTTCCGACTCATTCGAAGGACGCCAGTTGAATCCGGGTCATTCTATTGAAGCCATGTGGTTTATGCAGGATATGGGTGTTCGTTTGAATCGTCCCGAGCTGATTCAGAAAGCTGTTGAGATTGCGTTGAAGATGGTTAAGAAAGGCTGGGATGAGAAATATGGAGGCATCTTCTATTTCATGGATCGCAAAGGTTATCCTACTCAGCAGTTGGAGTGGGATCAGAAGCTTTGGTGGGTTCATCTGGAATCGATGATTTGTTTCTCTAAAGGATATTTGCTGACAGGAAACAAGGAATGCCTGGAATGGTTTGAGAAAATACATGATTATGCATGGAATCATTTCCGCGATCAGGAGTATCCTGAATGGTACGGATATCTGAATCGCCAGGGTGAAGTTCTGCTGCCGCTAAAAGGCGGAAAGTGGAAAGGCTGTTTCCATGTTCCGAGAGGCATGTATCAATGCTGGCAGACGATGGAAAAATGCCACGAGAAATATGACAAGTAATAACTAATTGAATGATAGATCATGACAGACAATAGCAGAAGAGATTTTCTGAGAAAGGTAACGGCAGGTAGTGCAGCGCTGGCTGCCGGGACAATCACTTCGTATGCATCAAACGAAATGACCGGACAGGTTTCTCCGGATTCAAGCGAGAACATCGAAAGCCGTCTGATTGTACCCAAAGCGAAGGGCTTGAAGATTACAGGCACTTTTCTGGATGAGATATCGCATGATATCCCGCATCAGAACTGGGGTGAAAAAGAATGGGATCGCGATTTCGCTTACATGAAGGCCATAGGTATTGATACGGTGATTGTTATCCGAAGCGGATATCGTAAGTTTATTACCTATCCTTCCGAATATCTGATGAAAAAATTCGGCTGCTATATGCCGTCTGTCGATCTGATTGACATGTATCTGCGATTGTCAGACAAATATGGAATGAAGTTTTTCTTCGGACTGTATGACTCGGGCAAATATTGGGATACAGGCGATCTGACTTGGGAAATCGAATCAAACAAGTATGTCATTGAAGAGGTTTGGAAAAAGTACGGACATTATAAAAGCTTTAAAGGCTGGTACTTATGCCAGGAGATTAGTCGGAAGACAAAGGGTGCCGTTCAGGCTTTCAGTAGTTTGGGACGCCAATGCAAGGATGTTTCCGGTGGGCTGCCTACGTTTATCTCTCCTTGGATTGATGGCAAAAAGGCAGTCGATGCCGCTTCGTCGGATGTGACGAAAGCAAAATCTGTCTCTGTTGAGGAGCACGAACGCGAGTGGTCGGAGATATTTGAAGGTATCAAAGGCAATGTTGATGCATGCGCTTTCCAGGATGGACATATCGATTATGATGAACTGGATGCATTCTTTAGTGTGAACAAAAAGATGGCCGACAAGTACGGCATTCAATGTTGGACTAATGCCGAATCGTTCGATCGGGATATGCCAATCAAATTCTTGCCGATAAAGTTTGATAAGCTTCGCCTTAAACTGGAAGCTGCAGCACGGCAGAATTACGATAAGGCGATTACTTTTGAGTTCTCGCATTTTATGAGTCCGCAGTCTGCTTATATGCAAGCAGGTCATCTGTACGACAGATATAAAGAATACTTTAATATAAAGTAACGCGATGGGAAAAGGCTTGATCAACCTTGGTTATGTTGTCTTCCTGGCCTTTGTTGCGGCATTGGGAGGTTTTTTGTTTGGATATGATACAGCTGTTGTTTCAGGTACGAATCAACAAGTGGCTTCGTTGTTCGGGTTAGATGAGATGCAGCTCGGCTGGTATGTGGGTTGTGCTCTTATCGGTTCGATTGTTGGTGTTGCCGTGGCTGGTTATCTGGGAGATACGTTCGGACGGAAGCGTACGATGATATTTGCAGCCATACTCTTCTCACTGGCAGCTGTCGGTTGTGCAATCAGTACTGATTTTACTCAGTTGGTTGTTGCCAGAATCGGCGTTGGAGTAGGTATTGGCATCGTTTCTATCGTGTCGCCGCTATATATCTCTGAAATTTCAGTGGCGAAATATCGGGGAAGTTTGGTATCGATGTATCAGTTAGGTATCACAGTGGGCATTGTTTGTGCTTATCTGGTGAATCATTTGTTGTTGTTATATGCAAACGCGCATGTTTCTTTCGTGGCAAATGCTGCTGTTCCAACACTTTGGGAACGTATTTTCTATGTTGAATCATGGCGTGGAATGTTGGGAATGTCGGCAGTTCCTGCCATTATTTTCTTCGTTGTCCTGTTTTTTATTCCAGAAAGTCCGCGTTGGCTTATTTTGAGGAGGAAAGATCTTCCTGCATTTCATATTTTAAGCCATATCTATCGTGAGAAGGAAGATGCTGAGACACAGTTGGCCAATACCAAAGCACGCGTAGTGAGTGAGAGTGGTAAAAAGGTCGATTGGGCATATCTTTTCAAACCGGGTATATTCAAACTGGTTCTGATTGGTTCGGCAATTGCAATCCTGGGACAGTTCATGGGCGTGAATGCAGTCCTATATTATGGTCCTACTATCTTCGAACAGAGTGGTTTATCAGGTGGCGATTCGTTGTTCTATCAGGTATTGGTAGGCGTGACGAATATGCTGACAACCGTTATCGCGTTGCTTATCATTGATAAGGTAGGACGTAAGAAACTGGTTTACTATGGTGTGTCAGGCATGATTGTATCGCTTCTGCTGATAAGCTATTATTTCTATTTCGGTGAAGCAAATGGAATATCAAGTCTCTTTTTGCTGACATTCTTTATGTTTTATATTTTCTGTTGCGCCATTTCAATATGTGCGGTCGTTTTTGTACTGTTGTCGGAGATGTTCCCGATTCGGGTTCGTGGGTTGGCGATGTCGATAGCCGGATTCTCTTTATGGATTGGAACTTATCTGATCGGACAACTTACACCATGGATGCTTAAGAACCTGACGCCAACAGGAACATTCTTGCTTTTTGCTGTCATGTGCGTGCCCTACATTATAATTATGTGGAAGCTAGTGCCTGAAACGACGGGAAAATCGTTGGAGGAGATTGAGCAGTCTGTTTCAAACGAGTAAAAACGATTTTTACGCTTGTGTTGGCCCGAACAGTGTAGGGATTCGGATTATTTTTCATATATTTACAGCCAAATTTGATTGTTCTAGGCATGCAACAGTATACAGAAGATGAAATAATACAACAATTACACGATCCGACTCTGCAAAGGGAGGCTTTTGCACGGGTGGTCGAGTTGTATAGCGAAAAGTTGTATTGGCAGATAAGAAGGATGGTGCTGAACCATGATGATGCAAACGATTTGTTGCAGAACACATTCTTGAAAGCATGGACAAGTATCGACCTTTTTCGGGGCGATGCAAAGCTTTCAACGTGGTTGTATAAGATTGCATTGAATGAATGCATCACGTTTTTGAACCATCAGCGCGCAATGAATAATGTATCCATTGATGATACGGATGTATTCTTGTTGGAACAATTGAAGAGTGATGATTATTTCGATGGCGATGATCTGCAGGTCAAACTTCAGAAAGCCATCCTGACACTTCCCGAAAAGCAAAGAATCGTGTTTATGATGAAGTATTACGATGATATGAAATATGAACAGATTTCAGAAATCGTAGGTACGACAGTGGGAGCTCTTAAAGCCTCTTATCATCATGCCGTAAAAAAAGTCGAGGAGTTTTTAACAAAAGATATTTAAACCTTTTGTGATGTTGATAGTCTAATATGTCAGTAAAGAAGGAGAGAAGTGATGAATAGTGAAAAAGATTTAGAACAATTAAAGGAAAAAAATCCATTTCGTGTCCCGGAGGGATATTGGGAAGGATTAACTGACCATATAATGGAACAACTTCCTGAAAAAGAAGTTGTGCCGGTAGTGACTCGGAAAGTTACTATGATGGAGTATGTTCGTCCGTGGCTCTACTTGGCTGCTGTTATTGCTGGTTTAGGTTTGTTTTTTAAGGTAATTGCGCCGAAGGAAAACAATGCAACACCAACAGATTCTTTGCTGGTTAACGAACAAAGTACACCTGCATCAGTGAGTACTTCCGCTAAAGCAAGTACGAATGAGGATTATCTTGAGTATGTTGAAGATCGGTATGCCGGTTATGTTTTATCAGGCAATTTGGGAGAAGGAGAATAGATTAAAAGAAGAAATAAATTTTTTCGGATAATTTTGATATAAATATTTGTATGAATAAAATATTTTTGATTACATTTGCGACGTTATTATTGATGATGCCATTTTGCACTTACGCTCAAGGCGGTAGGCAACATGGAAATTTTGATAGAAATGCGTTTATTGCAAAGAGAAATGCATTTATTACCTCTGAAGTAGGCTTAACCAGTGAAGAAGCTACCGCTTTTATTCCATTGATTAATGAACTTCAGCAAAAAATGTTCGATATCGGACACGAATATCGTCAGATGTCAAGAAGTTTGAAGCAAAAAGCTGATGCCTCGGATGCGGAATATACAAGAACGGTCGAAGCCGGATTGAACGCAGAATTGAAGCAGGCACAATTGCAAAAAGAATATTACGAGAAGTTTAAAAAAATATTATCGCCTAAAAAAATATATCTCTACAAGCGTGCTGAATTGAAATTTGCACGAGAGTTTATGAAAGATGGCGATAGAAGACAAGGAGACAATAAGTAAGAAGATATTTAATCATTATTTGTGTTTTTTGTTTAGATTTAGTTTTGGCGTTTAAGTTATGGGAGGGGTAGCGACGTGATGTCGGTTCCCCTTTTTTATTTTGTCTTTTTTGTTATTGTAGAAGGTATTGATTTTTTAATGATTAATATAAAAAGAGAAGGAAGGATGTGCCATTTTTTTGACACATCCTTTTTGATGATAAGGATACACTATAGCTAGGTTTGTTATTTGTTCTCAGGTGTTACTGCTTTGCCTGTTTCATCTAAGAATGCAGTAAGATCTTCTTCGCCTTCCTTGCTTAAGATGAGTTTATAAACTTTGATTCCTTCGATTGTTCCTGTGAAGGCCTCTTTTACCATTCTCCCTTCGAAATCCTTAGCAACGGCTTGCTTGATTGCTTCTGGAAGATTTGCCATTTCTATTGGTTCAAATTCTTTTACTACACTTTCTTTTTGTGTGTTGACTGTATCGTTTTGAACTTGTGCAGTTGCTGAAGACCAATAAGCTCCTAATCCTAATAATACGGCTAATGCCAAAATGAAATTTTTCATACGTCTTAATTTTTAGAAATGAATACTCTGTTATTACACTCTCACTTAAGTATATACAAGGTATATGCCAAAAATAAGGATATTGGCTAATATATTAATTTATAGGGATATAATTCTTTTGTGCCATTGTTAGGCATAAATTAGAATGTGGAAAAAGTGTAGAATGTTCTACATTTTTTCTACAAGTTGTACAGTTTTATTTTATTATACAGCGTTTTTCTGTCAATGCCTAGCTGTATGGCAGCTTTGCTTTTGTTGTTTCCATTCAGATGGAGAGCCCTTATGATTGCCGCCTTTTCTTTCTCTTCTACAGTTAGTTCAGATAATTCGTCTTCAGAAGGTAGCGGTTCTACTAATTCGGGAAAAATATCTTCTAAAGTAATAAGTCGTCCGGTTGTCAGCAGAACTACACGCTTGATAATATTCTTCATTTGTCGCAAGTTTCCAGGCCAAGAATATTTTCGTATGGCCGTATATGCTTCTTCATCAAAACCAATGAGATCGCGACCTAATTCTTTATTGGCTTGATCTAAAAAGAAATCGGCAAATAAACAGATGTCTTCGGCACGGTCTTTTAATAAGGGCATATATATGGGAAACTCACTCAATCGATGATATAAGTCTTCTCTGAATGTTCCTTTTTGGACAGCTGATTCTAAGTTTTCATTTGTGGCACTTACAATTCTGACATCAACTTTTACTTCTGTTGCCGAACCTACTGGTCGGATACATTTTTCCTGCAATGCACGAAGCAATTGTACTTGCACTTCGTATGGCAAATTTCCTACTTCATCTAAAAACAATGTTCCGCCATTAGCTTCGACAAATGCGCCTTTTTTGTCATTTAAGGCACCGGTGAATGCTCCTTTTACATGACCGAAAAATTCAGAAGCAGCTAATTCCTTGGGAACAGATCCACAATCGATAGCAATAAACGCTTGTTTTGATCGCTTGCTTTTTAAATGTATAGATCGCGCGATAAATTCTTTACCTGTTCCACTGGCACCATTGATAAGTACAGTCATTTGTGTTGGGGCTACAAGCTTGACATATTTGTATAATTGGCGCATGACTTCACTTTCTCCTTCTATATAATTTGCTTCCTCTGGTTCTTTATTTTCTGTTTGCAAAGGTTCTTTTTCTGGAACAACAGCGGAGATAGAAAGGGCCTCTTTTATTTTTTTGAGTAATTCATCTGGATGAACTGGTTTGGAAACATAATCTTTTGCTCCTAATTTCATGGCTTGTACAGCTGATGAAACATCGGCATAACCGGTCATTACAATTACCGGTGTTGTTTTCTCTTTCCTTTTTATCCATTTTAAGAGATCAATTCCATCATAATCGGGTAATCGTAGGTCGGACAGTATCAAATCGATTTTTTTGCTATCCAATATTTTGTATCCCTCTGAAATTGATGAGACATTTTCTACATCAAATCCCCTTTTTTGAAGCCATGTTTGGAGTATGACTGCAAAGGTGAAATCATCTTCAATGATTAGTATTGCTTCCATCGATGTTCTTTTTTTTGTATAACCATTCGGCTTCTTGTATTGTGAAGTCGATTTCTTTTATCACTTGTTTGACTTTGAATCTTATCTCATCTGTCATGTTTCCACTCCCTTTTTTCTTTTCCAACCATTCGAGAGGCCCTTGAGACGCTTTAACACCTAACATTGAAAATAATGGCCTTAATCGATGAGCTAATACGAACAATGTTTCAGCATCGTTATTTAGCAAGGCATTCATCATCTGCTCTCGGTTTTTTTTCGTTTCCGTGATAAATGTTTGGATGATTTTCACTTCTGCTTGCGAATCATTATCTGTAAATGCAGTCAATGTATCAAAATGCAGTTGTGAAGTTGCATATTTGCAAAGAATGGCATAAAGCTCTCCTTGAGTAAATGGTTTGTGGAGGATATCAGCAAATCCTTCCTTCTGCAGTATTTCTTTATTTAAATCATTTCGTGCAGTAATAGCAATGACAGGAATATTTATTGCTTGCCGAACATTGCTGTGACGAAGTTTTTTGGTTAGTTCTATTCCGCTGATGGCCGGCATTTGCATATCGGTCAATAGTACATCATATTCTTTTTGTTCTATTGAATCCACTAATTCGTCGTAAGTCTCGCAATTTTCAACCGTTGCACCACATGATTCAAGCATGGCTTGTGTTAAGTCTCTTTGCATCGCATCATCGTCGATTATCAGGACACGAACAAATCGGGTTCTTTGCAAAGGAAGCGTAATGCAAAAACAAGTTCCAACCTTAGGCGTACTTTCTACGTCGATTTGTCCTTTTAGTAAAGTAACAAGCTTTTTGGTTATGGCTAATCCAAGACCGACACCGTTTTTGCCTTGTGCATTGGGTAGTCTCACAAATTCATGGAAGATTTTATTCATCTCTTCTTTTGTCATGCCACTTCCTGTATCAGAAATTGATATTTTGATTTTGCCTTCGTCTTCTTTTGCATAAAGACTGACTTTTCCTATAGAAGTAAACTTAAAAGCATTGGTTAGTAGATTTTCAATGATTTGCCTTAATCGTAGCGGATCACTTATAAAAGACGAATAGAGTTCTCTTTCGCAATAGAAACTGAAGTCAATATTTTTTTGTTGCCATAATGGATTAAACTCTTTTTGTATTTCTTCCAATAATTCTCCAAGATTGAACTCCATCAATGCTATTTCTGCTTTTTGAGAATCCAATTGCAGATAATCAAGAAAAGAATGAACTAAATTTAATAGGTGATTAGAGGATGAAGACATGTTTTGGAGATAGAAATGTGCTCGATCTTCCTTCACAAGGCGAGTCAGCAAATCAATATAGCCTATAATTGAGGAAAGCGGCGCTTTCATGTCATGAGTAATGGTAAGCATTAATTGCTCACGAGCGGAGAGAAGCCCTTCGGCTTCTTGCTTCGCCTTCTCCAATTCAGTACGATAATGATTAATCCGGTTGAAGTCCCTCCATATAAGGATTAAAAATATAATGGCTAGAGCTGAAGCTAGTATGGCGGATATAGAAATGATAACGATGGATTTTACTCTTGAGTAATGAGCTTGCTGCAAACGAGAATCACTCAATGTTTGTTCTTCTTTCTCAATTTGTTTCATCAGTTGGTTCAGTTTGTCACTGAGTATTAGGTTGTTTGCCTGAAGATTTTTTGCTCTTTTACTGATGATCCCGGCAGAACGGATTTTGTTTTTATTGACTTCAGATTTGATACTGTCGAATACATTATGCACCGAATCGGAGAGATTATATGATTTAATGATTGTGTCAACGATGGTCAGTTGGGTTATGTCTTTTATAGAAGTTGTATCTTCCTTTGGCGAAAAAACTTCGGCAAAACGTTTGAAAAAACCTTTCTTCTGCTTGGGAGCTTTATGAGAGGAGTGCATAAGCATAGTCTTTCTTTCTATTCGATTTTCTCCTAATAAGGAATCATTATGATGGCGCCACTGATCGAGTTGGTTTTCATATAGTCCGTTTGCATCACCTTTGTTGATGGCCATGACCAACTGTTTCATGCATTGTTTTTTCTTATCGAGTAAGGATATGATTGTGTCAAATCGTAATCGTTGGATTGTATCTGTCGTTTGGTTGTATAAATTGTGAATGGAGGATAAAGCTGTGTCAATAGCTAAAATATATTTCTTTTCTTCCTTAGTCTGATTTACAAGAATAGACTGGGCGATAATTTCAGATTTGTATAATTGGAAAGAAACTTGATTGATTTGTTTTTTTCGCTCTTCTAATATTTTCTCGGTTTCATTAGGTTTCATGAACCTTTTCATTTCTGTATATATATAGGATACGGAAATGAAAAGTAAAACGATAAGGATGGCATATCCGCTTATCAGTTTAGCTCTTGTATTTGCATGATAATTATACATTGTCAGCAATATAAAATGAAACAATCTGGTGTTAGGGAAAGTTTGAGATAGAAAATCACTTATAAGAAAAAGTCAATTCTTATGAATTAATTTGATAATAATTCTCATATTGATAATGAGGAGTCATTACAAAATAAAAGCAACTACACACAAAAGAGCAGTTGCTTTATTTTATTGAGAGCCGAAAGCCGGACTTGAACCGGCGACCTACGCATTACGAATGCGTCGCTCTACCAACTGAGCTATTTCGGCGGTTATTTTAATCGGGCGCAAAGATAGTAAGTCTATTTGACATCTGAAAGAAGTTCGCTTAAAAATTCATCCAGATCGGCATCTAAATTTTTTAATAATGGATCGTCTAGTCGCAGAGTTTCATCATCGAGGAAAAGTAATTCTTCAATGACAGAGAAGTCTTCATCAGTCAGACTAATAGAAAAAGGCTTCATAAAGCATGCACTTTCAAACGCTTTTTTTGCAGATAAGACTGATAATGCAGACTTTAGTGGGGCTATAACCATCTCATCAAACTTATCATCTTCAACAGCGTTATTCACCCAATCGAAAATGACTGTCTTTTCGATTATCTTTTCATCATCGTCGTATATCTGCAATTCTCCGCTGTCTGAATCTACTTGAACAAACAAGTCACTGTAGCAGTTGGACTCATTGCTTGTCAGTTTGTTTATTGCTTTGTCAAACGTCGATTCAATTACAGATTGGATCTTTGCATTATTGGTACTCATAGACTAATTGTATTTATTCGAAATATTCGTCAAAAGTAATAATTCTTTTACTCTTTACCTAATTGCATGTTTAGTTTTTTATTTGCTATTAATCGGGTGGAGAGAGTATTGGTGTATAACTTTTGGATATGAGTCTGCGAATCTTCATCTCCTTTATTCTTGATGAACAGATTTTGCGCTTTTGTTGCCCATTCCAACGCTTCTTCGAGTTTACTATTGATTTCATAGTACAATGCAAGGTTTGAAGCGGCTTTTGCTTTTGTGCTCCAAGATGAATTATTGTATAGTTTTTTCCATATAACCGCAGCTTCATCCCATTTTTCTGTCGTTACATACGCAGCTGCCTGTTTCCATTGACTCCCCATACCCGTATAATACCAGCGCGAATCTTTGGCCCAGTGAGGAATAAAATTTGGAACAGATCTTTCGCCTATAAAACTTCCGGCATCATTTAGTGCTTCTGTTGGAGTGGGGAAAACTTGGGCTAATTGGTATAAATTTCCGGCATCTTCCGACCAAAAGATACTGTCGTTCATATAAATTGTTGCCAGTGGATTATCCCTCCCGGGATAGTAACTACGTAAAACCCCTGACATTTTTATGTCGATGGTTCCCGTTGTATATCCTTCAGCAAAAGCATAAACATCTTTTTCCATTTGAAAAAGCATCCGATCGATAGAGATGATGGCATCGGTCCCCGTTTCTTCGCATAAGGTTTTAACTTCTTCCTGTGAAAGTTTTTTGTCTGCCAGGTAATCGGTATCGTTACGCATTGTATTGTGATATAGCAGAACATCATCGAAGAGAGGTGCGTCAGCTATGGCTTTTCCTAGTGAAGAACAAGCATAAAACAACGCACTATCAGCTTTGGCTCGTGCAGTATCTTGTACAACTCCGGAAAGTTTGTACGTGTAACCCAAGTCAGAAGGTTGGGGTACAGCATTATTGACAATAAGCAAGCGCTTAACACCTTTGGGATAAGTGACTTCTGCAGGATTGAATGTATCAATAGAAATATAATTTATTGATCCGCATGCAGTGAGTACACAAGTAAATAACAAACAGACGAATATATTTTTCATATTATATAAATTGTGAACTATGAATTATCAGTTCATGAACTTATCATTCATAATCCACAATTCATAATTCGAATTAACTCATATCGCACAGTGCTTTGAAATAGCCGATTGATTCAGCAATACCGAGAAATGGATCTTTCATATCCTTCTCGAATTCCAAGCTGCACATGCCTGTATAATTTAGTTTCCGCAATGCTTTTATCAGCGAGGCGAAATCTATTTTTCCACGACCTATTTCCATACATTTGCCAGCTTTGGTCGGTTCTGTTTCGTCCTTAATGTGCATATCAAACACGCGTGTATGATATTTCTTAAAGTCGGCAACAGGATCACAACCATTGCGGAAATCATGACCAACGTCTAAACACATGCCGATACGCGGATCCAAGTCTTTTGTATGTTCCCACGCGTCGGTGGCATCAGAATAAATCTTGATGTCCGGTCCGTGCAAGTGAATAGCATAGTTGAAATCATACTCTTTTACTTTTTTGTCAACGTATGGAAGTATTTCGTAATTGGGTACACCAATAATTTTCTTTACTCCAACACGTTTGGCATAAGCAAAAGCATTGTCGACTTCGGCTTCGCTTTTCATGTAAATCGGACCAACAGCATAGCCGGTTACGTTGTGAGCTGCACATTTGTCTTTAAATGCCTGTATCTGCTCGTCAGTACTATTCATCGGCAGATGGAAATCCTTGATGCAAAGATAATGAATATCTAAACGCTCCATCGTCTTTAACGTAGTATCAAGGTCAAAATTAACAAATGTATACCCAGCCATTCCTATATGGAACGGATTTACAGCTTTCGTTGCTTTGGGTTTTGCCGAATCGGGCATAGGTGATGCTCCTATTAGATTGGATGTCCCTAATAAAAGTGTCCCTGCCAGACTCTCTTTTAAGAATGTTCTTCTTGACTGCTTCATATTATTAATTTTAGTAGTTCAAATACTATCGGCAAATATAGTCTTTTTTATGTGTGTACGATAACATTTACTCAAAAATCTTTTATCCAATTGTTAAAACTTGATTTAAAGTCACTCCTGGTCTAATTATTCAATAAATTTGTCTATTAGTCTAATTGTTATATTTATTAGTTAAATTGTACCAGTTGAATATTTATTTTTGAAGGGGTTTAAATCGATTAAGCGACTTCGGATAAATGACTATTAACTTTTGGGGGTGATATTCTCTGGCTTTACCTTTGGAAGATTAAAATAGAAGTTAGAACCAAATCCTAATTTGGATGTGACTCCAATTGTTCCTCCCATTTGCTTTACTAAACCTTTACATATAGTCAATCCTAGACCTACGCCTCTATTCATTTCATTTAGTTGTACAAAACGATTAAAAATGGAGTCTAGTTTATCTTCGGGAATGCCCTCGCCAGTATCTTTTATGAAGAAATATACATCGGATTCTTTTACTTCGTATCCAAAACTAATGACACCTTTCTCTGTATGTTTGAAGGAATTATTGAGAAGGTTTGTTATAATTTGAGTTAGCCGATTACGGTCTGTAACAAAATGATAAGGTGCGCAAGGTTGTAGCTCCAGTTTGACTCTATCAGTTGATTTTAAAGCCATAGTTTTGTAAAGATCCTTCATAAGCGCATACAAGTCAATCTCTTTATAATTGAAAGCCATCGTATTGGACTCAATTTTTGAAAGATCTAAAACGTCAGCTATCAATTGCTGCAATAGTTCATTATTATGTTGAATAATATTTAGATATTGTCTTCTACTTTCAACATCGTCTTCTTCTACAATGATTTGTGAGAAGCCAACGATTGCATTAAGAGGTGTTCTGATTTCATGATTCATGTTAGCCAGAAAAGCTGATTTGAGTCTGTCGGCTTCCTCTGCTTTATCGCGTGCTGTTTTCATCTGCTGGCTCAACCGGTGTCTGGATACTGAGAATATGAAAAGAGAAATGCTGACAAGAATCAGTAGGATGATTCCTGCACTCAGAGCGATGAGCTGGACGTGTGTTTTTGATTCTTTCAGTTCCAGTTGTTTGTTCTGAATCTCGAGCTGGTCGACATCATGCTGGGTACGCAGTTTGGCGAGGTCGCTGAAATACTGCACGGCGGAGATGGAATCATTGAGATGATTGTAGTTGATATACAGATCCATCGCTTCTTTCATGTGACCTTGATTATATAGAATATTACTTTTCTTTTTGAGTAGACTGATGTGGTCAGCCGTTCTTCCCGTGGTTTCCGTTAGTGCCAGCATTTCGTTGACAATTGAAAGAGCCTTGGCGTAATTCTTCGTCAATCGATAGTAACTCAGCCATAAATCGTTAATGGTCAGAGCGTCTGAAGTGCCGTAGCGTTTGCTTCCCCATTTATCTGTTTGCTGGATGTGATAAAGCATCAGGGTCGCATTCTTTTTATAGGCTGCTTGTTCGGCAGCGCACTTGTGATAGTAGAAATTGAGAGATTCGATGGAAATAACATTGTCGAGACGATTGATTTTCTTGTCGTTCATCTCTTTGATGTATTGTGCAATCTTGGTTAACATCTCTTCTTTGAGTGTGTAGTCATCGGATTTTGACAGAATCAGTCGGATGACATTGATTCTTTTCAGCAGCGGAGCTTTTCGCTTTTCCATCCGATGAAGTACGTCCAGGCATATTTTTGTGCCTTCGGTCTCCAGATTATTGCCGAAGTAAAAGTTTGCCAATGCCTGATCGGCCATTTCGGAGCCTTCAGGATAATTCATCTTCACAGATAATTTTTTCAGCGCATTGACCTCAGGAATAATCTGACTGTTTTTCCCTTCCAAATTCAATGAAAAGATGTTCCAGGCTTTCATCCGGAAAAGTTCTTCTTTATTGTTGTTGCTGATCAAAAATGGCTCTGCTTTTTTAATGAAATAGCGCATGCTGTCAGGTGATACCAGGTAATAGTATTGCGCCAATAGGAAGTAAGCTTTTCCGATGTGATTACTGTCTTTTATTTTTTGTGATTCTTTCAGATAAAGTTCGATATAATCTTTGCATTTATTGCCCTGCGCATGTTCTTCAGCCAACTTATACAATTGTTCGATCTTCGCCTTTTCGGGCAGATCCTTGAGCGTGTTCATCAAGCTGTCCTTATTGATTTTCATGTATGAATGAGCATTCAGATCAATGGCAGCCAGTAGCATTATGCATATTAGTATATAGAGTCTCTTTATGAACATATCTATTATTGTTTTTTTATAGGCAAACTGAAAAAGAAGGTAGAGCCTTCGTTTAATTTGGAGGTGACACCGATTGTTCCTCCCATCTGGGTTACTAATCCTTTGCAAATAGCTAATCCCAGACCTACACCTCTACTCATTTCATTCAGTTGCACAAACCGTCCAAATATAGTATCTAATTTGTTTTCAGGTATACCTTCGCCCGAATCTTTTACAAAAAAGTATATTTGAGTATCTTTTATTTTGTATCCAAAGCGGATGAATCCTTCTGAAGTATGTTTGATAGCGTTGTTCAATAGGTTGGTTATGATTTGCGTTAAACGATTTCTGTCTGTTGAGAATAAGTATGGTGCACAAGATTCGAGTTCTAAACTGATGTCTTTCTTCATTCGTATGTGTGTTGTATTATAGATATCATCCATTAATGAAGGCAGTTCAAGATCCTTGTAATAAAACGCCATGGTATTTGACTCAATCTTTGACAAGTCAAGTACATCGGCAATGAGTTGCTGTAATAACTCGTTGTTATGCTGTATTATATTTAAGTATTGTTTTCTGTTTTCGGCATTATCTTCATCTACTATCACTTGCGAAAAGCCAACGATTGCATTTAAAGGTGTTCTGATCTCGTGGTTCATATTGGCCAGAAAAGCGGATTTCAGTCGATCGGCTTCCTCGGCTTTTGTACGGGCTTTCTTTTCTGCCAAGCTGTTCCTGTGACGTTGAATAGCGATGATGATGGCAGCACAGCAGACTACAAACAGCAACAAAACACTGCTTTCCAACATTCGTATCTGCGAGTGGTTCCGCTCTTCTTTTAGCTCCATTTGTTTGCTTTTTAGTTCCAGTTGATCCAGGTCGTGCTGATTGCGAAGTTTGGCAACATCGTTGTAGTAGGTGACAGCCGAGATGGAATCTTTCATCGCTGTATAAGTTCGGAAAGCATCCATGGCTTCTTTCGTGTTTCCGCTGTCGTATAGAATATTGCTTTTTCTGTTGAGGGCAATCATATAGTCTTTTGTTCTTTTCATTCGGTAAAGAATGTCCATCAGTTCGTTTACGGCGGACAATGCTTTCGGATAGTTTTTCGTCAGCTCGTAATAATCCACCCACAGTAGTTTCATGACAATATCATCTTTGCTGTTGCATTTCATGCACTTCTGAATGTGATAGAACATTTTTGGCGCGTTGTGCTGAGCACTGGAAATATTGGCATAAGCCCGATGATAGGTGAATTTCAAGTAATCGATGGAATTATTGTTCTCCAAGTGATCGATTTTCTTCTGTTCCATTTCGTGAATGTATTGCGCCAGGAGGTCCAGATAGTGCATTCTTTTGGGAATATTATTCGTGTTTGTGATGAGCAGTCGGAGTACATTGAGTCGTTTGTGTAACGGAGCTTTCTGAGCCTCCATGGTTGCAAGTATGTCTTCGGCCAGTTTTATTCCTTCTTCTTCCAACCCGTTTCTGAAATAGAAGTTAGATAATCCCAAGTCAGCCATCAAAGAGCCTTCCGGATAGTTCATCTGCCGGGCTTTCTGTTTGATGGCGTTGACTGCGGCTAACACTTGCTTGCTTTTGCCTTCGTTTGTCAGAATAAAAATATCCCAGGATTCCATGCGGAAGTACTCTTCCTTTCTGTTGTCGGCAAGTAGCAGTGGTTCTGCCAGATGCATATAATTATGCATACTGTCGGCATTTGCCATGTAATAATATTCTGAAAAATAGAAATAAGCTGTTGCTTTATGATAATTGCTTTTGGCTTTTTGGGCTTCTTGCAGCAATAGTTCCATGTAAGCTTTGGTCTTTTTGCCCTGTAAATATTTTTTTGCCGAGTCGCTTAGCATCTGCAGTTTTGTCTTCTCCGGAATGTTCTTAAAGGCATTCAGCAGACTGTCTTTGTTGATCATCAGCTTGTCGGCAGCGGATATGTTCATCACAATCAGCAGCAGAAGGCATATTAATATGGCAGATTTATTTTTTGACATGACTATGAATCCTTCTTCTTTGTTATGGGCAAATTGAAATAGAAAGTAGAACCATTGCCTAATTTTGATGTCACACCGATTGTGCCATTCATTTGTTCTACTAATCCTTTACAAATAGCTAGTCCTAAACCAACACCTTTACTCATATCGTTGAGTTGTACAAAACGACCAAAAATCGTATCTAGTTTGTCTTCAGGAATTCCCTCTCCTGAGTCTTTAACGAAGAAATATACTTCTGAGCTTTTTATTTCATATCCAAAACGGATGAATCCTTGTTTTGTATGTTTGATAGCATTGTTCAGTAGATTTGTAATGATTTGTGTCAAACGCTGATGATCCGTATATAGAACTATATTTTTATTTTGCACTAATTCTAATGTGACATTTTCGGGCATGCAAAGTATTACTGTACTATAAATATCATTCATTAAAGGCATTAAGTCGGTATTGGTGTATAAAAGTTGCATAGAATTATTCTCAATTCTCGATAAATCGAGAACATCATAGATAAGTCTTTGCAGCAATTCATTATTCTTTTTGATAATGCTGAAACATTGTTTACGAGTTTCTTGATCTTCCTCATCTACAAGAAGTTCAGAAAAACCGACAATTGCATTTAAAGGAGTACGAATTTCGTGATTCATATTTGCCAAAAAAGTAGATTTCAAATGGTCGGCTTCTTCTGCTTTATCACGGGCTTTTTTCATCTGACGGCTTAATCTATTCCTACTGTAAGCTATATACAAAGCGATGAGGCATAATAGCAATAGTAGTAAAATACTATTTTCTAGATTTTTAATTTTAAGATTACTTTTGACACTTTGCAGTTCGATTTGCTTGTTATGAATCTTTAAACTATCCATATCCCGTTGTTTGGACAGTTCGGCCAGCTGATTGTAATATTTGCTAGCCGAAATAGAATCTTTCAGCGAAACATACTGTTTATATACAATGAGGGCTTCATGCGATTTGCCTTGTTTATCGAGTATGTCACTTTTTGTTGAAAGCAGTTCGACATAATCCTTCATTTTGTTGGTCCCTAGAAATATGGCTGCTACCTTATCGGAGAGGTTCAGAGCTTTATCATAATCTTTAATCATGACGAAATATTTCATTCTAAGCCACATTAAGGTCAGATTGTCCTTTTGACCTCCCGTCTTTATAAAATATTGCTCGGCTAATTCAAGATGTATCAGCATTTGTTTACTATTATTCTGGTCATAACAGAGAACAGCATAAGTACGGTGATAGATATATTTTAGAAAATCTATTGAGTCTAAATCATCTAGTTTTTTTATTCCTCTTTTTTCGCAATCCTTTATTATGTTATTGAGCGTATTCAGATAGTATGAGCGTTTATTATAGTCATCTTCTTTGTTGAGTAATTGGCGTAAAACAGATATTTGCTTCTCGTAAGAGTGATATCGTTGCAGTTTGCTAAAAGCCTCTTCATAAAGCTTCAGACCTTCTTTCTTCAATCCATTGGATGAATAGAAATTAGCTAAAGCCTCAATAGCCCAATCAGCACCTTCTGGAAAATTCAGCCGTTTGGCTTTCTGTTTCATTTGTTCTATTTCATATAGAACCGAATCATTTTTCCCTTCGTTGGTAAGTTTATAGATGTTCCATTCTGTCATTTGGAAAATCTTTTTTTTCATATTGTGCTTTAGCAACAGTGGTTCGGCAAGTTTGATGTAATGTCGCATACTGTCCGAATTGCAACTGTAGTAATATTGGCTAAGCATGAATAAAGCATCTGCTTCGTAATAGCTGTTTCTAGCCCGTTGGGATTCTTGGAGTAAAGTTTCTATATAATTTTTGTCAACATCGAGTTGCACATGCAGATGAGCTAAAGAATCTAAACACTTCAATTTTGTACTAATTGACCAACTTGACATCGTTTTTAGCAAGCTGTCTTTGTTAATAGGTGGTAATTCTGAAGACGCAGCATTAGTCCTCGTGGCTAAACATATGGCAACGATGAAAAATACGACGGATTGTTTCCACCTGCTATTCATTCTGATTCTCCTCTTTTTTATTAATGGGTAAAGTTACAAAAAAAGTTGAACCTTTACCTAATATTGATGTTAAAGAGATAGTTCCACCTAATAATATCGTTAATCCTTTACAGATAACAAGGCTTAAGTCTGTATTATTCCATTGATTAAGTTGTGATGAATGTTCAAATATCGTGTCAATTTTATCATTTGCTATGCCTTCACCTGTATCTTCTACAAAGAACTGAACTCCTTTTTGTTTAATCTGATATCCTATACGGATATAGCCTTCATTCGTATGTTGGATTGCATAGTTTATAAGATTTGTTATAATTTGGGATAAACGCAAATGATCAGAGTATATGACAAAATTCTCGCAAGGTTGCATTTGTAAAACGACATTGGCAGGTACTTTTGATTGATTTGAATAATAAATATCTTCTATAAAAGGCAACAAGTTGATATCGTTGTAGTTGAGTTTCATGCTGTTTGATTCAATTTTAGATAAATCCAATACGTCTCCGATAAGGTGTTGCAACCTTTCATTGTTACTGAGAATTATTTCAGAGTATTGTTTTCTGACTTCTGGGTCTTTTTCATCGATGATCAATTGAGAAAAGCCCACTATAGCATTTAAAGGCGTTCGTATCTCATGGTTAATATTTGCCAAGAATGCTGATTTCATTCTGTCTGCTTCTTCAGCTTTAAGCTGAGCTTTTTTCGATTCAATAGAACTGCGGCGTGCAAACAAAATAATAATGATCATTAAAATACATATCAGACTTAAGATGGCAATATCATATTTCATGGTCATCATTCTATAGTGATATCGGGAAGAAGCAAGTTGTAATTGTTTGTTTTTAAGTTCAAGCTGGTCAAATTTCCGTTGATTGTCTAATGATTTTAGTGATTGATAGAAGGAAGTCGTTCGCAAGGAGTCTTTTATGCTAATAAACTGTTGGTAGCATAAAAGAGCTTCTGGTTTCTTTCCGGCCATTACTAAAAATTTGCTCTTGGCCTCTAAAATGCCCGAATATTCTTGACTTTTGTGCATTTCCTTGTATGCTGCTAATAATGTCTCGCATACTGATAAACCCTTTTCTGCATTTTGGGTGAGAAGATAATATTTTACCCATATGTTATTCAGTCCATTGATTTCATTCACTAAACCTTTATCTTTTACTATTTTTTCAGATAGAGTTAAGTAATGTAGCATGTTATAGGCATTTTTTTTGTTAAAGGCAGATAAACTTAAATAGTTGTAGTATATGATTCTCATTACATCGACAGTGTAGGTCTCATCAATTTTATAGATACCCTTTGATTCACACTCTTCAATGTAGCTACTCCATGTCTTTAGGTACCTAAAATGTCTGATATCATTGCTGTCTTTATCTATCAGTTGCCGCAGAACGTAAATCCTTCGCTTTATAGAAACGCCTTGTTTAGTCATGCGAGCCAAAGACTCATTATATAAGCGAATACCTTCTTCTTGCATTCCAGTGTTCAGATAAAAATTTGCTAATGAATGGTTTGCCAATTCTTCTCCATCATGGAAATGCATTTTTCGTGCTAATGAGATCATGGTTTGAACTTCCGGTAATATACGTTCATTTTTATTGTCACTGACTAAGGCATAGATGTTCCAACTTCTCATCCTGAATGCTTCTTCAAGCAATCCGTTTTTAAGAAGATAAGGCTCTCCTTTCTTCATATAGATACGCATACTGTCATGATTCGTACTATAATAAAGTTCAGCATAGAGAAAACAGGCTTTGCCTATGTATTTATCGTTGTGCAGCTTTTGAGCTTCTTCTAATAATGCGTCAATATAGGTTTTGTCGATGTCTTGTATGACATGTTCAGAAGCATATTTTTCAAGCATCTGCAATCGAGTACTGTCCGGTAAATAACGTACAGAGTGCAGAAGATCATCTTTGTTTATATTTTTAGCATCAATTCTGATGATCGATAAAAGGAAGAGTATAAATGTGAATATATATATTTTCATAGATCAACAGTTTGTGTTTGTTTTAATAGGAATTGTAAACCAAAAGAGAGATCCTTTGCCTACAGTAGAGGATACTCCAATTTTTCCTCCGAACTGAGTAACCAGTCCTTTGCATATAGCTAATCCGAGTCCAATTCCTTTGCTCCATTTGCTGAGTTGAGTGAATCTTCCAAATATTGTGTCCAACTTGTCCTCAGGGATTCCCTCACCCGTATCGGAGACAAAGAAATATACGTCGTTTTCAGTAGTTCTATAACCGAAATGGATGTATCCCTTCTGTGTATGCTTAATAGCATTGTCGAGGAGATTATCCATGATCTGAATCAGACGAATCCGATCGATATAAAGGGTAACATTTTCGCTTTGTTCTAATTTGAGTGTTACCGCATTAGGAACAACGATAGCCTTATTGCTGTATATTTCCTGCATGAGTGGTAAAAGCTCAACGTCCGAATAGGATACTTTCATCTTATTGGATTCGATTTTCGAAAAATCCAGTACGTCGCTTATTAGTTGTTGCAGAAGGATATTATTATGCCTGATGATTGATGTGAATTGTTCTCGTTGTTCAGAATCAACATCTTCGACCAATACCTGCGAAAAGCCAACGATGGCATTTAAAGGCGTTCGTATCTCATGATTGATATTTGCCAGGAAGCTTGTTTTCATCTCACTGGCTTTTTCTGCTTGTTTTTGTGCTTCTAAAGATCGGATGCTATCAGAACGGCGAACCTTGAAAAGGACAAGGAGCATTACAAATACCAAAAATAGTATGGCCAGACCTCCTTTTAATTCTGTATTTAAAAGTTGATTCTTTGAAGCACCAAGTTTCATTTTTTGATTCTGAGTCTGCAGTTCATCAATCTTTCGTTGTTGGTGTAAGGTGTTCAGTTCGTTATAAAATGTTTTGGCTTCAGTCGAATCTTTTAGATCCATATATTGTTCGTAACATGCTAAAGCTTTGTCGTATTGGTTCATCTGTTCGTATATATCTGATTTTGCGTTGAGAATATAGATAACAACATTCGTATTATCTTTTTGGTCCTTGTATGCGGCATATACTTTATCGCCCAGTGTCAGTGCTTTTTGATAGTCTCCTGTTAGATAGGCGTACATAAAATCGGCATAAAGCAATATCGCGTCGTCGTTCGTAATATGGTTCTTTTGGATATACTGTTTGGCAAGTTGAATATAATTATTCATGCTTTTAGGGTTCTTCTCATCACATGCAAGTATAGCACTATATATGTAATATCTGACGATGACTTTATCCATCGAATTAAATTCAACTGTTGTCAGATTCTTTTCAGATTGACATACTTTGATATAATCGTGAAGCAGTCTGAGAAAATAGTGCTGTGCGGTAATATCACTGGAATATCTCAACAAAATGAGTAACGGGTATATTCTTCTTATTGTAGGCAATTTCTTCTCATCCATTTTCGAAACTACCTGCTCTAATATTTTCACACCTTCTTCTTGTATTCCATTTTGAATATAAAAGCGGGCTAGAGCAATATCTGCAAATAATTCTCCGGCAGGATATTTCAGTTTGATAGCCAGTCGCTTCATTTGATTTGTCTCGTTCAGCACATCTTCGTTCTTATTTTCATTGATGAGAAGAAATATTTCCCAACTTTTTATTCTAAATATATCTTCGTATCTGCCTTCAGCCAATAGTAAGGGTCCCGCTTTTTTGATATAATAACGCATGCTGTCAGGTTTCTCCTGATAATAATAGGCAAGGAGTTCACAAGCATTGCTGATATAGTAGCTATTACCAATCCTTGTAGCTTCTTGCAGCAGCACTTCGGCATAATCTTTGCATTGTCTTTTGGGCTCTTGTATATGGTTGTAGGCCCATTTGTTCAATAACAATAAACGGGTACTGTCAGGCAGATGTTTTACGCATTGTAGCAGACTATCTTTATTGATTGTAGTGATAGCAAAAGATTGACTGCTCCAAAAGAACATGGATGCACAAATCAGAATTATGTATTTTAGCTTATTCATTGTTCTCCTCCTTTCTGATTTTTGACAGAACAAAAGGAAGTGTAAATGAAAAAATAGAACCTTTACCCATGGTTGAAGTAACCGAGATGGTTCCATCCATCTGTTTGAGTATTCCTTTACAAATAGCCAGTCCTAAACCGACTCCACTAACACTTTTATTTGCTTCATTCAATTGAGTGAATCGAATAAAGATAGTATTCAACTGATCTTTAGGAATGCCTTCACCGGTGTCTTCCACATAGAAGCGAACATTATTTTCTTCTTTTTTGTATCCGAAGCGTATATGTCCTTCGTCAGTATGCTTTATGGCGTTGTTAATCAGATTATTCATGATTTGTATGAGTCTGATACGATCCGTATAGAAAATAAAATCTTCACATGGATCAAGAATGAGTTCAACGCTGTTGCTTAACCTTACTTTTGTGGAATTATAAATACTTTCCATCACAGGCAGCAATGATATATAGTTATAGATGATATCGATACTGTTCGATTCGATTTTTGAAATGTCTAAAGCCTCTCCTATAAGTTGTTCCAGTAATTCATTATTGCTTATAATAATGTCGGCATATTTCTTTCTTGTGGCAAAATCTTCTTCGTCAGTTATCAATTCTGAAAAACCTACAATGGCGCTAAGGGGTGTTCTGATTTCATGATTCATGTTTGCCAGAAAAGCTGATTTCATTTTATCGGCTTCGATGGCTTTGATTTCTGCCTTTTTTGAGCGGATACTCCGTTTATGGGCGCTCCATGACATGTATATAAGTAATGTACATATTAGTGCTAATACTCCACCAACTGAAATTAAAGAAATAATTTGAAGACGACTTTGGGAGGCATTTAATTTCATTTGTTGATTCTTAACCTCCAAATTGTTGATCTCGGATTGATTACGTAATGTGGCTAGTTCCTTATAGACTGTTTTGGAATGGAATGAATCTACCAAATTTACGTACCTACGGTTTCCCTCTAAAGCTTCCTTAGGGTATCCCATCATTTTTAGAATATTATTTCTCGCTCTTAATAGGGATAAGTAATTATCCATTATTTTACTTTTGAGGTTTGAATCCATCATTTCTTTACTTAATTTTAAGGCCTTATCATAATCTTGAGTCAAATAGGCATAATAAAAATCAAAATAAAGAAGTCTATCTTTTTCTCCTCTCATATCGTTGTCGCGTACGTATTTTTTCATAAACGTCATATAGTGTAACACTGTATCCGCATTGAATGTTATTATGCCATTAATGCCTAAATTCATATAATACACGTATTTCATGAGTTTCATAGTATAGATTCCGGCTATATATGTTATGCCTTCCTTTTTACATTCTTCGATTAAATTATTGAAGGTATTCAAGTCGGCATTACGTTCTTGAATATTTGTGTTTGACGATATTTTACGAAACAGCAGTAATATTTTGATAGATGTGGGAGCGTCCAGACTCTCTAATTTTTTAGAACATTCTTCGTTCAGTTTGTTTTCTTCTTCAAGGAGATTGGTTGAATGATAAAAATAAGCCAATCCAATGTCGGCAAGAACTGCACCTATCGGATAGTTTACTTTTTTTGCTATGAGCTTGATATTGTTCACTTCAGGCAATACAGCTTCACTTTTTATACTATAGGTCAGTGTTACAATGTCAAAGTATTTCAGTATGAAGAATTCTTCATAACGCTTCTGTGCTAACAGGAGCGGTTCCGCCTTGCTTGTATAAAAACGTGTATTGTCTGGATCTTGATTTTGGTAAAAAACGGACAGATATAAATAAGCATTTGCTAAATATTTGTTGTCATTTTGTCGCTTGGCTTCCGAGAGCAGCAACTTGGCATAGATATCTGTGTCCCTGTCGAATGTGTATTTTTGTGACCAGTCGTTCAACAGTCTGAGACGGTCTTTTGGGGAATATCGTTTTACGATTTGCATGACACTGTCTTTGGTAGCCGCATTATCCGCTTCCATTTGCATGCATGGTGCAAATAGTATGAATATAAATAATATGGCACATATCTTTCTCATCTGGTCGATTGTTTTTTTGTTGTGTGATCAGAAACAGGTAGTGTCACTGTAAATGTTGAACCTTCATTCAATTTTGACTTTACACTTATCGTTCCTTCCATTTGGGTTATTAATCCTTTACAGATAGCAAGTCCCAGACCAACGCCTTTGCTCCAGTTCGAAAGTTGGGTGAAGCGTCCGAATATGGTATCTAATTTGTCTTCCGGAATGCCTTCTCCGGTGTCTTCAACGAAAAATTTGACAGCGTTTTCTTCGATGTCATAACCCAATCGGATGAATCCGGCATTTGTGTGCTTAATGGCATTGTTCAGTAAATTTGATAAGATCTGAGTTAATCGGATTCTGTCAGTATTTAGTGTGAATTCGGTACACGGTTTGATTAGTAATTCAACATTTTCTGGCATTCGCAATATAGTTGAGTTATATATTTCTTTAATGAGTGATGCGAGTTCAACATCACTATAATGAAGCGTCATATTGTTTGATTCAATCTTTGATAAATCAAGAACATCTCCTATCAATTGTTGCAGAAGAATATTGTTATTATCAATAATTTTAGCATATTCTCTTCGGCTATCTTGATCTTCTTCGTCAGTAAGAACTTGTGAAAATCCAACAATCGCATTCAGTGGCGTTCGGATTTCATGGTTCATATTCGCCAAAAATGCGGATTTCATGATGTCGGCTTCTTCGGCTTTGTGTTTGGCTTTTTGTGATTGAACAGAGTGTTGATGGAATATCCATAAGAGCGCAATCATCATGATGAACAGTAAGATCAACAGTGCTATGCCATAATACATTCCAGTCATTTGATAATTGTTTTGAACAGTATTCAGTTCCAATTGCTCATTTCTTGATTTTAGTTGATTGAATTTATGTTGGCTGCTGAAAGAGGCAAGTGCTTTATATTGTGATTCAGCAGATACCGAATCTTTAAGGGCATAGTATTGTTGATAGCAGTTCATTGCCTCATCATATAGTTTAGCTTCAGAAAGAAGTTCGCTTTTGATTTTGAGTATTTGGATGATCTCATTATACTTCCTCATTCTCTTGTATTTGTCCAAGATGAAATCACTTAATGGAATTCCTCTTTTGTAATCAAGCGTTAATCTATAATAGAGCAATCGTGCACACTGTGTTCTGTTTATTTCGCCATCGAGCTTTTTATCGCTAATAATTTTTTCTGATAATTCAATATAATAAAGCATTTTATTAGCATTCTTTTCGGCATAGGCAATCATATATAAAGTATGATAGTAGAGAGTTTTCATGGCATCAATCGTGTTCGTTTCATCAAGTTGTTGAAGGCCTTTGGAGGAACATATTTTGATATATTTGTTGACGGTGTCTGAGTATTCTTTAAGTCTTACAGTATTGGTGTCGATATTAATTAAATGTCGAAGTACTCGCATACATCGTTCCATGCTTTCATGACGTTTATTCATGCTTGCCAGTGCTTCACGATACAATTTGATTGATTCATCAGTAAATCCATTAATGTAGTAAAAATTTGCTAAGCATTGAGTGGCCATATCTATTCCTTCCGGATAGTTCATCTTTCTTGCATAATCTTTGAGCGCTTGTATTTCAGGCAATACTCGTCCACTCTCTCCCTCGTTGGCTAAAGAATATATGTTCCATGTTCTCATTCTGAATACATCATTTATTCTGTGTGCTTTTAAGAGTAAGGGTACTGCTTTATGCATATAGTAGAACATACTGTCAGAGTTAAGGCCATAAAAGAGAGCTGCAGTGAGGTAGTATGCTTCACCTTTGTACCAGTCGTTGTTCTGATGTTCTGCTTCATGTATCAGAGCATAAAAGTAAGAATACTTGACATCCCGGTTTGAATGATCTTGAGCCCATTGATCCAATAAACGGAGTCGATCACTTTCAGATACATTCTTTACAGAGTGTAAAATGCTGTCAGTCTCTTTTTTTACATCTTCTTCCGGGAGAGCGAAAGAGGAGAAAATGAAAATAGTAAATATTATGTAGATTATTTTCATGAGACAGGATTGTTTGTGTTATTGGATTTGGAAACAGGAAGAGTGAAAGAGAAGGTTGAACCTTTTCCTAAAGTAGAGGTCACAGATATATCGCCTCCCATTTTGTCAAGCAATCCTTTGCAAATAGCCAAACCAAGTCCTACTCCTTTATCAAAGGGGTTTAGTTTGGTAAAGCGTTTGAAAATATACTCTATTTTATCTTCAGGAATGCCTTCACCCGTATCTTCAACAAAGAAATGAACCAGTGTGTTTTCTTTGATGTATCCGAATTGTATATAGCCTTGTTTCGTATGTTTCATTGCATTATTCAATAGGTTCGAAAAAATCTGAATCAGTCGAATAGGGTCTGTAAAAATACAAATATTTTCTGAATCTTTGAATATTAGTTTCACCTCTTTAGGCATTCGTAGCAAAGTTGTCTTGTATAAGTCTTCCATTAATGGACGCAAATTTACATTTTCGTTCGAAAATTTAATGCTGTTCGATTCTATTCTTGAAAAATCTAGAACGTCGCCGATGAGGCGCTGTAATAAATCATTGTTTTTTAAAATAATATCAGCGTATTCTTGTCTCGATTCTTGATTATTCTCTTCAATCAATATTTGAGAAAAACCGATAATAGCATTTAATGGGGTACGTATTTCATGATTCATATTGTCAAGAAAGATGGTTTTCATGCGATCTGCTTCTTCTGCTTTTATTTGTGCTTTCTTCGATTGTATGCTGCTGCGGTGGAACAGCCATAGAGCAATACCCATGATGAGGCAGATAAAGATTAGCGATCCTATGCTAAATCTAAGCATTGACATCTGAAAATGGTCGTGAGAAGCCTCTATTTTCAATGCTTGATTTGTAAGTTTCAGATTATCAAAATCGCGTTGGCTTCGAAAAGATGCCAGATATTTATAAAATTCAGTGCAAGAGAATGAGTCTTTCAATGCTGCATAATTCTTGTAGCCAATGAGCGCATCGTCTTTTTTGTTGGTTTTATAGAGAATATCATTTTTAATATTTAAGACAAACATATATTTTTGTAGTTCTTCCTTCTTTTTATATGAATTCAAGAGTATTTCTCCTTCTTGTAAAGCTTTTGAATAGTTTTTGCAAAGATAATAATACTGAAATCTTAAAAGGGTTATATCATCATCTTCTTCAATTAAGTTATACTGTTTAATAAGCTGTTCAGAGAGCGTGATGTAATGCCGCATTTCGTTCGCGTCTTTGTTCTTGTAAGCTGTATTCGATTTATTATTGTAATATAGAACTTTCATTACTTCAAGGGTGTACGTGTCGTCAAGTTTTTTGATTCCTTTTGTTTCACATTCCTTGATATAGTCGTATAGAATGTTTACATAGTAGTTATGTTTTTCGCCTTCTGTATTATTCAGTAATTGTCGAAGCAGATATATTCGTCTTCTCAGTGGAACATTTCGTTTATACATATCTTGCAAGATTTCTTCATAAAGCTTTACAGCCTCGACTTTAAAGCCGGAAAAAACATAAAAATATGCCAGACATTGATTAGCTATATCTGTTCCATCCTGATACTTGAGCTTTTTTGTCAGATCCTTCATGTTCTGTATTTCAAACAATACCGAGCCAGTATTACCTCTATCTATCATAGATATGATGTTCCAACTTATTATTCTGCATAATTCTTCTTTCCTGCCGTAGTGTAATAAGATTGGGGCTGCCTTGTCGGTATAATAATGCATACTATCCCAGTTCTCATCGTAATAGTAGTAGCTGTAAAGGTAATAGGCTTCACCAAGAAACCATTTATTATTAAGTTGTTTGGATTTGATATAAAGCATGTCGATATAATCTTTGCTGAAATCGCGCGATAAATGTTCATGACTCCATGTGTCCATTAGTTTCAATTGAGAACTGTCTGATAATTTTGATAATACGATCATCAAGCTATCTTTATTAAAAGATGCATCTGCTCTCATATTTGCATTGCAAAAGATGAGCAAACTTATTAATAATAATATTTTCACCTTTCCACTCATGATCAATCTTTTTTTGTCGATATATTGTTCTTCTCAAAAATAGCACGAAGAGGAAGTAGAACTGTAAAAGTAGAACCTTTGCCCAAGATAGACGAAACGCCAATAGTTCCACCCATTTGTGATACTAAACCTTTACAAATAGCCAATCCGAGTCCGACGCCTCTGTCCATCTCTTTCAGTTGTACGAACCTGGTGAAAATATCATTCAGTTTGTCTTCAGGAATACCTTCGCCCGTATCTTCAACAAAAAATCTGACGAACTTTTCGTCTTCTTTAATTTCATATCCGAACCTAATAAATCCTTCTTTGGTATGCTTTATCGCATTGTTTAGTAGGTTTGTTATAATTTGTGTAAGTCTGTTTTTGTCAGTATCAAACATGAGTTCTTTTTCTGGAGTCAGCTCTAGCCTGACTCCTTTTGGCATACGCAGCAGTGTTGAACTGTATATTCTGTCCATCAATGTTGCGAGAGATGTTTCAGTGTAGTTGAGTTGCAAGGCATTCGATTCGATTTTTGACAGATCCAAAACATCACTTATAAGTCTTTGAAGCAGTTCATTGTTATTATCAATGATGTTGGCATATTGTCTTCTACATTCAATGTTTTCTTCGTCAACCAACACTTGCGAAAAGCCAACGATAGCATTGAGCGGTGTTCGTATTTCATGATTCATATTGGCAAGAAATGTCGATTTGAGATGTTCGGCTTCTTCGGCTTTTTCTTTAGCTTTTTTGAGCCGAATGCCATATTTGTATCGCGTGTATGCAATGTATCCGGATGCAATACATATTATCAGCATAAGCAGGATTCCACCTTCCATTAAAAGCATGCGAGCATGATCTTTGGTGGATTGAAGCTCCATTTGCTTGTTTTTAAGAGCCAGTTTGTCCATCTCCCGTTGCGTGCTTAGTTTGGCTAAATCATTATAATACTTGGCCGACATGACCGAGTCATTTTTTTGGATGTATGAGCTGTAGATTTTATCGGCTTCGGCATAGTTGCCTAATAATTTGTTAAAATCTGCTTGATATCGCATCATATCCAAGTATACTCTTATTTTCTGTTTTACAAAAGGCAGGGCTAAAGCTCTGGTGCTCAGTTTTAATCCTTCTTCATATTGTTTGCTTTCTTTATAATACCCCATCCATGCCGTGAATAATGCCGTATCTGTTTCGTATGAATGTTTTAAGGTCTTTATTTTCTGCAGATACAGTGAAGCAGTCTTTGTATCTTTCTTTTTTGTTGCATCTGTGATTAGAGCCCGATAATAGACAAATTTCATGAAGTCTAATGTGATGTCAGAGCTTAATTCTTCGATGTTATTCTTTTCACAATAGGCTATATATTCGCTTAACATGTTCAAGTAGCGTTGATGCAACGCGGCATTATTCAGGTCTTCTCTTTCAAGCAATAACCGTAAGACATTGAATTTTCGGAATAACGGCACATGACGTGATTCCATTTGAGCAAGTACTTCATTCAGTAATTGCTCGCCTTCATTAGGTAAATTTTTATTAAAATAGAATAGAGCAAGAGCTTGATTTGCTATTTCTTCGCCATCCGGGAAGTTGTATTTGTGTGAATCATTAATCATTTGCTGGACAGCGGGAAGAATTTGGTCTTCTTTACCTTCGTTGATCATGGATACTATATTCCATCCTCTGATTCTGAATAAGTCTTCCCATCGTTTTTGTCGGATGAATAGTGGTTCACCGATACGTAGGTACATCCGCATACTGTCCGGATTTATTGAATAATAATATTTGGCAAGTAAATAATATGCATCAGCTTTATAATGCTCATTACGTTGTGTAATGGCTTCTTTTAACAGCATGTCCACCCAAATTTTATTGGAATGCGAAGTCGACATTTTAATAGAATTGGCAATGCTGTCTAATCTGATTAATTCTTTGATGTTATTTTTGTCTTTGGTTGAAGGAGCACTGAATGAAGTCTGATTAAAAGCAAAAAGATAGAATGCAAAGAATAAAATCAATGTATGTTTCATTCTTTTTTGTTCCATTCTATAATTTACAATTGAGGGGGTCCATGGAACAAACGGTTTAGTATTTAATCTAAAGAATAATATGTCGTTTATATTTTTCACTGTTTTTGGATTTATTTGTTTTAATCCAATGGAATCGTGTTTCAATCGTCAAATATAATTATTTTTTCTCTTCTTATGCCTTATATCCCTTTTATTTCTTTGGATTCATTAGTTTTTGTGATACCGGCATTGGGAAGTATCACTGTAAAAGTACTTCCTTTGTTTTCTTTAGATTCAACATGTATCCTGCCTCCCATTTGTGTGACCAATCCTTTACAGATTGCCAATCCCAAACCAACACCTTTATTTGTCTCCTTGAGTTGGACAAATCGTGTAAAAATATCGTTGAACTTATCTTCTGGAATTCCTTCACCGCTATCTGTAACGAAGAAATGTGTTTCGTGTGCTTTTGCATGATAACCGAATCTGATAAATCCTTTTACTGTATGTTTGATGGCATTGTTTAACAGGTTGGTGATTATTTGCGTTAGTCTGTCTTGATCAGTATAAAATACCATATTATCGTCAGAATTGAGTTCTAAATGAACATCTGATGGCATTCGCAGCAGTGTAGCCTCATAGATCTCATTCATCAGAGGCAGAAGCTCAATATTCTTGTATTTCAACTGCAAGCTGTTGGATTCAATTTTTGACAGGTCGAGAACATCATTGATGAGTCTCTGCAGTAA
>DAIMYP010000038.1:0-38080 GCA_036734445.1 Tannerellaceae bacterium
TAGGCCAACGTCCTCCACATTTCGGATAAAGTTATTACTTTTGTGGAGTGAAAATGGATGAGGATGTCATTGAAAGATAAAATAATCCGTTATGTGATGCTTGTAGCCAGCTTTTTTGTGATGCTGGCTGTTATTCTGCCGCATCATCATCATGAGGATGGAGCACCTTGTTATCGTTCGTTGGCTTCTGAAGAAGCTGAAGGCGAACCCGAGGGTTGCGAATCGCATGACTGTGGCGATCATGGGCATACGATTGCTTTTTTTGCTTCCATTCAGTTGCACGTTATCGATAATGATATACACCATTTTCTTTTCCCGCTGCAAACGGTCTTCGCACTGATTGATGAGGTGAAGCCGACTTGTATGCATTTGTTGTTCATTCACAACAGTTCTTTATATGTTGAATCCCTCCATAGTGTTTGGATAAGAACGGTCCTGGGCCTTCGCGCTCCGCCTTCATTGTAATCTCATGTTTTCTTTCGTTTTGATGATGTGTTGTTTCTTCTTTTGAGACAACGCATGATCTGTTTTATTTATTTACTAATCACGAATTACAATGAAGAAGTTATATCTCTTATGGGCGTTATCTGCTTGCATCGTTGTTGGATTGAGCGGATGCGCTGCTCAAAGTGGTCATGATGAAGATGAGGATGAACATGCCCACGAAGCCGGAGAGACGCATGCTCCGGGCGAAGTTGTCTTCAAAAAAACTATGGCTGATGCCGTTGGACTGAAGACGATAAAAGTTGCTCCCGGTGAATTTTCGGATGTTATCAAAGCTACCGGTCGGATTGTTGCTGCACAAGGTGGTGAATCGGTGGTTGTAGCAACTGCTTCCGGTGTTGTCAACTTTGGAAAGCTGGCGATTGTCGACGGAATGGCGGTTCGTAAAGGGCAACCGCTGTTGAGCCTTTCATCGAGTAATCTGGCAGAAGGCAACGGTGCAGCAAAAGCGCGCAATGCTTATGAAGCTGCACAGAAGGAATACGAACGTGTACAGTCGCTGGTGAAAGACAGGATTGTATCGTCAAAAGAATATGAACAAGCTCGATTGAATTACGAGAATGCAAAAGTGGCATGGCAAGCCGTTGCCGGAAAACAGACCGCTTCGGGTGTTTCGGTTGCTTCGACCATGAGCGGCTATCTGAAGAATATTCAGGTGAAGGAGGGCGATTATGTTGCTGTCGGGCAACCGCTGATGACGATTACACAAAGTAACCGTCTTGTGCTTCGCGCTGAAGTTTCCGAAAAGAACTATAATCTGCTGCCATCTGTTCGCTCGGCCAATTTCCGCACGCCGTACGACGATGCGGTCTATCGGTTGTCCGATCTCAATGGCAAGTTGCTGTCGTTTGGCAAAGCTTCCGATTCGGATTCGTTCTATCTGCCTGTCAGTTTTGAGTTTGACAACAAGGGTGCTATCATTCCCGGGTCGTTTGTTGAGGTTTATCTGCTTACGGCTCCGGTACAGAATGTGATAAGTGTTCCTGAAGAGTCGCTGATTGAAGAACAGGGGCTTTATTCGGTGTATGTTCGTTTGGATGAGGACTGTTTCATGAAGCATCCGGTTACGTTGGGCGCCGATAATGGCAAGGAAGTACAAATCCTTAGCGGCATCAAAGCGGGTGATGAGGTAGTGACAGAGGGCGCTCATCAGATCAAGCTGGCTTCGGCTTCGAACGTGATTCCTCCTCATTCACATCATCATTAATCTGCGGTTGCCATGCTGAATAAGATTATAAATTATTCGCTGCACAACAGGTTGATTATCCTGGCTTGTGCTGTGATATTAATGATTGCGGGCATCTACACTGCGTTTCATACGGATGTCGATGTGTTCCCGGATTTGAATGCGCCTACGGTTGTGATTATGACCGAGGCCAATGGTATGGCGCCCGAAGAAGTGGAGCGTTTGGTTACATTTCCGGTCGAGACGGCTGTAAACGGGGCAATGAATGTGCGCCGTGTTCGTTCTTCATCGACAACGGGATTCTCTGTCGTTTGGGTGGAATTCGATTGGGGTACGGATATTTATCGCGCCCGTCAGATTGTTTCGGAGAAGTTGGCAGTCGTTGGCGAGACGCTGCCTTCGAACGTTGGTAAACCGACACTCGGACCGCAAGCTTCCATCTTGGGTGAGATGATGATTATCGGTTTGACTTCGGATTCGACTTCATTGCTCGATCTTCGCACGATTGCCGATTGGACAATCCGTCCGCGACTACTTTCTACCGGCGGTGTTGCGCAGGTGGCTGTCATTGGTGGCGATATCAAGGAGTATCAGATACAGCTTGATCCTGCGCGGATGAAACATTATGGAGTCAGTCTTGACGAAGTGCTTGCCGCCAGTCGCAATATGAACCGTGACGCCAACGGTGGTGTGATTTATCAATATGGAAACGAGTATATTATTCGTGGTGTCCTTTCAACATCCGAAGCTGCCGAGTTGGGCAAAGGCGTAGTGAAGATGGCAGGCGGTTCACCGATCCTGCTCGAAGATGTGGCAACGGTGAAGATCGCCAGCAAGAGTCCAAAACTCGGAACGGCTTCTGAGAAAGGTAAGCCTGCCGTGCTGATTACAGTGACCAAACAACCTAACACAAGCACAATCGATCTGACAAACAATCTCGACGCCATCCTTGCCACGTTGCAGAAGAATCTTCCGCACGATGTACATGTTTCGACCGACGTGTTCCGTCAGAGTCGTTTCATCGACAGTTCGATCAGCAATGTTAAGGAGAGTCTTTTCGAAGGCAGTATCTTCGTTGTGCTGATTCTGTTCTTTTTCCTGATGAATGTGCGTACGACGGTGATTTCGCTCATCGCTCTTCCGCTTTCACTCCTGGTGACGATTCTGGTGCTTCATTTTATGGGATTGACTATCAATACGATGAGCTTGGGAGGTATGGCGATAGCGATTGGTTCGCTTGTGGATGATGCCATCGTCGATGTGGAGAATGTCTACCGACGATTGCGAGAAAACCGTGCGCTTCCGCCTGGTGAGCGGCGCAAGGTGCTCGATGTCGTCTACGATGCTTCACGAGAAGTGCGAATGCCTATTCTGAACTCGACGCTGATCATCGTGGTCAGTTTCGTTCCGCTCTTTTTCTTGAGTGGCATGGAAGGCAGAATGTTGATTCCGCTGGGTATCGCGTTCATCGTCTCTTTATTTGCATCAACAGTTGTGGCACTGACACTTACGCCGGTTCTCTGCTATTACCTGCTCAAAGGTCAGGCGAGCAACAACATTGTTACCGATCAAGGAGCAACTAAAGTGGGCGATGGAGCATCGTCCGGAAACGCTCCGATGAAAGAATCGTGGGTTAGTGCCCATCTGAAAGTTGTCTATGCGAAGGCGCTTGACAGAGTTTTGGCGCATAAGAAAATGGTACTCGGTTGCACAATCGCTCTGTTTGCAGTGGCAGTGGGACTGTTCTTTACGTTGGGACGCGACTTCTTGCCGCCTTTCAACGAAGGTTCGTTCACTATCAATGTCAGTACGCTCCCTGGCGTTTCGCTTGAAGAATCCGATCGGATGGGACGGCAGGCAGAGAAACTTCTGATGCAAGTCCCGGAAATTCAGACCGTAGCGCGTAAGACGGGGCGTGCCGAACTGGATGAACATGCGCTTGGCGTGAATGTGAGCGAGATTGAAGCGCCGTTCATTCTCAAAGATCGCAGTCGAGAGGAGGTGACCGACGATGTTCGTAAAAAACTGTCGTCTATCAGTGGTGCCAATATTGAAATAGGACAACCTATCTCGCACCGTATGGATGCCATGCTTTCGGGAACGGAGGCCAACATTGCCATTAAGCTTTTTGGCACAGATCTGAGCCGAATGTTTTATTACGGTAACCAAATCAAGACAGCTATCAACGGTATTCCCGGATTGGTAGATCTGAAAGTGGAACAACAGATCGAGCGTCCACAACTTACCATCACTCCAAAGCGCGAGATGTTGGCGAAGTTCGGTATCACACTGCCTGAGTTTCAAGAGTATGTCAACGTTATGCTTGGCGGCGAAGTGGTCAGTCAGGTGTACGATGATGGCAAAACTTTCGATCTCACCGTGAAAACTTCAGAAGAAACGCGTTCGACGATTGGCGATATCCGCGACATGATGATTGATGCCAACGGACAGAAGATTCCGCTCAGTTACATCGCTGACGTGCGCTCGGTAACAGGTCCGAACACCATCAACCGAGAGAATGTGCAGCGCAAGATTGTCATCAGCGGTAACGTTTCCGGTCGCGACTTGCGTGGCGTTGTCAACGATATACAAAAGAAGGTTGACGCTTCTGTTAAACTGCCTGAAGGTTATCATGTAGAATATGGCGGTCAGTTCGAGAGCGAGGCAGCTGCCAGTCGCACACTGCTTTATACTTCGATGATGGCGTTGCTCGTCATCTTCATGCTGCTTTATGGTGAGTTTAAGGATGCGAAGGAGAGCGGCATTGTGCTGCTGAACCTGCCGTTTGCACTTATTGGTGGTGTGTTTATTTTGAAACTGACGGCGGGTGAAATCAGTATCCCGGCAATCATCGGGTTTATCTCTTTGTTTGGTATTGCAACCCGTAATGGAATGTTACTCATCAGCCATTATCAGCACTTGCGTACTGAAGAAGGCTTGTCGCTGAACGAGGCAGTGATGAAAGGCTCGATGGACCGATTGAACCCGATCTTGATGACGGCGCTCAGTTCTGCGCTTGCACTTGTACCGCTGGCTCTGCAGGGCGATCTGTCCGGTAATGAGATTCAAAGCCCAATGGCAAAAGTCATCCTCGGAGGTTTATTAACATCGACGCTTCTGAACGGATTTATCATTCCGATTGTCTATCTGTTGATGAATAAGAATGAAAAGGTTGAGGAGGAGTAAAACAATTAAACATTGAAACAATGAACAGATATATCATTATAACCCTATTTGCCGCTTGCACACTGAGTGCAGGCGCGCAAGTTTCGATAGATGACGTGCTGCATAGCGTTGAGGCGAACAACAAGACGCTGAAAGCAAACCAACACTACGTTGCCGCCCGCAAGATCGAAGCGAAGCTGGATAATAATCTGGCTGATCCGACGGTCACTTATACGCATCAGTATGGCAACAAGGAAGGGTTGGGTATTCAAGGTGAACTGATTGCCGAGCAGTGGTTCGACTTCCCAACGGTCTATGCGCAGCGCAGCCAATTGTCGCGTGCTAAAGGTAAAACCTACGACAGTCAGGGTGCAGAACTTCGCCAGCAGATTCTGCTTCAGGCAAAGGGACTCTGTATCGATTTGATTTATCTTAATCAACAACGAAGCATGCTTCAGCAACGTTTGCAGAATGCCGAACAACTGTCGTCACTTTATGCGAAACGCCTTAATAAAGGCGATGCCAACATTCTCGAGGTGAACAAAATCGACCTCGAACTGCTGAATGCCCGCAATGAAGCGCGAATGAATGAAACGGCCCGCGAGGCAAAACTGCACGAATTGACTGTGCTCAATGGCGACTCGGCAATATTGTTTGCTGACACTGTTTATCCGCTTTTGACTTTGCCTCAGTCGTTTGCTGACTTGCGTCAGGAGGCGCTTCCTGCCAATAAACAACTCCTCTCTTTGCAGAGCGAGAAAATGGCGGCATTGCGTCAAGTTGATGTAAGCAAGGCAAAAGGTTTACCCGGCGTGGCTTTGGGCTATCGTTTGAATACGGCTGCCGGCGGCGAGCGCTTCAACGGCTTTTTGGTAGGACTGAGTATACCGCTCTTTTCCAATCATAATCGCGTGAAGCAGGCAAAGGCGCAGACGCTCTTTACTGACATGCAACTTGAAAGTGCCACATCGCTCGCGGAGAATGATCTGTTGAGACTTTACAACTGCTCGACGGCATTAAAGACATCTATTGATGAGTACAGTAGCGCCTTGAAGAATCAGAACAATCTTGCGCTTCTTAATAAAGCCATTATGAGCGGACAGATATCGATGATTGAGTATTTTGCCGATGTTACAACGCTCTATCAAAGTCTTCAAAATTATATACAGTTGCAAAACGAGTATCAAAAGGTGATGGCAGAATTGTATAAATTCAGGCTGTAAGATGTTTGCTTAAGTTTAGGCTGCTAGGTAATTATGGGTAGAAAGGCAGTTGCCTACGTTATGTCTAGGTTATCATGTTCAGATTGTTAATCAATGGCTGTTGAGTTGTTCAACAGTTTTGAAGACAGCTTCCTTGTCTACATATTCCGTTTGCGTCATCACAATCTTCCCGTCTTTTCCTATCAGGAATAGGCGAGGAATTGTGTTGAGCGCGAATTTGGAATAGATACTTCCGTCCAAGTCAGAAAAGTAATCGACTGAATAATTATTGGCTTTTAGAAAGGCATCAACATCGCTGCGACTCTCTCGACGAGCAATAATCATGACGTGTACAGACTCGCTTGCTTCGTAAGTATTGTAGATGGCGTTGATGTCTGGAAACGCCTGTTGGCAGTCGCTGCAGCTGCTATGAAAAAAGATGATAATAACGGTTTTACCTATTAGATTGTCCGACGTAACGCTCTCTTTGTCATTCGAGATGGTGAACGAAGGCATTGTGTCACCTTTGGTCAGCTCGTAATAGATTTCTTTCTTGTCATCATTATCGTTGACGCATGAAACGAGCAATAATAAAGATAATATGGATAGAATCTTTTTCATGGGCGCCTGTTAGGATCGGGTTGTTACCATTTCATATAATCATCGAAAGTCAGTCCCGCAAAATTTGGAATCACGGTGTATACTTTATCGCGAATGGCTTCAGCCGGATTCGTTGTACTCAGTCCGATAACACGCATGCCTGCACGGTTTCCTGCTTCAATTCCTGCCAGTGAATCTTCAAATACCAGACATTGAGCAGGCTCGGTTTTCAGATCGGAAGCACCCAGCAGAAAACACATCGGGTCGGGTTTGCTGCGTGTGATGCGGTTGGAAGTAACTAAAGTATCAAACGTGTCTGTTAAATCCAGCAACTGTAATGCACGCACCATTTTTTTGTTGTCCGAACTGGTTACCAGTCCAATCTTAACGCCGTTCTTTTTTAATTCTTTGACAAACTTTACCGAACCGGGCAGCGGAGGAATAGGCATTGTGTAGTCAAACTCATTGGATTCTTTTATAATCTTAGTCTGTGTTTCTTTCGGAAATTTGGAAAAATATTTGTCGATGATTTGAAATACGGTAGTACCCTTGATGATATGGGCAAAATGTTCATAAGGCACTTGGTATCTGAGTCCCATCTCATCCCAAAAGGTGTCGTAAATACTTTCTGTATCGGCTATGACGCCGTCGAAATCAAAAAGAGCTGTTTTAAGTTGTTTCATCAGATTCTCTGTCGATTGATTAATTTTATAGGACAAAGATAGTTTGATTTGTGAGATGAATCATTATATTTGTCAGAAAATCATAGAATATACAGACAATGAGAACACAAATGAAGACTTTAATGACCGGTTTATTACTTTGCAGTCTTGTTATAGTACAAGCTCAGTCGCTTGCCGGTCGTATAGGCGTTTGCACTTCTCCCGATAATGCAGCTCTATTGAAACAATCCGGGTGTGCGTATGTTGAGATTGGTATCCGTTCGTTTCTTGTTCCCGACAAGGCAGATACGGCTTTTGCAGCAAACATGCAGAAAGCAAATCATTGTATACTGCCCATCTATTCGGGCAATGGCTTCTATCCTGGAGATTTACGCCTTACCGGTCCGGATGTAAAGATGGACAAACTGCTGGAGTATGGACATAATGCTATTCGCCGTGCGCATGAGATCGGACTGAAGGTGATGGTATTGGGTAGCGGTACAGCGCGGAATATTCCGGAGGGCTTTAGTCGTGATGAGGCTGTGAAGCAGTTTACCGAATTATGTCGACAGCTGGCGAAAGTTGCAGAACAATATAATGTAGTGATTGCGATTGAGCCTTTGCAGCATTCTGAAACGAATTTCATCAATACAGTTAGTGAAGGAGCTGATATTGCAAGAGCTGTGAATAATTCTCACTTGGGTGTCCTTGCCGATTTTTTCCACATGATGCGTGAGAATGAAGATCCTGCTGATATGATCAAGGCCGGAAAGTTGTTGAAGCATTGTCATATAGCAGAAAAAGAGGTGCGTTCGGCTCCAGGTGTGAAGGGCGACGATTTTACACCTTTCTTCAGAGCATTGAAGAAAATGCATTATAAGGGAAATATCTCTATTGAATGTCATTGGGATGATATGAATAGTCAACTGGCAGTATCAGTAGCCGAAATACAGAAGCAATTGCGTATGGTCTATGATGCCAAAAAATAATAAATAGTTTGCCAGACTAAAGATTTACCGATATTTTTGCACAAAAGAATATATAATGGAAGAGGTAGAAGCAAGAATTAAAGAACTTCGTGAGACGCTTGAGATGCATAATTACAATTATTATGTGCTCTCATCGCCTGCGATATCAGATTTCGAGTTCGATCAGTTGATGAAAGAATTGCAGACGCTTGAAGAGGCGCATCCCGAATATGCCGATCCTAATTCACCAACGCAGCGCGTGGGTAGTGATTTGTCGAAAGATTTTGCTTCTATTGTCCATAAGTATCCGATGCTTTCGCTTGGAAATACTTATTCTGAAGGAGAGGTGCGTGATTTCTTCGAACGTGTTGCTCGAGATCTGAATGAACCTTTTGAGATTGTCGCCGAGCTGAAATATGATGGCACATCTATCTCCCTTACATATAAAAAAGGGCAGTTGGTGCAGGCAGTGACTCGTGGCGATGGAACGCAAGGAGATGAGGTGACTGCCAATGCCCGGACAATTCGTTCTATTCCTCTTAAGTTGATAGGTAATGATTATCCTGAAGAGTTCGAGATCAGAGGTGAAGTTCTGCTTCCTTGGACTGAATTCGACAGGCTGAACAAAGAGCGTGAAGAGCAGGAGGAACCATTGTTCGCCAATCCGCGCAATGCTGCTTCTGGAACATTGAAACAGCAGAATCCGGCTATTGTCGCTTCTCGTAAGTTGGACGCCTATTTCTATTATCTTTTGGGAGAAAAGTTGCCTGCCAATACGCATTATGACAATTTGGAAGCCGCACGTAAATGGGGATTTAAGATTCCTCGTGTGATGCGTAAATGTACCACACTTCAGGAAGTATTCGATTATATATCTTATTGGGATACCGAGCGCAAAAAACTCCCCGTTGCTACCGATGGCATTGTTTTGAAGGTTAACTCTCTGCGTCAGCAGCGAAACCTTGGTTTTACAGCCAAAAGTCCTCGCTGGGCAATAGCGTATAAGTTTCAGGCTGAACGTGCGTTGACCAAACTCAATTTTGTTTCATTCCAAGTGGGACGGACCGGCATTATTACGCCAGTGGCCAATCTGGATCCTGTGCTTCTTGCCGGAACAATCGTCAAACGGGCCTCGTTACATAATGCTGATATTATTGCGGGCCTTGATTTGCGTGTGGGTGATATGGTCTATGTTGAAAAAGGCGGCGAGATTATTCCTAAAATAGTAGATATAGATAAGGATTCAAGAGCTGGTAATGATTTGGAAAGGGTTGTTTTTCCAAAGGTTTGCCCAATCTGTGGAACGCCATTGATACGTGTTGAAGGAGAAGCTGCTCATTACTGTCCGAATGATGCAGGTTGTCCGCCTCAGATAAAGGGAAAGATTGAGCATTTTGTTACGCGCAAGGCAATGAACATCAACATTGGTCCTGAAACAATAGAAGATTTGTACGACGCTGGTTTGGTTAAAAATGTTGCTGATTTATATACACTGAAGATTTTTGATTTGCTTCGTTTGGAACGTTGGGCTGAAAAAAGTGCCAATAATCTGATGAAGAGCCTTGAAGACTCAAAGAAGGTGCCGTTTGCCCGTGTCTTGTATGGACTGGGTATCCGCTATGTAGGTGAAACAGTAGCCAAGCGTTTGGTTTCCGTTTTCCATTCAATTGAAGAACTGGAGGAAGCCCCCTTCATTACGCTTACCCAAACGGATGAAATTGGTGATCGGATTGCTCAAAGTGTAATCAATTATTTTGCTGATGAACGTAATCGGGTATTGGTTTCCCGTCTGAAGGAATATGGACTGCAGATGTCTGTTGCTGAAGAAACATTGGCAAGTCAGTCGGATAAGCTTAAAGGACTCTCCATTGTGATCAGTGGTACGTTCAGCAAACATTCGCGCGACGAATACAAGGCGATGATTGAACAACACGGTGGAAAGAACCTGGGTTCGGTGTCGGGAAAAACAGATTATATTCTGGCAGGAGAAAACATGGGTCCGGCTAAATTGGAAAAGGCAAATAAACTGGGTGTTAAGATTATCAGCGAAGACGAATTCTTGAATATGCTTAGCGAATGAAACTGACAGACTACTTTATCCGAAAGAAGATATCCATCTTATCGAAAGAGGCGGCTTTGCGTCCACATAATTATTGTTCATTAGATGATGCGAAGAAAGTTTTACTGCTGTTTCAATCGGAAGATGAAAAATGGATAGACGTTTGCATTAGGAAACTGGAGGAGATGCATAAAAAGGTACAGATTGTCCTTTATGCTAAAGTTCACGTCAATAGGCAGAACGATGATTCTTGTTTAATAGTGGATGCGAATAACGATTTGAATATGTTTTATTACCCCGGGGAGGTTGTTATGGAGCATTTTAACGCATTGCAAGCTGATATGTTGATTGATCTGACGCATGATAATTGCTATACCATGCAATACTTGTTATTGCAGCATACCTGCCACTTCAAGGTTGGTATTCAAGGCCGTTTTCCTATTTATGATATGGAGTTCGATACATCAAAAGAGGTTGATATTTCGCATATATTTGACCAGATGTTATTTTATTTGCAAATAATCCGTTCAAAATAATAGAAATTCTGTATTTTTGCATTGCCAATTGATAATCGTAGAGCTTTTCCGATTATCGATTGTCAATTTATCAATCGTCAATTAATTAATATGGCAGACATAAATTTAAAAGGCATGGGTGTGGCTTTGATCACACCGTTTAAGCAGGATGAGAGTGTGGATTATGAGGCACTGAACAGGGTCGTCGATCATATTGTTAGAAATGGTGCCGATTATGTAGTGGCGCTTGCTACTACTTCTGAATCACCTACACTTACAGAAGATGAGAAAAAGCAAATTATCAAAGTGGTTGTTCAAAGAGTAAACGGTCGTATTCCTATCGTTCTTGGTTTAGGAGGAAACTGTACTCGATCCATTGTTGATAAGTTGAAGCATGATGATTTTGACGGCATTGATGCTATTTTGTCTGTAGTACCTTACTATAATAAACCTTCACAAGAAGGACTTTATCAGCATTATAAAGCGATTGCCGAGGCTACAAAGCTTCCTATCATATTATATAATGTACCAGGCCGAACAGGTACAAACATGACGGCGGAAACGACGCTACGTATTGCCCGCGACTTTAAGAATGTCGTTGCTGTGAAAGAGGCGTCGGGAAATATCGTACAGATGGATGATATTATCAAGAATAAGCCGGCTACTTTTAATGTTATTTCGGGAGATGATGGCATTACATTTCCTTTGATAACTTTGGGTGCTATCGGCGTTATCTCTGTTATTGGCAATGCTTTTCCTCGTGAATTCAGCCGGATGGTACGTTTGGCTCTTGCGGGCGATTATGAGCATGCACGCGCTATTCATCACCAGTTCACTGAACTATTCAGTCTGTTGTTCGTCGATGGAAATCCTGCAGGTGTGAAGAGTATGCTGAATGCAATGGGACTTATAGAAAATAAGCTCCGCTTACCGCTTGTACCAACGCGTATCACAACCTTTGAAAAGATTCGTGAAGTATTGGAAAGATTGAATATCAAATATTGATTATAGCTTCTTGTATTCTTTTGGGGAGATGCCCGTGTGCTTCTTAAAGTATTTGCCGAAGAATGACTGATTGGCAAAGTTAAGGTAGTTGGCAATCTCTTGGATGGTCATGTTTGTTGATTTTAATAATGTTTTTGCTTCCAGAATGACATAATTGTCGATGATTTCGCTTGCGGTGTATCCACTTTCATCTTTAACAATCACGGAAAGATATTTGGATGTGATGCAAAGAATGTCAGCATAAAAAGACAATTTACGTTCTTCGCGATAATGATCAGCAATGCTGTTCATAAACTGCAGGAAAATCTTATCCTTGTTGGATACATGACCATTCTTAAGCGATTGGTATCTATGGAATATTTTGCATATCTCATAAAAAAGTGAAAGAGTCAGACTTTGAACAATTTCTTTTCGGTAAAAGCTGTCTTTCATCTTCACTTTTTCCCAAAGCATGGTATGGTACTGAGAGATGCATTTAATATCGTCTTCTGTAAGTTCCGTGCAAGGATGATCTTTTACATAGAGCAATGCCGAAAGCAGTTTCTGCACACTAAGAATGGTGTCTTTACTGAATTCGCGCGACATCCCTAAAAACAACCCGGCAAAGTCGTCGCTGTGTTCGTATAGTTGTACAATCTGTCCCGGAAGAATCACTACTAGAGAATTTGCTTTGATATGATACTCCTGCATATTGATGCCAAAATGAATATTTCCTTTTAAACAGACGGCTACAATCGTTGCATCAATATGACTTGGATAATCGTATAAAGGTGCCTCATTAATACCATTGAAAATAATGAAATCATTGTCAATGAAATCAATTTTGGGGATGTTCTCTATGTACGACATGTTAAGTGTCGGCACTTCAATTCTTTTCATTGCGTATTAATCCACTTGTACTTTGATGATTACTTTGCGTATTGATCCTTGCCCGATGCCCGGAGCATGTCCGTCTTCAGGAAAATAGATGGCAAATTGCCCCGGATAAATTTTGGTAAACGCTGTCGGACGGTCAATATAGAAAGCAATATCTTCCTCTTCATTATATGGAGTGGATTCCTGCTGCAATTCATTGCCCGGTTTCCATCCGATTTTTTCCACACCCAGAAGAGGTAATTGAATATCAATATATTTCTTATGGATTTCGATCATTGCGTCTTTTTTATCTTTCCCGTAAATGCTGGCTATTTTGGCGTATAGACGTGACCCGTCGATTTCATATTTACCATTTTCCATTTGCGAGAAATCTGTGGCTTTTATATAATCGAAGGCCTTTTTGAATAATGGATGTAGACTTTCAATCCGCTGTGTGTTGTTTAGTGAGTCAAGTATCATGTTTATACCGTTTATATAGTTATTAATTGATTTAAATTCCTGACAAAGGTCGGATATCTTAATGTTAAATAATAGACCTCTACTGTCAATAATTCTATTTTGTTCATTCCTTGAGTAAGATATCAATTATGAAACAAATGAGAAAAAGTTTTGTTATATTAAATGTGATTCCTTTTGAAGACAAAAGTGGTTCTTTTTGAAACAAACGTATATGAATCTTGAAACAAAAACAATTTTAGTTTTGGACATGAGTTGTGCTGTTTGCGCAAATAATGTAGAATCTACAGTGAAACATCTTTCTGGAGTTGTTGAGGCGGCGGTTAATTTTGCCGCAAACACCTTGACCGTTAAATACGATCCACAGATAATAACACTGCAGAAAATGCAGGAAGCAGTGCAGGCAGCCGGTTATGATCTGGTTATAGAGAGTGAGGATCCGCTTGCTTTACAACAAGAAATGGAGCGGAAGCATTATGCGATATTAAAAAGAAATGTGGCTGGAGCATGGCTTTTTTCGGTGGCTTTACTATTACTGAGCATGTTTTGTGCTGAACCTTTATGGAGTAAAGTGCTTATGATGTTGTTGTCGTTCGTGGTCATTTCGGTGTTCGGACGTTCGTTTTATGTGAATGGCATTCGTCATGCCTTAAAGGGGAAAGCGAATATGGATACACTGGTGACTCTGAGTACTGCCATTGCTTTTTTATTCAGTTTGTTTAATACGCTGTATCCTCAGTTCTGGATTTCAAAGGGACTCGAAGCGCATGTCTATTACGATGCTTCAGGTATGATTATAGCCTTTGTTTTGACCGGGAAATTACTTGAATCGCGTGCAAAGAACAGCACGTCGTCTGCTATAAGAGGGTTGATGGGAATGCAGCCCAAGACGGCTCGCCAGCTGAAGGATGGTTTCGAGTCGGATGTCCCTATAGCAGCCATTCGGGTTAATGATTTTCTGAGCGTCCGTCCGGGAGAGAAGATACCTGTTGATGGTGTGCTCACTGAAGGAAGCTCTTCTATTGATGAGAGTATGCTGAGTGGTGAATCGATTCCGGTCGAGAAAACAACTGATGATAAAGTTTATGCTGGCACAATCAATCAGAAAGGCGCATTTATCATGAGAGCCACTGGTGTGGGACAATCAACATTTTTGGCACAGATTGTACGAATGGTGCAGGAAGCGCAGGGAAGCAAAGCTCCGGTACAAAGGATCGTCGACAAGATCAGTGCAGTTTTTGTACCTGTTGTTGTCGGTTTGTCCTTGTTGACGTTTATTTGCTGGATAAGTATCGGTGGCGAGAAATATTTTTCGTACGCACTGCTTTCGGCAGTCTCTGTCTTGGTTATTGCTTGTCCGTGTGCATTAGGATTGGCAACGCCTACGGCCTTGATGGTAGGAATGGGTAAAGGAGCTGAACATCATGTGTTGATTAAAGATGCTTTCGCTTTGGAAAATCTGTGCAAAGTCAACGCTGTTGTCTTTGACAAGACGGGAACGCTTACTGAAGGTATTCCGCAGGTTACCGATTCCTGCTGGCTGTCGGGTTCGGATGAGGAAGAACTGAACATTTTATATACGGCAGAACAGAAATCCGAACATCCTTTGGCTTCTGCCATATTGTTCTGGCTCAAGGATTCAGGTGCAACCTTCTGCGATGCCGATCAGTTTAAAAGCATGACGGGAAGCGGAATCACCTTGGTGGTTAAAGGCGCAACTTACTGGGTCGGAAGCCGGCGCCTGCTGGATATGTTTAAGGCGCCAATTCCATCAAAAATAGAAGAGGAAGTCAAACAGTGGCAGGAAGAAGGACAGAGCATTGCCTTATTTGGAAAAGAAAATGAGCTGCTGGCTGTCTTTGCCATTTCCGACCGAATCAAACCAACATCTTCTAAAGCCATAGCCATACTGAAAAAACAGGGTATCGAGGCGCATCTGCTGACCGGAGATAATCGAAAAGCAGCCGCACACGTGGCTTCGCAACTGGGTATTGAGCATATTGCAGCCGAAGTACTGCCTAATGAAAAGAACCAATATATCCGGAAACTGCATGATTCAGGCAAAATGGTAGCCATGGTTGGCGATGGCATCAACGACTCTGAAGCGCTGGCAACAGCCGACGTAAGTATTGCCATGGGCAAAGGCACGGATATAGCGATGGATGTGGCACAAGTAACGCTCATCACCTCTGATCTGTTGTTGCTTCCGGAAGCTATTCATCTGTCGAAACAAACTGTTCGATTGATTTATCAGAATCTCTTTTGGGCATTCATATATAATCTGATCGGCATCCCGTTGGCAGCAGGCGTTCTTTTTCCGGTTAACGGATTGCTGTTGAATCCAATGATAGCAAGTGCGGCTATGGCATTCAGTTCGGTTTCGGTTGTATTGAACAGTCTCAGACTGAAATATATAAAGTAATAACAAATATAAAGTAATATGGAAACAATGAAATTTAAGACAAGTGCAAAATGCAACGGTTGTGTTGCAGCAATAGGAGTAGAGTTGAACAAGCTGATGAATGCGAACCAGTGGCATATTTATCTGTCGGATCCCGACAAAGTGCTGGAAGTGACAGCTGATGTGGCTCCTGAGAAAGTGATAGCTGCAGTCAAAGCTGCCGGATTTCGTATCGAACAGATGTGAGGTCATGATTGCAGAGCAGCGGCAGTCGCATGGAGAAGAAATAGCCAATGTCATTACGCATGGCTCAGGTATTCTGTTGGGAATTGCAGCCTTTTACGTTTTGATGAAGGCGGCGGTTGGCAGTGGCGATCCTTGGGCTATCAGTACGTTTGCTGTTTATGTCGTTTGTATGACGGCATCGTATGTGACGTCGACCTGCTATCATGCTTCGATAAAAGCGCGACCGAAATGTGTTTGGCGTCGCTACGATCATAGCGCCATATATTTGCATATTGCCGGAACATATACGCCGTTCTCACTGGTGATGCTTCGTCATGAAGGCATTTGGGGATGGTTGTTGTTCGCAATTGTTTGGATAGCTGCTGCAATAGGCGTCTGGTGGAGTTTCCATAAGATGAAGAAGAACGATCATGTCAAGACTGCCTGCTATCTGGCTATAGGCTGTGTTGTTTTTATAGCTTTCAAACCTTTGTTGGATGTTTGTCGGGCTACAGGTACGATGGCTGTGTTGTACTGGCTGATTGCCGGGGGTGCATTCTATATTTTCGGCAGTATCTTTTTCTTTCTCGACAAGTATAAATACATGCATCCGCTGTGGCATATTTTTGTTTTATGCGGCAGCGGATGTCATGTCATTTCTGTTTATTCAATCCTTGGATAGAAGATTCTATTTTTTCTTGATAACGCTATTTAAGACTCGGACGGTAGAAACCAGTTTGTCTGTCGAAGTGAAGACATCGACGTTCCACACGTGCGAAGTCCTTCCTTTGTGGATGATGGTTGCTACAGCACGAACCGTGTCGCCTTCGTGTGCCGAAGAAATATGGGAGCCGCTGACCTGCATTCCGACAATCAGTTCGTCCGGTTGAGCCAGAATCATCGAACCCAATCCGGCTACAGTTTCTGCCAACGCCAGCGTTGCTCCTCCGTGCAGAATGCCGAAGGGTTGACGTGTACGTTCATCGACAGGCATCGTTGCTTCGACGCGATTTTCGGAAGCATACGTATACTGAATTCCCAGATTGCCCATCAACGCATGACGCGCACGCATATTGATAGCATCGAGTGGAACGGCAGCCGGTTTGATGTTGGCCAGTATGGCAGTTTCAACAGCTATAGCCACGCCATCCATATTGTTTGACAGTGTCGTATGGTCAACGCAGGCTTTTACAGAGTCGCGTGCATTTCCCATGGCAATGCCCATGCCTGCAATCTGCAGCATCGTTACGTCGGCCACGCCATCACCGATAACAATCACTTCTTCTTTTGGTATTTTAAGCATTTCCATCAGGACGCCTAATGTGTTGCCTTTGTCAACCGATGGCGGAACGATTTCGAGAAAATAATCTTCTGAATGAAGCAGGTCAAGGGAGCCGCTCAAGCGTTTCTTCCAATGATTCTCCAATTCGGCCAGACCTTTCACGTCGTCGCTGGCCAGCACACATTTGCACGGATTAAAGTCGATTCCCTTCGAGAAACTGTCAACTCCCACAATGCGTAGTTTGTTGAGTGCGGCTTCCTGCTGAACATATTTATTGTCAGGCGTGTCGGTAAACAGATAATCCTGATGATAACTGAATATGGCAAAGCCGTATTCTTTTGCTTTTTCGTCGATGTAACCGAGGTTTTTCGGGTCGATGCGTTTCTCGTAAAGGATTTCGCCATTCTCGGCGTTAACAATCTCCGCTCCGTTGTAGGAGAGTATGTAGCCTCCGTAATGGTCAAGTTCAAGCTCTTTGGCCAAAGGAAGGATTCCGCCGTTCGGGCGACCCGATGCCAATACTATATGAACGCCCATCTGTTGCACTTTCAATAGTGTAGCTTTGTTATGAGGGCTTATCTCTTTCTGATCGTTGAGCAGAGTACCGTCAACGTCGAGTACCAATAATGTACACTTTGAGTTTGCCATAATTCAAATTGTTTTATTATATAACCTCTGTTTCGGCCGAATTGTTTGCTTCGGGAGGCATTGCTTTTGTAATTTCTCCGTTTTGTGAAATATAATGGTATAGCGCTTTGTAGAACGGATGCTTGCCGAGGGTCGAGGCGTCGCCGAAGATAATCAGTTTCATACGCGCCCGGGTGATGGCCACGTTCATTCGCCTCAGGTCGCCGAGGAATCCGATCTGTCCGCTTTCGTTGGCACGCACCAGGCTGATCATGATCACGTCGCGCTCCTGGCCCTGGAATCCGTCCACCGTATGCACGGTTATCAGGCTGCGCATCGGGCGGAAAAATTCGTCTTTGCGGATGAGGCTGCGCAGGTATTGCACTTGTGACTTGTAGGGCGAGATGAGTCCGAAATCGATGCGTTCTTCCAGTACGCGTGCGGAAGTAATCTTCTGGATGTAGGTCTTCAGGCTTCTTACCAGTAGAAGAGCTTCATTGCGGTTGATGCGGCTCAGGCTGTCATTCAGTTGGTCTTCTTCAAACTGGCAGTCGGTGGTGTCGCACCATACGACGTGTGTTTCCAGATCCAGAATGCCGCGGTTCTTTACTTCGGGTGCCGACTGCAGCTGGTCATGATAGAACCAGTGTGACGGGAAGCGCATGATCTCGTCGTTCATGCGATATTGCATCTTCAGCAGCGAGACGGTTTCGGGTTTCCTGTCGGCAATCTTCTGCATCAGCGTGTGGTCAAGTCCGCCGCGTGCCGCTTCGATGCATTTGATGGTGGGCGGCAGTTGATGATGGTCGCCGGCAAAAATCACCCGGTCGGCTTTGGCTATGGCGATCCAGCAAGCGGCTTCAAGCGCTTGCGCGGCTTCGTCGATGAAGAGCGTTGTGAAATGACAGCCGGTGAGCACCCGGTTGGCGGAACCGACGAGTGTACAGGCCACAACACGCGCTTCGTCAAACAGTTCGGCATTGATTTTTATTTCCAGCTCGGCGGCACGGAAGCGCAGGCGCGACAGTCGGTTGCGCGCTGTTTCCTTGTCACTGTAGCTGCTGTGCTTTGCCGACTGTGTTTCGCGTATGGCTTTGCGGATGCTCCACAGTTCGGCATAGTCGGGATGTGCTTCGAAGCGGCGTTCATAAGTGAAGGAGAGCATTTTATCGTTCACGCGCGTCGGGTTGCCGATGCGAAGGACGTTGATGCCGCGGTCGACCAGCTTTTCCGAAATCCAATCTACTGCTGTGTTACTTTGCGCTGCTACAAGCACCTGGTTCTCGCGGTGCAGTGTTTCGTAGATGGCTTCAACCAGTGTAGTTGTTTTCCCCGTTCCGGGAGGGCCGTGAACGATGGCCACATCTTTGGCTTCGAGCACGTGGTTCACGGCTTCTTCTTGTGTGATGTTCAGCCACGGAAAACGTATCGGGAATAGTTTGCGCTGCGCTGTAGCCACGTTGCCAAGCAGCACTTCGCGCAGTTCGGCCAGTCGGTTGCCTTTGGCTCTGGTCACCTCGTTGAGCGCTGCCATCATGGTCTTGTAGCTCGTTTCGTCCATATATAACTGTACGCCGAGGGTTCCACTCTGCTCCAGATCGAATAGCGCTGAAGGCGAGGGTAGGGCCACCACCATCCGGTCGTCCTGTACGTAGCTGATGACGGCCGAGAAGTTGAGATAGCGCAGTTTGCCGTCGGCCTGCTGTGTGAAGAAGCAAACGGGGCGCCCGTATTCGAAGCTGTGCTCTATCTCGCGGTCTTCCACGCGTTGTACCTCAATCACCAGCTGGTTCAGCGAGTTGTAGTAGCTCCTGCCGCTTTCGACGGGGTACCAGCACAGCCCTTGTTGTATCTTTTTTCTGATTCCCGCACGCTCGGTCTGCTCCTTGTACATCTCCTTCTCGTATTCGTATTCTTTCAGGAGAAGTGCGTACTGCTGCTGCAGGTCTGCCGTGGGTGTCAGTTGTTGATTTGTCATTTCAGATTGTTCAATTTGACTGCGAAGGTAGAAAAAGTATTGCTAATCGTTGTTGCAAACGTATGAAAAGTGTGCTGGCTGAGCATTATCGATGTCGCTAAAGGAGGTCAAGGCGCCTTGCGGCCATTTTGCAACCTTGCAATCGCTTCCCCGTTTCCTTGGCGTCGTTTTGCAATCTCGCAATTGCTTTCCAAGTCGCCTTTTGCTCACTTATCGACCTCGCAAAGCCTTCCCAGCCGCCTTGGCGCCATTTATCGACTTTGCAAAGGCTTCACGCGTTGCCTTGGCACCTTTTGCGACCTCAATATTGCTCCGCTCGTCGATGCGGAAAGCTTTATCAACCTTGCAATTGCGTCGCGCGTTGTCTTGCGAACCGTTGCTGAGATAAAAAATAAGCTTTGCCGGATATTTGGTAAACTTATTTGTTGTATTTTTGTTAGAAATGAAACACTAAAGCATGAACGATATGAAAAGGATGATTTTATCAGTAGCAATGGCGTCGATGTTGATTTTATCGGGATGCGGAACGATGGACCAGACGTCGCGCACAGTAGTCGGCTCACAGATTGGTTCGCTTGCGGGCGGGATTCTGGGTGCTGTGATTGGCAACAGTTCTGACCGTTGGGACGGAGCCGAATTGGGTGCGCAACTGGGTTCTTTGGCAGGCGGAGCTGCAGGGGCTGTTATCGGTGCGAACTCGGCGAATACGCCTGAGGATCGGCAACGCGACCGCGAACTTACAAATCGTGAACGTTATTATTCCGGTTCGCATGATACGGATGCGCCTCAGCTGATTGTCGATGATATTTATCTCGAAAATGGAGGTGAAACCAATCAATATATTATGGCGGGACAGTCTTGTCGCCTCTCGTTTATCCTGGTGAATAACGGCATGCGCAACGCCATTCGCGTTCGTCCGGTCGTTACGGTTGAGAAAGGCAAATCCTATCTGGATGTATCCGAGCCGGTCATTGTAAGCAAGATTTCTCCTAAAGATCGTATTTGTTATACGGTAAATGTACGTGCATCCCGCCGGCTTCCAAGCGGAAAAGCGCTGTTTTCGATACGCCTTGACGAAGGTAACGGATTCAACATGGCGAAGCAGTCATTCTCGATTCCTACACGCGGTGTCGACAATTAACGAAAAGGTAAATTTCGACGATTATTCGTAAACAGAAATAAATTTTATATGCGGCATTGGTGATTCAGCTGATGCCGCATTTTTTTACTTGTCGCCTTTGCCCAGATAATGCTTCTCGAGGAATGCGTTGAACTGGTCTTTGTACTGGTTGCCAATAGGAATATACACATCTTTGCCGAAGATGATGCGGTTGTTGGCAACTGCCGAAATTTTTGTCAGATTGACGATGTAGGAGCGGTGCACGCGCATGAACTGGTTCAGTGGCAGCTGATCTTCGAGCATCTTCATGCTGATAAGTGTCATGATCGGTTTCTGATTTTCAAAAAAGATACGCACGTATTCGTTTTGGCTTTCCATATACAGAATCGTGTTCAGATCCAGACGCACCATCTTGTAGTCAGCTTTCACAAACAGGCTGTTGTGCTGTACCTGAGCATCGGCAGGTTTATCCGTCGTTTGCGTCGGTTGTGGTTGCGCCGGTTGGTCTTTGCGATTCAGCAGTTCGTACTGATGCAGCGCCTTGTTGGCGGCTTTCAGAAAATCGGCGTAACTGAACGGTTTGAGCAGATAGTCGGTTGCATCTACCTTGAATCCTTCGATGGCATATTCGGAATAGGCCGTTGTGAAGATGATGAGCGGTTTGTTTGTCAGTGATTTGACAAAGTCCATTCCGCTGAGATCAGGCATATTGATATCTACAAAGATGAGATCTATTTTGTTTGAGGCAATCACATCGAATGCCTCCAGTGCAGTGTGGCATCCCTTTACAAGTTCCAGAAACGGAACTTTCTCAATATAGGCATTCAGCTGAGCCAATGCCAACGGTTCGTCATCAATGGTTATACATTTCATTTTCAAGAGGTATTATCAGGAGAACATGATACTCGTCGCCGATGTCTTCAATATGCAGCGTGTAGTTGCTGCCAAAGAGAAGCTGCAAGCGTTTGCGCGAGTTTTCAAGTCCTATCCCTATGTGTTGATGTTCTTCAGTCTTATTGAAATTGCTGTTCACGAGCAGGCAATGCAGCTCTTTGTCCTTTATCTCGATGGAGAGATGCACGTAGGAAGCGTGCTGATAGCTGATGCCATGCTTGAAGGCATTCTCGAGGAATGAGATGAAGAGCAGCGGTGGAACTTTGACGTTCGGAATCTCTTCAGGCACGTGCACCAGAATCTCCACTTGCTGCATGTATCTGATCCGCATCAGGGCGATATAGTTGTTGAGAAACTGTATCTCCTTCTCAAGCGGCACGGCCGGAAGCGATGAGTCGTAAAGGATGTAACGCATCAGTTTCGACAGCTCGATGACTGTCTCCTTGGCTTTCTCGCTGTCGATATCAATCAGTGCGTGAATATTGTTCAGTGTATTCATGAAGAAATGCGGATTGAGCTGATGTTTCAGATTCTCCAGCTCGGTCTGCAATGTCCTTTTTTCGAGTTCTTTCATCTGCCGTTCGTCGCGCATTGATTTGAAAAGTAGCTTGATGGCAATGTTCAATCCAATGATAAGCAATACCACCAGAAGCTTTTGGAAAGAGGGCGACATGAAAATAAAGCGATCCATCGGCGGTCTGTTACCCATCGGACCGCGATCGCCGAACTTGGGCTGATGATTGTTGTCGAACATGGGCGGCCTGGCATTCTTATCCGGCCCTTCGCCCGGACGCATACCGTCATTTCTTGGAATCAGCAATTTCTCTTTCATTTCGGGCGGCATATTTTCGCCGAACGGCGTGAACAGGTTACGCGTATTGATAGTGATGGTGATGGCAACGATAACGAGTGTGCAAAGCAGATATATCCATGATCTTTTTTTACGGATCAGGAAGCAAGGAATCAGTACATAATTATTGATGACAAAAAGGAAGAGAAAAGGCAGGGTCATTTCCCAACTACGCAGCACTTCTGCCCACTGGAATGTGGTCGTTGTTGTTGATCTTTCCTCCCAGATAACGGGTACAGCAAGAACACCTACCCAAATAATCAGGTAAATCAGATTCTCCAGAATCCATTGTTTATGCTCTTGCTTTTCCATTATTGTTAGAACTTGTATGTATAACCGAGTCCGATAACATGCTGCCCGTCGTTTTCATCGTCATCGATAAAGTTGTTGTAACGATAGAACGCTTCCAACGCGTTGTGCTTGTTTATTTTATATTCTGTTCCTACTGTATATCTTATTTTGTCCATTTTGTTATCCACTTTGTCGTTCAGCGGCTTGTAAAGTTCCACCGAAACGAAAGGCTTCCACCGACTGTTTGCAATGTCGTAATCGAGTTCCAGACGGCTGCGCAGATAATATTTTGGATTCGAACGTGTGTCAGTCTCCTTTACTCCCACGCGGTAGGTACTTTGGAATCTCTCGCGCAAAGATAACGTAAAACGGTCAAAGTGGAGCGACCCTGTACCATAAAAATAGTAGCGGTGGCGTACTTCCCATCCTTTGGTTTCATGATTGTAGTTTATCAGATTGTAGGCCCCGCCTAACTTCAGATAATCATTGAACTTATAGCTCAAGTCAAGCGCTGTCGAGAAACGTTCGGCCTCACCAAAATTGTCGCGCGTACGAAACTCCTCCTCCAGCGAAAGATTCAGCTTCGGGGTAAGTTTCTTGCTTACACCCAGATTAAGTGAAGATCCCCAATCGTTTTGTGCCATAATCGGAAAACTGCATGCAATACTTCCTGCACCGACGATTAGTATATTGATGGTATGTCTGATTTTCATATTCTGTATAACATTAGAGTTAATAATTTTGTTCATCATCGCGGCCGCGTGGAAACTTGGCAAGCGAGTCGATAGAATTGATTTCTTCGGCTTCCGATTCGTAATACACCTTAATGAAGGCCGAGTCGCGCAGGAAATCAATCTGTCCGATCTCCAGCCGTTTGATGTTCAGTCCGGTGCGTTTCTTCAGATCCGCCATCAACTCTTCATGTTTGTCAGGTGTGATAAGCTGGATCTTGTCATAAAGAATCAATTTGCACGATACATGCTTCAACCATCTTTCGCTCTCCATCAGCCAGGTGGCGAGGATAAACAGTACATTGGTAAGCAAAAGTTCACCATAACTTATCTGTACTGACAGCCCGTTGATGACCGACATGGCAATGATGATAAACAGGTACGTCATCTCGCGGATCGGAACCGACTCCGTGCGATAGCGGATAATACCGAAGATGGCAAAAATGCCCAATGCGAAACCAATCTTCAACTTTACGCTGCCTAACAGGAATACCAGCAAAAATACGCTTACACTGATCAGTGTGAATGTGAAATAGTAATCGCGCCGTTTGCTTTTCGGATAGTAGAAAAAGTGTATGATGATGGCGCAAATGATAAAGTTGAACAGGAAGCGTAACAATAGCTGATAGAAACCGTTTGAGTCCATAATGGGCGTTCCCAGCATCTGCAAGTCGTCTGAAGGATCAACAAGTGTATCCATACTAATAGGTGTATCCATATTGAGTCAGTTTATTTATTTGTAATAATTTCTTTTTAAAGCGATTGTGCTTGACGTCGGGGTTAGTCAACACTGTGCCGAGGCAATATTTGCTGATGCTGACCGGACGTACATGCATTTCGTGCAGCGTAGCTTTCACAAACGATGGAATGTTGCCGTCTTGTTTCAGTTCGATGATGACCAGATCGTTCATGACCATCGTATTATTGGTAGTCAGATTGTGAAAAGAGATGTTCGTATCAATTGTTAGCCGTTCTGTTTTTTCGCGGTTCACAAGGGTGATGCGACTGAAGCGGTTTTCAATCTGGGGAAAAAGTTCTTCAGGTCTGAATAACGAATGGCCAATCAGAAATGCTGAAGCTTCGGTGGTACGATACTCTTTAAGAGCTGGAAGTTGAATGCGTTGTTTGTGCGTACGTCCCTTATTGTTCTTGTCTTTGATTTCCAAAAACGACAGTTGGCTGTCGAGATAAGCTCGCATCCGGATCTTTTCGCGCGTGCGTCGTCCGTTTTGATGCGCAATATACATTGCTAAATCGACTGTGTCCAGATAAATGGTCTGGTACGGACTGATGCAGTTGTTGTTGACCACTTGTACGAAATAGTTTTCTTTCAGTTTTTGGAGCAGTTGCTTCAATATTTCTGTCTGCATTGTATATTTGGTATCTATACGGTTCATCAGGCGCACTTTCTCCATTTCGGCTAAAGTGATAACCGGAAATCCTTTCAGGAGTGATTGAATGTCTGTCGTTTCCATAATGCCGTCTTCTTTTATTTTTACTGTTACAAAAGTAGGATCCAATCATACTGCGTAAAAATATTATCAATAAACAGCGAGCTTTTGCCGGTGAACGGGTACAATTTGAGGTGAATGCGTTGGAATCAGCACTTTTCGCCGACTTCACAGGAAAATCAAACTACTGTTTAAGTTAATTTACGCTAAATATGTGCTTCGAAAATTATGTTGAACAACATATATCTCTATATTTGCAAAATGAAAGTATAAAAATGGATATAGAGATATTTTGTTCTTTATTTTTGAATTTGACTAACCAATTGAAAATAATATGATTCAAAAAAGATTACTTTTGTTATTTGTGGCATCTCTCTTGCTAAGCGGGCAGGTTTTTGCACAGCGTCGCAATATGACGATGCCTCAGCCAACAGCAGAGCAGAAAGCAATGTACGCCACTTCTACTACCGATCTGAAATCGTGGATGACGTTCTTTACTTCTCCTGAATGTCGCGGACGATTGACGGGCGACATCGGATTCGTTAAAGCTACACGTTATGCAGCCGATTTATTTAAGGCATGGGGTTTGGAACCCGGTGGCGACAATGGAACCTATTTCCAGAATTTTCCGCATCCGTACACCGAAGTGAAGGAAGGTGGGTTCTTTACACTCTATTTCCCTTCAGGCAAGCAGTGGATTGCAAAACAATATTCGTATCCGGACAACTATATGGTTGGCGGAACATCGGATACCGGATTCCTGGAACAGAAAGACCTGGTCTACGTGGGTTATGGTGTAACCGCTCCCGAATTAGGCTACGATTCGTATAAAGGCGTTGATGTTAAAGGTAAAATTGTGGTTTGTGAACGTGACGTGCCTTATCAAGGACAGGATCCCAAACTGCAGAAAGCATGGATGCCGTATCAGTATCATTCACACAAGATGAAAAATGCTGCTGATCATGGAGCTGCCGGACTGCTGTATATTTCTATCGCCGGTAATCCTAATCCCGGTTTCAATAAGGGATTCGTTTATGCCTGCATCAGTGACAGTGTTGCAAAAGATATTTTCAGCGGGACAGGAAAGAATTATGAGACTGTAAAAGCTGATTTAAACAAGACTGTCAAACCCAATTCGTTCCCGATCAACAAGAAAGCCGATATCAAGGCATTTACTGAATTTCATCCAGATGGTGTAGGATGCAATGTTATTGGTATCCTTCGTGGAACAGATCCGACGCTTGCTCCTGAATATTTGACTATCGGAGCGCACCTCGATCATATTGGTCTGCAACCGTATGTTTGTCCGGGTGCATTGGATAATGCTTCCGGTTCGGTTATCATCATGGGTGCTGCAAAAGCTTTGGCAACCAGCGGATTCAAACCGAAACGGACAATTGTGTTTGTCCTGTTCGGAGGCGAGGAGACTGGTTTGTACGGCAGCGATTATCTGGCCAATCACCCGATCATGCCACTCAGCAATGCCAAAGTGGTTATCAATATCGACTGTCTGGGCGATGGCTATGGTTTTGGTGCGATGGTTGCTTCCAAATATAGTTCGATGTTTAAATATATAGAACAGGCCGATGCCAAAAGTTGCAATCGTCCGTTCCTAAAAGTTCCGGGTCGCGATGTGATTGTTACTCGACCGCGTACAGATGAGGCCAACTTCTTCATCAAAGGCGTTCCGACCATTTCGCCATTCGCATTTGGTGGAACGAAAGTCATTCCTTATCATAATCCGGGCGATACGATGGATAATATCGATTTCGATCTGGTGCGCGATGCAGTTAAATGGATGGCAACAACGTTGATGGACATGTCGACTGTTCAGAAGATAACAGCTGAAAAAGAATAATTTATTATTAGATACACACTAACTCTTGATTTTTTTTCAAAACTTTTATTGGTAGGAGACGTATTGAATACGTTTCGCTTATAATTATTGATTCCTGACGAAGGGATCAAAGACTCTTAACTTATTATATATACACACTAAACTTAGCTTTTATGTATAAAAAATTTATTTACTTATTCATTGCATTACTCGTGTCCGTTAATAGTTGGGCACAAGAAAATTTTACGGTAAAAGGAGTAGTCACCGGCGATGATGGCTCTCCGGTAGTAGGTGCAACCGTTTTGTTGAAAGGTACGAACAGAGGCACGGTAACCGATATCGATGGTAAATATTCGCTATCGGCCTCTTCGGATGGAACCTTGGTATTTCGCTTTATAGGTATGACCTCGGTTGAGAAAAAGATTGCAGGTAAATCTACAATCAATACTACTTTGAGCGATAACTCTCAGAACTTGGATGAAGTTGTAGTCGTAGCCTACGGAACACAGTCGAAGCGCACCGTCACTTCCTCAATAGCATCCGTAAAGACAGAGGCAATCAAAGATGTTCCTGTTAATAGTATTGATCAGGCATTGCAAGGTCGTGCTACCGGTGTTAGTATTATCACCCCTTCAGGCGGCGTCGGCGAATCACCGATCATCCGCATCAGAGGTGTAAGTTCAATCACTTCAGGCACTTCACCACTTTATGTAGTTGATGGCGTTCCGATTGAAACAGGAAATACCTCTTATAGTGGTAATGTCAACTCTTTGGCAGATATCAACCCGAACGATATTCTTTCGATGGATGTTCTGAAGGATGCTGCCGCTGCAGCCATGTATGGTTCGCGTGCCGCAAATGGTGTCATCCTGATTACCACGAAGAAAGGTGCTTCCGGAAAGACCAAGGTTTCCTATAATGGATACATGGGTTTCACCAGTCATTCGCATTTTCTGGATGTGATGGACGCTCAGCAATATGTTGATTTCAAGAATATGGCTGTGAAGAACCGTTACGGAACGGATGAGATGTCGTTGACAGCCAACTATACTTCCGCTTATGGATCAAAAGCGTTCAATATGTGGAAACGCTCTGATGGCAGCTATGTAGACACGGATTGGGAGAAAGAAATCTTTCGTACAGGGTTCGAACATAATCACACTGTTTCAATCGAAGGCGGAACTGACAAAGGGCAGTTCTATATTTCCGGAAACTATGTGAATCAGAAAGGTATGGTAAGAGGCGATAAGTATGATCGCTTCGGTTTGGCAGCTAACGGTTCAGCCAAAGCAACAGACTGGTTGAAGATCGGTGGAAGCATTAATTCTTCTATTTCCAACACCGGCTATACCGATGGCGCTCGCAAAGGCGGACAGTATGCAACCGAAGGTTTTACGCGTCTGGCATTGATTTTACCGACCAACGTTCCTGCTTATAATGAAGACGGAACACCGTATTTAGGTGAAAGTGGTTATATCGGAACCAGTCCGAACACTGTTTACAACGGCTATACGAACCCGGTTGCTTTGCTTAACTATGGCAGTGGCGTTAATTCTGAAGTTCTTCGTTTTATCGGTAACGCTTATGCAGAAGTGCATCCGTTTGCCGGACTGACATTGAAAACACAGTATGGTTTGGATTACAGCCATATTGATGATAAGAATTTCCGTACAGCCATGATGTTTGGTGATACGGAGAATGGTTCGGCTACGAATTATTCAGCTAAACTGCGTTCGGAAACATGGACGAATACAGCCGATTACCTGTTCTCGGTCAATAAGAATAATTTCGATATTCTTGCCGGTGAAGAGACTCATACAAAACAACTCGACCGTTGGGGCGCAACACGCAGTATCCTTTTGGACAATAAGTATACGACCTATCAAGGTGCTTGGGCATCAATTTCTGCCGGCGATGGCAATACGATTTCCGAAAGTTCACTGCTTTCGTTCTTCGGTCGTGTCAACTATGATTATGATGGCAAATATCTGTTGTCCGCCAACTTCCGTCGTGATGGATTCTCTGCATTAAGCAAAGATCACCGTTGGGGCGATTTCGGTGGCGTTTCGGCTGCTTGGCGAATCTCTTCCGAAGAGTTTTTCAAACCGATGAAACATCTGTTTACCGACTTGAAGATCAAAGGAAGCTGGGGCGTTGTAGGAAATACGAATATCAGCGATTATGCCGCTTATTCTTATTATAGCAGTGGCTATTATGGAGATAACGGCGCTTACAAACTAAGTCAGATTGCCGATTCGAAGAATCTGAAGTGGGAGACAAGCAAGAAGGCTGATATTGGTTTTGCAGCCGTTTTGCTGAACAATATCGCCATTGATTTCGATTATTATCATAATGTCTCTTCGGACTTGATTCTGAATGTTCCTGTTTCGCCTTCCAAAGGTATTCCGAACAACTATATTACAACCAATGCAGGTGCGATGAAGAATACCGGTATTGAGTTCAATATCTCTGCCGATATTGTCAAAACACATGATTTCTCATGGAACACCTCTTTCAACTTGACAACAACACGCAACCGTGTTACGAAGCTTGCTGAAGGAATCGACAATATCACGACCGGATCATACAATATCACGATGGTCGGTAAATCTATCGGACAGTTATATCTCTACCCGTCAGGCGGTATCGATGAAAACACCGGTCGCCGTATCTTCTACGGTTCAGACGGAACGAAAGTACTTTGTATGTACGAGAAATCGGGTAAGTTCTTTACCGAAGACGGCAAGGCTTACGCCGAAAGTAATCTGCAGCCGGTTGTTTGCGGCAATACTCTTCCGACTTATTATGGTGGATGGAGCAATAACTTCAGATACAAGAGTTTTGATATGTCGGTTATGTTCCAGTTCTCAGGTGGCAACAAGATTTATAATGGTACAAAAGCTACCTGTGCCGATATGCGTTACTGGAACAATACGATTGATGTGTTGAATCATTATTGGAGCGAATCGAACAAGAATGCTACTTATGCCTATCCGATCTACGGCGATAATTATTCAAACGGTTCTGCCAAACCAATCTCCGACTGGGTCGAGAACGGCGACTATTTGCGTTGCAAGAACCTTTCTTTGGGTTATACTTTTGATACGAAGAAATGGCCTAAAGCTATCGGAATCAGTTCGCTTCGTGTCTATGCACAAGCACAGAACCTGTTTGTCATAACCGGTTATAGCGGTTTGGATCCTGAAGCTTCAACCATGAGTACGAATGCCAACCTTCAGGGTGGTGTCGATAAAAACACCTTGCCTCAGGCACGCACCTATACACTTGGTTTGAATTTAACATTTTAATCGTTTCATGTTTAAAAAGTAATAAGTATGAAAACAAAAATATATACCTTGTTATTTGCTGTATCGCTGTTTGTATTGGGCGGATGTAGCGATTTTTTGGATAAGACACCGGCATTGAATCTGGTTGATGATGATATCTATTCTTCCGCCGAACGTATGGATGGTGCAGTGATGGGCGTTTATACAGAGATGAAAGACAATCATTTCATCGGTTCGAAAGCGTATGTATGCATCGAGAACATCGGTGAAGATATGATGAATATTTCGGGTAACTTCTATGAAGGACTCAGTTCATATGAGATGAGTGTAGGTCTTGAGACGCAGGATAATTATGAAACATGGGAAGGCGCTTATCAGTCCATCAACAGTGCAAATACAGTTCTTGCCAATGTTGAATCACATTCGGCTGTTGCAGGTACGAAATACAAGCAATATGTTGCCGAACTGAAGTTTTGCCGTGCATTATGCTATTATTATCTGAGTACACTCTATTCACAGCCATACAAGCTGGATGCCAATGCAAAAGATGTTCCATTGCGTTTGCAGGCCGAGAGTGGATTGGAAAACAATGATCTGAAACGTTCGACCATCTCTGAAGTCTATACTCAGATTCTTGATGATACTCAAGATTATGCCGATCTTCCTTCCGGAGGTGCTACGTACGACAAGATCACCCGCGCCACACAAGGTGCAGCGTTGATGCTTCGTATGCGTGTATATATGGCAATGGATCAATGGGATAACGCGATAAAAGCAGGTGAGGCCGTCACAGGTTACAGCTTGTCTTCGAGCTGTGCCGATCCTTTCAAGTCATCATCGTCATGTCCGGAATCCATCTTTTCATTTCCAATGGCGACAACCAACACCGGAGGCATGCAGGTCGCCGTTCCTTATTTCTTCTATAAAGGAACTTCCTTGGTTGTTGATAACACAAGTGGTATTCATAGTCCGTTGTATCCGAATTATAATCTGAAGGCCGATGCCAGAATATCAAGTCTTCAGGCTGCAGCCAACGGTTATGTCATCTCGACAAAGTTCACCGATGGACAGACTTATCTGGATTGGGTTCCGATCTTCCGTTATGCTGAAACATTGCTCAATCTGGCTGAGTGTTACGCCAACAATGGCAATGAAGCAAAAGCGAAGACCGCTCTCGAGCAGGTCCGCCGTCGTTCACTCTCTGCCAGTGATGATCCGCTCAACATCTCGTCGCTCACAGGTGATGCACTAAAGAATGCAATATATCTGGAGCGTCGCAGCGAGTTCGTTGGCGAAGCCATCCGTGCCGTTGATATTCATCGTCGTGCCGAGAACTTTGTAAAACGCAAAGCCACCTCCGGCGAGTTCACCGTAACACCGACGACAAACGGCTATATCTGGCCAATCCCAACAGTAGAACGCGCAAACAATAAAGCGATTGAAGATTAATACATAGGTTTAAAATCGTAGTTTAATGACAGACAAGGGGACTTCGCTGAGACAGCGAGGTCCCCTTTTTTATCTCTAGAGATATGAAAAATGAAGCGAATGTTACTTTTACAATCAAAAAAATGCATTTGTGAACCATTGTGAACTTGACTGCCAAGCGTTGATTGATTTCCTTTGTATCGTTAACAAATAATTAAGCATGAAAATAAACAATTAAAATAGTTTGAATATGGAAAAGGGTAATTTTTATTGTGAGTATTGTGGTGAAATCATTCACTTGAATATTAATAATTAAAACAATTGAAGTATGGAAGAAACGAAGAAATGTCCTTATTGCGGAAAGGAAATAATGTCAATCGCTAAGAAATGCAGATATTGTGGTAGGTGGGTTGATGGCTCAGATGAGACTCAAACTTCCAATAATAGTATGGCTATTAATAGTCAGTTTGATGTTATTGATTACATGAAAATACATAAAAATAATGCCATCATTTGTGCAATTATTTTTATCGGTATACTGATAATAGGAGTAATGGTTGTAAAAAGTCATTCAAATTTGTTGGATCCGGATGCAGGTATCACTGCAAAATTAGCCTCAAGAGGAATAACTTTAGGCGATCAACAATTTAAAGGTAATACGTATTCAATAAAGGTTACGAATAACACTGGGGATGATTTGGATTTGACGTTACATCTTCAAGTTGGTTATTCAGACGGGACGTCAGATGTTGAAAATGTCCTTTGTTCGAGCGATAACTTTTTGGATGGACAAACAACATGGTTCATAGCACCTTCTATAGAAAAAGCAAAAACGCTTCAAATTATAGGTTTTGAAATAGAGTAATACATTAAACATTAATTTATTATGGAAGAGACTAAAAAATGCCCCTTTTGTGGGGAAGAAATATTGGCCGTCGCAAAAAAATGCAAATATTGCGGCGAATGGCTAGATGAGGAACTCAATCCTCGGTTGAGGAAAAAGAAAACTATTCCGTGTCCTACTTGTGGAGAACAAGTAGAAGAGGGCACTGAAGTTTGTCCTTATTGTCATGAGAAAATGACTGTGGACGAAGCTCCTTCAGAGGTAATACCTGAAGAGACAAAGAAGCCGTCCGTAGTTGTTAAAGAAAATGCTCTTCCTAAGATGATAGAATGTCCGGTTTGTGCAGAAGAAATTGAGGAAGGTACAGAAGTCTGCCCTTATTGTCATGAAAAAATTGGAGCAGCTGTTCCTTCATCATCTACTGTTGTTCGGCAACCGGATTTGTCAACCCAGTTGCCAACGACACATAACATTGAAAAACCGGAAGCGTCCGATGAGAAGAATAATCCTCTTCCATCATTTTTGGCGTATTATTTTATTGACCCATTCTTCAAACATTATTTTGATTTTAAGGGGAGTATCAGTCGCCAACAGTTTTGGGTGTCGTTTCTCTGTTATGCTTTTGTTGCAAATATCTTTGGGTGTTTGGATTTGCTGTGTGGAACAATGTACATATTTTCTATCATATATTTTTTAGCATTGCTTATTCCGAGTATAGCTATTCCATTCCGTCGTTTACATGATATTGGAAAGGGCGGAGGTTGGTATTTCATTGTACTTGTTCCAATTATCGGTGCGATTTGGTTGATTGCATTATTCTGTAAGAAAGGTACGACTGCAAGCAAACAGTGTAAATTTAAACTGATTGATGGCATTGTCGCTCTTTTAAGTGTTGCAATTATTGTCTGTTGTTTGTTATTTGGATTAAAAAATATCAAGAATATTATTCAAGGGAACATCCAAAATGGTTCTGATCAGGAAGTTGTAGAAGAAAATGGTGATGAAGTAACTCAGATATTAGAACAAGTGACTTCACCGAATAACCTTGAAACTGCATACATTGTTGAATTGTCCGGTACATATACTGCGATATCAAACCTTGATGTAAAGGAAGTTCATAAATCGGAGATAAGGATTCAAAGGGTAGGAAAAGATGAAAAACTCACTTTGGTGCCATTCATGGAATCAGATGACCCTCAAAGCAATCTCGTTGGATTCAAAAATCTTACCTGGTCGCCGAATTCTGAATACGTATACTTTAATACAGAAACATCAGATAAACAAATGATTTTTCGTGTAAATACTCAAAGTACACAACGAGAGTATTTGTTTGATGGAGAGTTAATAGGCTTTGCATCTTCCGGACCATATACAGAAGATTTGGTTAAGAAAATTAATAATCAGGGGAATGGCGTACCTAATTCTTATATTTCAGTTTATGATACTTATAACAATTCAGAGGTCGCTACTTTTGAAAATAGAGACAATTTGTCTGATGATAAGATATTGGAAGCTGTCAATAATATGGGAAATGATGATTCTGTTGCAGCTCCTGCTGAAACTCCTGCTCCTGCTCCAGCAAAGTAATTTTTATTCATATCATTTATTTTTTAATGCATAGATATTATGAAACAAGTCTTTTTATACATAGCATTACTGCTACCCATATTTAGCTTTTTCTCGTGTCATGATACCGAACTTGCTGAAAAAGCGGTTGGTACATGGGCTTTAAACATTACAACTTCATACGATGATGGGAGTAAAGATGAGGCTACTGGAGTCTTTAAATTTGTCAAAGAAGAAGATAATGATGGAGGCACATTTACTGAGAAACGGCTTGGTGTATTTTCAGGAGAAGAGGATAAGGCTCATTATACATGCAAATATAAGAGCACAATCACCGGAACATGGGATGTTTTTGCTGGAAAATTGGAACTGGTTTATGACATTCCTTCTCTCAAGGTCACTATTAATGCAGATGATGTCAATTTGAAATATAACAGTTTCCTTGATGAGCTTGATGCAGCTACATATGCGCTGCGTACACTGACTAATGTAACTGCCGAGTTGGCAAAAACAGCGCAGAAAGAACTTTACACAGATTCCTTTCGTAGTTATAAATCAATGAACGATGAAGGAGGCGTTTTCAACAATCTGACTATCGAAGGCGATAAGATGACCTTTGACACAAACGATATGGGTACACTTCACTTAACAAAAATAACTCAAAGCAATGATAAATAATACAATGCAAAGTCTTGATCAATTGTCGTTTTCCGAAAAGTATGCGAACTATATGGTTTCAAAGCGAAAAGCTCATATAGAGGCAAGTATAATAGGTTGGATACTCATTATCCTTATCTGTCTTGTTTTCTTTTTATCGTTAGAATCTCCTGCGAAAAGAATATTTCATACGACCGTTGTACTTAAGTATGTGGGGTATGTGGTATTGATTCCTTTTGTTGGAGCAGCAGTGCTTTTTCAAAATTGGATAGAAAAGAAATTGATCAGATATCATTATTCAAAGATAATTCAACATTTAAAACGTTCATGACGATGGAAGATACAAAAAAATGTCCCTATTGTGGGGAAGAGATAAAAGCGAAAGCTAAGAAATGTCGTTTCTGCGGGCAATGGTTGGAACAGACAGAAACTGTAGTTGATAATATAACTACTAAAGCAGATGACATTGCCATCGGAACAGAAGAAACGATTATTAAAACGAATGATACGGAGGCAAATAGTAAAGCCGACCGACTCAAAGAATTGATTCAGGCTTTTAAAAACTCCCATCAGGAACCAAGCAAATATGTTTATCTCTGGGGGCAGATTCCACAAGATGTGTTGGATTCGCATATCAAAAAGTATGCTCGGTTGGATGCGGATGAAGAAGTTCTGATAGTGATTAATAAGTTCATATTTAGTGCACCGATTCAGACAAGTATGGTTATTACAAATAAAAGTATGTATTGCAGGCTAGTGAATGACTCATTTTTTACTCCTTTTTTCCCTAAATTGCATTATTACAAGTATGATTTGTCCAAGATAGACAACATGAGTATTGGACAAAGTGACCATTGTTTCGGAACAGCTTATGCAGGTCACCAGTTGATTGTCAATGATTCTGTTTTGGGACTGTTGAGAATGGGAATGTCAATAACATGGGATGACAAAATGATTAATGAACTCAACTTCATTTGGAAAGCATTTAATCAGTAATTATATGAGCAATAGAATAGTTTTAATATGTTTATTCTCTTTGTGCATTGTTTTTTGTGTACCGGCTCAACGCCTGTATAGGATTAAAGTACCGACTACTCATAAGGCTTCGATTACTAAAGTCACCAAAAAATCAGATGTGTTGAAGGATAGTCGTAAAAGTACAACAGCTAAAATGGCAAATAAAGATTCGACGCTAAACAGAAGTCAGACATATTCATCTCCTGCAAGCAACAATATTTATGAATTTGAAGAAAATGAGGATGAGTCAGCTCAGCCGATCTATACCGTTGTTGAAAAGATGCCTGAATTCCAGGGTGGACAAGCGGCATTGCTTCAGTTCTTGTCAAAATCTATCAAGTATCCGGTTGACGCAGAGAAAAATGGTATTCAAGGTCGTGTAACTTGTTCATTCGTTGTTAACCGTGATGGTTCAATCGTAGATGCTCAGGTTCTTCGTGGTGTCGATCCTTCATTGGATAAAGAGGCACTCCGTGTGATCAACAGTATGCCTAAGTGGAAACCGGGTGAACAAAGAGGTAAATTGGTACGTGTTAAATATACCGTGCCTGTAACATTTAGATTACAATAAATAGATGAATATGGAGGATACAAAAAAATGCCCCTATTGCGGGGAAGAGATAAAAGCCGTCGCAAAGAAGTGCATGCATTGCGGCGAATGGTTGGATGAGGAGCATAAAGTTATTCCTGAAGCGAATAATGCGTCTTATGCGGAAGTACCAAATAGTGAAAATAAGGGGAATGATGGAAAAATAGAGGTTTATTCTTTAGATAGTCCTATTTCGCCATACGCCATTATTTTGTTTTACTTGGCTATGCTTTTTTGCTTTGTGTCAATGATTCAAAATATGGGATTAAGTCATATTGGTAGTAGATATGATTTTGTGATTGAGTACTGCAACTATGTGCCGGAATGGGTCGTTAATCTGGGAATAGCTATAATATGTGTTGTCTTTGCTTATGGTCTATATACTGCGACGAAAAGTTTCTCGGATCCGATGACTAATTTACTAAAATCAAATATAGGCTTCTATGTTTTATTGGGCGTATTCAATTTGTTAGCGGATATTTTACCGTTGCAAGAGAATCTATTCTTTTTAATTCTGTTTCTTTTTTTATGGATGTTTGGTATGGTGGTAACAATAATGATAGCCACAAAAATTATTAATAACTATCGAGGCTACCTGAATAACTTTGGTTGGTATTCTATTCTATTTATTGCTGGAGAATCTGTTTTAGGTATATTACTGCCTTTTATAGACCCGGGTTCATCTTTTTGTATTGTCTTATCATTACTTGTTTTTGGAGCAGAATATTTGTATTTCAAGATATTATCTGATTTATTTTATTGATGAATATGGAAGAAACAAAACGTTGTCCCTTTTGCGGGGAAGAAATATTAGTCGTTGCAAAGAAATGCAGACATTGCGGCGAGTGGTTGGATGAAGAACATAATCCTTTGTTGAGAAAGAAGAAAATGGTTTCTTGTCCGATATGTGGTGAAGATGTGGAAGAAGGAACAGAAATCTGTCCTCATTGCCACGAGAAGATAGGCGTAAAGCCTACAGTTGAGAACGCAAAGCCTCAGGTGCAGGATGTAAGGCCTCAAATACAGAGTGCTAGACCTCAAGCACAAAATGTAGAGTCTCGAGTATCGAATGTGAAAGCTCAGATCCCGAATACAAATATCACTTCTTATTTTGAGCTTTATTTTGCTGAACCTTATCTAAGGCATTATTTGGATTTTGATGGAAAGATCAGCCGCAAACAGTTTTGGATGTCAGTGTTATTCTATACCGCTTTAAGTATAGGTTGCGGTTGTCTCGACTTGTTGTTTGGGACTGTCTATGTTTTCTCTATTCTTTATATGTTGATTTTGATAATACCCAACATAGCTTTATTCGTGCGTCGTCTTCATGATGTAGGAAAAAGCGGATGGTTTTATTTTTTGATGTTAGTGCCTTTGGTTAATATATGGCTGATTGTTTTATTATGTCAGAAAGGCGAGAGCCAATGTGCAAAAGCGAAGTTTAAAACAGTAGACTTCGTTTTCTCAGGTGTAATCGCTTTGCTTATTATAATTAGTATTATTGTTGCTTTTCAAAAAGATACAAAATCGGCTAACTCTGGTTCCAACTCAGTTTTTTCGGAATACGCACCTGCTCCCGCAGCAGAGTCATCAGAAACAAACCCCGCACCAGCAGCACCTTCAGAATCATCATCTGAGCAATCAGATTCTGTGGCAGCGCCATCCAATTCAGGAGATGAAGTGGCAGCACCCGGCAGTTCAGACGACGTAAAAACGTATTATGGATATATTGGAGGAAAATACAGGATTGAGGCCGAACTATCCATCTCTTCCGGAGCCGAAGTAATAGGTATTGAGGGTCGTTATC
>DAIMYP010000039.1:0-30865 GCA_036734445.1 Tannerellaceae bacterium
TTTTTTATTTATATCTAAAAGCAATTCTACCTTTCGATAGATCATACGGAGACATCTCTACTCTTACCTTATCTCCAGGAAGTATTTTTATGTAATGCATGCGCATCTTTCCTGAAATATGGGCAGTAATTTCATGACCGTTCTCCAATTCAACCCGAAACATTGCGTTTGACAATGCCTCGACTATAACTCCATCTTGTTCAATTGCTGACTGTTTAGCCATATAAATCAATTTAAATTGCTTTATCACCTAAAACTTCTTCCAAAAACTTGAATGAAGATAAAATTTGAGGACCATCTGGACGAATAGCAATACAGTGTTCATAATGAGCAGAACATTTTCTATCCTTTGTTCGAACAGTCCATCCATCTTTTTCGAAAGAAACATTTTTGCTTCCCATATTAATCATAGGTTCGATGCAAATACACATCCCACTACGCAATAATGGACCACAACCACGTCTTCCATAATTAGGTACTTCCGGCTCTTCATGCATAACGTGTCCGATTCCATGACCTACCAATTCTCTTACGACCGAATAGCCGCGCGATTCACAATAGGTTTGAACAGCATTACTAATATCTCCCAGACGATGGCCTTCTAAAGCATGTTGAATACCAAAATAAAGAGATTCTTTGGTAGTCTTCATTAATTTCTTGACTTCAGGGCTGACTTCACCTACACAAAAAGTATATGCTGAATCACCAACAAAGCCATTCAAAACAGTTCCACAATCTACAGATATCTCGTCTCCTTCTTTCAAAATAGAAGTCGAAGACGGTATTCCATGAACAATCTGATCATTAACAGAAGTACAAATAGAATTTGGAAAACCGCCGTAGCCTAAAAAAGCAGGGACAGCTCCATTATCTCTAATAAATTCCTCAGCAATTTTATCAAGTTGAAGCGTACTGACTCCTGGAGCAATATGTTTGGAAACTTCGCCAAGCGTTTTACCCACGAGCTGATTTGCAGCACGCATCAACTCAATTTCTTCATCTGTTTTTAAATATATCATTTTTTAATAAGCGGCAATTGATCCCGTACGTCCTTTAATTCTTCCTGACTTCAATAAACCATCATAATGACGCATCAGCAAATGACTTTCAACTTGTTGTAAAGTATCCAATACAACGCCGACAACAATCAACAAAGATGTTCCTCCAAAGAACTGAGAGAACGCCATACTAACACCTGCAATTCTTGCAAAAGCTGGCATGATAGCTACCAAGGCCAAGAATATGGCACCAGGTAAAGTTATACGATCCATGATGGCATCCAAATAATCCTTTGTATGTTTACCGGGTTTAACGCCTGGAATAAAACCATTATTACGCTTCAAATCATCAGACATTTGAGTCGGATTGATTGTAATAGCTGTATAGAAATATGTAAATAACAAAATCAACACAGCGAATACAAAATTATACCAAAAGCCTGAGTTGTCCATAAAAGCCGAAACTAATGGAGAACGCTCACCTGTTGTTGAAAAACCAACAATAGAAATAGGAATAAACATGATTGCCTGAGCAAAGATGATAGGCATTACATTTGCAGCATTGACCTTCAAAGGAATATACTGACGTGCACCACCATATTGCTTATTTCCAATTATTCTTTTAGCATATTGAACCGGAACCTTTCGTGTTCCTTGAACGAGTAGAATAGCACCAGCAATGACCAATAACAAAAATAACATTTCAAAAAGGAACATAACCAAGCCACCCGTTTTTTCACTTGTTCTAGAAACAAACTCCTGGAACAATGAATGAGGCAGACGAGCTATAATACCAATTAAAATGATAAATGAAATACCATTTCCAACGCCCTTATCAGTTATTCTCTCACCAAGCCACAAAATAAACATACTTCCTGCTGCCAAAATGATAGTAGAAGAAACTGTAAACCAGATGCCTGATGGCAAAGCACTTCCTGCTTGTCTTAATTGAACGCTCAAATTGACAAGATAAGTCGGACCTTGCAACAAAAGAATAATTACTGTCAGATAACGTGTCCACTGATTGATTTTTCTACGTCCACTTTCACCTTCCCTTTGTAACTTTTGGAAAGAAGGAACTGCTATTGCCATCAACTGCATTACAATGGATGCAGAGATGTAAGGCATAATACCCAATGCAAAAATAGAAGCGTTAGAAAAAGCACCTCCGGAAAACATATCCAACAAAGCCATCAAACCACCTGCTGTTTGTTTTTGCAAGGCAGTTAGCGAATTAGGGTCAATACCGGGAAGAACAATATACGTTCCAAAACGATATATTGCCACAAAAAGAAGAGTAGTGAGGATCCTTTTTCTCAGATCCTCAATCTTCCAGATATTTTTAATTGTATCAACTACTCTCATAACTTAGAGTTTAACTACAGTTCCACCTACGGCTTGAATAGCAGCTTCAGCACTCTTAGAAAAAGCATGTGCTTCAACCTCAAGTTTTGCTGTCAGGCTACCTTTGCCGAGAATTTTTACCAACTGTGAAGAAGATATAAACCCAGCCTTAGCCAGTTCATCAATGCCTATTTTGGTCAATTGTTGAGAATCAGCCATTCCCTGCAATGTAGACAAGTTAATAGCTTTATATTCAACACGATTAATGTTTTTAAAGCCAAATTTAGGTACTCGTCTTTGCAATGGCATCTGTCCGCCCTCAAAACCTATTTTATTCTTATAGCCAGATCTTTGTTTGGCACCTTTATGACCTCTTGTTGAAGTTCCTCCTAATCCAGAACCCGGACCACGGCCGATTCTCTTTCTGGTCTTGGTAGATCCTTCAGCAGGTTTTAAACTTGATAAATTCATATCGTATTTATTATTTAATCAAATTATTACTTATTTCTCTACTGAAACTAAATGTTTCACTTTCTCAACCATACCCAGAATAGATGGAGTGGCTTCATGTTCCACAACTTGATTCATCTTTCTCAATCCTAGTGCATCAAGAGTTCTTTTCTGGTCTCCGGGACATTTAATTCTACTTTTAATCTGCTTAACTTTAATAGTTGCCATAATTTAATCCTCCCATTTTAACCTTTAAAAACTCTTTCTACTCCTAAACCTCTGTTTTGAGCTACATCAAGCGGACTTCTCAACTCACACAAAGCAGCTATAGTAGCCTTAACCAAGTTGTGAGGATTTGAAGAACCCTTAGATTTAGCCAACACATCAGTAATACCAACGCTTTCCAACACTGCACGCATAGCACCACCAGCCTTAACTCCAGTACCATGAGAAGCAGGTCTGATTAAGACTTGAGCACCACCGAATTTAGATAACTGTTCATGAGGAATGGTTCCTTTATGTACAGAAACTTTCACCAAATTCTTTTTTGCAGCTTCAACGCCCTTAGCTATAGCTGCTGTAACTTCACCAGCTTTACCTAAGCCCCAACCAACAATGCCGTCGCCATTACCTACTACTACAATCGCAGCAAAACTGAATGTACGACCACCTTTTGTAACTTTAGTTACACGGTTGATTGCAACCAATCGATCCTTCAACTCTACATCGTTGGTCGACTTTACTCTATTTAATACTCCTGCCATCTTTGTTAAAATTTAAGGCCGCCATTTCGTGCAGCATCAGCTAATTCTTTTACTCTACCATGATATAAATAGCCATTGCGATCAAACACAACGAGCTGAATTCCGGCTTCCTTAGCTACTTTAGCAATCTCATCGCCAACTTTAGCTGCTATCTCCTTTTTAGGAGCTTTCAAATCCATCTTTAAAGATGAAGCTGCTGCTAAAGTTTTTCCGGTAGTATCATCAATAACCTGTGCATAGATCTGCTTATTGCTTCTAAACACAGTGAGGCGCGGACGTTCAGCAGTGCCTGAAATCTTACCGCGTATGCCTGCTTTTATTTTTAATCTTCTTTCTTCCTTTCGTGTCATGATAATTTCAGTTTACGTAATTACTTTGTTGCTGATTTACCAGACTTTCTGCGAATTTCTTCACCCACGAACTTGATACCTTTGCCTTTATATGGTTCAGGCATTCTGAATGAACGAATCTTAGCACAAATCTGACCCAATAATTGTTTATCAGCAGATTCAAGGATAATAAGAGGATTCTTATTTCTCTCTGCCTTTGTCTCTACCTTAACCTCATTCGGCAACATCAAATAAATATTATGAGTATAACCTAATGAAAGTTCTAACAACTGACCCGTGTTAGTAGCACGATAGCCTACACCAACAAGTTCCAATTCTTTTTTGTATCCATCAGATACACCAACTACCATGTTATTTATCAATGCACGATAAAGGCCATGAAGTTCACGATGCAATTTATCGTCTGTTGGTCTTGTCAAATGAATAATACCATCTTCGCAAGCAACATTAATATCTGGATTCACAACCTGAGTCAACTCCCCTTTCGGGCCCTTTACTGTAACCGTATTATCCTTAACAGTAAATGTAACACCAGCCGGCATATGAATGGGTAACTTTCCTATTCTTGACATTCTTCTTTCCTCCTAATTAATATACATAACATAAAACTTCCCCGCCGATCTTTAAATCGCGAGCTTCTTTATCTGTCATCACTCCTTTAGAAGTAGAAAGAACAGCTATACCCAAACCATTCAATACTCTTGGCATTTCTTTATAGCCAGTGTATTTACGCAAACCAGGTGTAGAAACCCTTTCGAGCTTTCTAATAGCATTCACCTTATTTACCAAGTCATACTTCAAGGCAATCTTGATTGTACCTTGGGGACCATCATCTACAAACTTAAAATTCAGAATGTAGCCTTTGTCGAAAAGGATCTTTGTGATCTCTTTCTTTAAATTTGACGCCGGTACTTCCACAACTCTGTGTTTAGCACTAATCGCATTACGCAATCTCGTCAAATAATCTGCAATAGGATCTGTCATATATTATTACTATTAAATTGATCCGGACATCCGGACAATATTTAAAAAAATTCTCATCAATTACCAACTTGCTTTCTTTACACCCGGAATTAAACCATGTGATGCCATTTCACGCAATTGGATACGAGAAATACCGAATTGGCGAACATAACCTCTCGGACGTCCCGTTATTTTGCAACGATTATGCAAACGTACAGGAGAAGCATTTCTTGGTAAAGCTTGTAAAGCCTCATAGTTACCTGCTGCCTTCAAGGCTGCCCTTTTTGCAGCGTATTTAGCTACGAGCTTTTCTCTTTTTGCTTCACGGGCTTTCAATGATTCCTTTGCCATATTACTTACTTATTTTTTTAGCATTCTTAAAAGGTAATCCAAATTCTTTCAGAAGAGAATATCCTTCTTCATCTGTTTTCGCAGAAGTCACAAAGGTAATATTCATTCCTAATATCTTAGTAATATTATCGATGTTAATTTCCGGAAAAATAATCTGCTCTTGAATTCCAAGAGTATAATTGCCACGGCCATCGAACTTACTTTCGATTCCTTTGAAGTCACGGATACGAGGAAGAGCGATGCGAGTTAATCTCTCCAGAAATTCATACATCTGTTCACGACGCAATGTAACCATCACACCGATTGGCATCTTCTTACGTAATTTGAAGTTAGATATATCCTTTCTAGAAATGGTTACAACAGCCTTCTGACCTGTGATAGTAGTCAATTCACTAACAGCTACATCAATAATCTTTTTGTCAGCCGTTGCAATTCCTAAACCTTCATTGATTACAATCTTTTTCAATACAGGAACCTGCATGATTGATTTATAACCAAACTCTTTCTGTAAAGCAGGAACAATTCTGTCCTGATATTCTTTTTTAAGATTGGCAGTATTGCTCATTACTTTATTTCCTCCCCTGATTTTTTAGAATAACGAACCAACTTCCCCTTCTCATTCAATTTGCGACCTATACGTGTTGGCTTTCCTGATTTAGGATCGACAACATTAAGGTTTGAAAGATGAACAGGAGCCTCTTTTTTTACAATTCCTCCTTGCGGACTCTTTGCATTAGGCTTGGTATGCTTTGATACCATATTAATACCTTCTACAACGGCACGGTTATCTTTTACGATGACGTCTAAAACACGTCCCGTCTTACCTTTGTCTTCACCGGTATTAACAAAAACTATATCGCCTTTTTTAATATGTAATTTGCTCATTACTGTAAGTTTTACAATTTTAAAGTACTTCAGGTGCAAGTGAAACAATTTTCATGTTCGTAGCACGAAGTTCCCTAGCAACCGGACCAAAAATACGGCTACCACGGATATCACCACCAGCATTCAACAACACGCAAGCATTATCATCAAAACGAATGTACGAACCATCTGCACGGCGAATCTCTTTTTTAGTACGAACAATGACTGCCTTTGAAACAGCACCCTTCTTTATATCACTTGATGGGATGACACTCTTTATTGCAACAACAATTATATCACCCACCGTAGCGTAACGCTTTCTTGTACCGCCCAAAACACGAATACACAATGCTTCTTTGGCACCGCTATTATCAGCTATTACTAATCTAGTTTCTTGTTGTATCATGTTATTTAGCCTTTTCGATTATTTGAACTAATCTCCATCTCTTTGTCTTACTCAATGGGCGTGTCTCCATAATTCTTACGGTATCACCCTCATTGCATTCATTCTTTTCATCATGAACGTGATATTTTTTCGTTTTGCTAACGAACTTACCATAAATAGGGTGTTTCTCCTTCCATTTAATAGCAACAGTAATGCTTTTATCCATCTTGTTGCTAATTACCACGCCCGTTCTTTCTTTCCTTAAATTTCTTGTTTCCATCACGCCATTTATTTGTTGTTAAGTTCTCTTTGACGCAATTCAGTTTTCATGCGTGCAATCGACCTGCGTTGTTGCTTTATCTGAGCCGGATTCTCACTTGGAGATATGCTATGGTTGAGCAACTTTTGGTTGTATGATGTTTCTTCAGCATCAATTCTCTCAACCAATTCTTTTGTGCTTAATTCTCTAACTTCTGCAATTTTCATAATTCATTACGCATTTTGATTAGCCATATCATAATCACGTCTCACAACAAACTTTGTAATTACCGGAAGCTTTTGTGCTGCTAAGCGCAAAGCTTCTTTTGCGATATCAAAAGATACACCTTCAACTTCAAATAACATACGACCTGGAGTTACAGGTGCAACGAAGCCTTCTGGGTTACCTTTACCTTTACCCATACGTACATCAAGAGGTTTCTTTGTAATAGGTTTATCAGGGAAAATACGAACCCAAACCATACCTTGACGTTGCATATAACGAGTTACCGCAACACGAGCAGCTTCTATCTGACGTCCGGTAATCCATTTTGTTTCTAATGACTTTATACCAAATGATCCGAATGCCAGTTGGTTGCCTCTCTGAGCTTCGCCCTTCAAGCGACCTTTCTGTGATCTTCTGAATTTGGTTTTCTTTGGTTGTAACATCTCTTTCTAACTTTAATGATTAGCTTTCTTTCTCTTGAAGTTCTTATCTCTGTTGCCACCAGCGTTCTCATTTCTGTTGTGACCAGTTTCTTTAGTTACAGCAAATGAAGGAGCAAGATCACGCTTGCCATATACTTCACCTCTGCAAATCCAAACCTTAACACCGATCAAACCAACTTTCGTTAACGCCTCAGCCAAAGCATAATCTATATCTGCTCTGAATGTATGCAACGGAGTTCTACCTTCCTTATACATTTCCGAACGAGCCATCTCAGCACCGTTCAAACGACCAGAAACTTGCACTTTAATTCCTTCTGCACCCATTCGCATGGTAGAAGCGATCGCCATCTTAACAGCACGGCGATATGCAATTTTCCCTTCCAGTTGACGTGCAATATTATTTGCAACGATAACCGCATCCAACTCAGGCCTTTTTACTTCAAAGATGTTAATTTGAACCTCTTTATCAGTAATTTTTTTCAACTCTTCCTTCAATTTATCAACTTCTGCACCACCTTTACCGATGATTATGCCCGGACGCGATGTACAAACTGTAATTGTTATCAATTTCAGTGTACGTTCAATTACTACACGCGATACACTAGCCTTAGCAAGACGAGCATTCAAATATTTACGAATTTTACTGTCTTCCAGTAAAGTATCTCCATATTTCTTTCCGCCATACCAATTGGAATCCCAACCACGGATAATTCCTAAACGATTACTAACCGGATTAACTTTCTGTCCCATCTACAATTAATTTTGACTATCGTTTTTACTCAGTGTATCAACAAACAATGTTACATGATTCGAACGTTTACGAATCCTATAACCTCTTCCTTGAGGAGCTGGACGCATTCTCTTCAATGTAGTAGCACCGTCAACATATATTGAAGATATACACAATTCTCCTGCTTCTGCCTTACGTTCATTCTTCTGTTCCCAATTGGCAATAGCCGAACGAAGTAACTTTTCTACTTTTGCTGCAGCTTCTTTGTTTGAAAACTTCAAGACACCCAATGCACGAAATACCTCCATACCACGAACCATATCTACAACGAGACGCATCTTGCGTGGAGAAGTAGGTACATTGCGCAATATTGCAAAATATTTAGTTTTCTGGGCTTCTTTCCTTGCTTCAGCTGATATTCTTTTTCTAGCACCCATTTTATTGATTCTTTTTATTTACAGATTTCTGTATTCCTGTGATTAATCCTTACTACCGGCATGACCACGGAATGTACGCGTTGGAGAAAATTCTCCAAGCTTGTGACCAACCATGTTTTCGGTTATAAATACAGGAATAAATTTATTTCCATTATGAACTGCAATTGTATGGCCTACAAAATCAGGCGAAATCATTGAAGCTCTTGCCCATGTCTTAACGACAGCCTTTTTGCCTGACTCATTCATAGCCAGAACCTTTTTTTCAAGCTTTACATTAATATACGGGCCTTTTTTAAGCGATCGACTCATAGTATTCTTTATTAATCAGATTATTTCTTTCTTCTTTCAATAATATATTTTGAAGAATGCTTCTTTGGAGCTCTTGTTTTCAAGCCCTTTGCATACAAGCCTGTACGTGATCTTGGATGACCTCCAGAAGCACGACCTTCACCACCACCCATTGGGTGATCAACCGGGTTCATTACAACGCCACGGTTATGAGGACGACGACCTAACCATCTAGTACGACCGGCTTTACCTGATTTTTCGAGACCATGGTCTGAGTTTCCTACACTACCAATTGTAGCCTTACAAGCAGCTAGAATCTTTCTTGTTTCACCAGAAGGCATTTTAATGATTGCATAATCACCTTCCTTTGACGTCAGCTGAGCAAAAGCGCCGGCAGAACGAACCAACTTGGCTCCTTGACCCGGACGTAACTCAATATTATGGATAATAGTACCAACGGGGATATTTGCCATAGGCAAAGTATTACCTACTTCAGGAGCAGCTTCGCTACCTGAAACCACTGTCTGGCCAACTTCCAATCCGTTCGGAGCAATGATATAACTCTTTTCTCCGTCTGCATAATACAGCAAAGCAATACGAGAGGTCCTGTTTGGATCATACTCAATTGATTTAACTGTTGCAGGAATGCCATCTTTACTTCTCTTGAAATCGATAAATCTGTACTTCTGCTTATGACCACCGCCGATATAACGCATAGTCATCTGACCTGAATTATTACGGCCGCCAGTACTTCTTTTACCTGTTACAAGAGACTTTTCTGGTGTACTTGCAGTGATTGTATCAAATGCACCAATAACCTTGTGTCTCTGCCCCGGTGTCGTGGGCTTTAATTTACGTATTCCCATTTTAAATTTTAGATATTACTAAAGAAATCTATTGTTTCTCCTTCTTTCAACGTTACAATTGCTTTCTTAAAAGCTGTTTCCTTACCGCTGATAACGCCAGATCTGGTGTAGCGACTTTTATTTTTTCCAGAATAATTAATAGTGTTCACACTCACTACATGAACATCATACATATCCTCAACAGCCTTTTTGATTTCAAGTTTATTGGCATCAGGAGAAACACGAAAACCAAAGCGATTAGCCACTTTTTCTGTAATCGCTGTCTGCTTCTCTGTTACTATAGGTTTAATAATAATTCCCATCTTTTTACTCCTTATGCTTTAAATAATTTATCAATAGCTGCAACAGAACTCTCAGTAAATACAATATTTTTATTGTCTAATACTTTATATGTATTTAATTCTGAGGCTATTACAACATTAACTTTTTGTAAATTTCTAGCCGACAAATATACGCAATTATTTCTCTCTGATAAAACGAGTAGCAATTTCTCGCTATCGGTTTTCAGATTCTTAGTAATTGTTACGAATTCTTTTGTTTTAGGGGCTTCGAAATTGAAGTCTTCAACAACTTTTATAGCATTTTCTTTTGCTTTATAACTCAAAGCAGACTTACGAGCCAAATTTTTGAGTTTCTTATTCAACTTAAAGCTATAATCTCTAGGTTTCGGTCCAAATACACGACCACCACCAATCAAAACCGGTGAATTAATATCACCTCTACGGGCTCCACCTCCACCTTTCTGACGGATCAATTTACGTGTACTACCAGAAACCTCACTTCTTTCTTTTGACTTATGTGTACCCTGACGCTTATTTGCCAAATATTGTTTTACATCCAAATAGATAGCATGATCATTGGGTTCAATGCCAAAAATTGCATCATCCAAAGTTACCTTTCTTCCGGTATCTTCGCCTTTAATATTCAATACGCTCAGTTCCATTACTTTTCGATTAATAAGATTGAACCTTTTGCTCCCGGTACCGATCCTTTGACCATCAAAAGATTATGTTCCGGTAATACTTTGATCACCTGCAGGTTTTGAACAGTAACTTGTTCATTTCCCATTTGACCTCCCATTCGCATGCCTTTAAACACTTTGGCAGGATAAGAGCAGGCACCAACAGAACCTGGTTTACGAGCACGGTCAGACTGACCATGGGTTCTCTCACCTACACCATTAAAATGGTGACGTTTTACAACACCTTGGAAACCTTTACCTTTTGATGTTCCAATAACATCAACAAAGCCTGCATTTTCCAAGTACTCTACAGTGATTACATCACCGAGATTGTACTTCTTTTCAAATTCTTTGAACTCGGCCAAGTATCTCTTGGGGGTTACACCAGCCTTTTTAAAATGGCCTGCTTCTGGTTGGTTAACTCGTTTTTCTTTTTGATCAACGAAACCCAATTGCAAAGCTTCATAGCCATCTTTTTCCAAAGACTTAATCTGTGTAACGACACAAGGACCAACTTCGATAACAGTGCATGGAAGATTTTTTCCCTCGGCACTGAAAACGGATGTCATTCCGATTTTTTTTCCTAATAATCCTGGCATTTCACTTAATTTTTAAATAACTCACACTTTAATCTCTACTTCAACTCCACTAGGCAACTCTAGTTTCATTAAAGCGTCGACCGTTTTTGCAGTCGAACTGTAAATATCAATCAATCTCTTATAAGAAGAGAGTTCAAACTGTTCGCGCGACTTTTTATTAACAAAAGTAGAGCGGTTCACAGTAAAGATACGCTTATGCGTAGGCAGAGGTATCGGACCGCTTACTACTGCGCCGGTAGCCTTTACCGTCTTAACGATTTTCTCAGCAGATTTATCTACCAAGGTATAATCGTAAGACTTTAATTTAATTCTGATCTTTTGGCTCATATCTATTTTTACGTTTCTAAATTATTTGATCAAATCAACACGGCCTTGTACCTCAGTAAGTACTTGTTTCGCAATAGAAGAAGACACCTGAGAATAATGCGAGAACTGCATCGTTGAAGTTGCACGACCAGAAGTGATTGTTCTCAAAGCAGTAACATAACCAAATGTTTCTGCAAGAGGAACCTCTGCTTTAACAATACGTGCACCTGTACGACTAGCTTCCATTCCACCAATCTGTCCACGGCGTTTGTTCAAATCGCCAATCACATCACCCATACTTTCTTCCGGAGTAACTACTTCCATTTTCATAATCGGCTCCATCAAAACTGGACCAGCCTTTTCACACGCATTTTTAAATGCCTGCAAAGCTGCAATTTCGAATGATAACTGATCAGAATCGACTGGATGATAAGAACCGTCCAACAATGTAACCTTCAGTTGGTCCAAAGGATAACCGGCTAATACGCCATTCTTCATTGCCTTCTCAAATCCTTTCTGTACAGAAGGAACATATTCCTTAGGAACATTACCACCTTTAACTTCATCTACAAACTGAAGTGAACCGGTGAAATCCTTATCTGCAGGTTCAATGCGAACAATGATATCAGCAAATTTACCTCTACCACCCGTTTGTTTCTTATAGACTTCACGCAGCTGAATTGGCTTTGTGATAGCTTCCTTATAAGTTACCTGCGGCTTACCCTGATTACATTCGACCTTGAATTCACGGCGCAAACGATCTATAATAATATCAAGATGAAGCTCACCCATACCACTAATTACGGTCTGACCCGTTTCTTCATTAGTCTGTACACGGAATGTAGGATCCTCTTCTGCCAGCTTAGCAAGTCCAATGCCGAGCTTATCCAAATCCTTCTGTGTCTTAGGTTCAACGGCAACGCCGATAACCGGATCAGGGAATTCCATAGATTCCAATGTGATTGGATGATTTTCATCACAGAGTGTATCTCCGGTACGAATATCTTTAAATCCAACACCTGCGCCAATATCACCGCAACCGATTACTTCCATCGGATTCTGCTTGTTTGAATACATTTGGAAAAGGCGTGATATACGCTCTTTCTTTCCTGAACGTGAATTCAAAACATACGAACCAGCTTCCATTTGTCCGGCATAAACACGGAAATAACACAAACGTCCTACATAAGGGTCTGTTGCAATTTTAAATGCCAAAGCTGTCAAAGGTTCTTCATAAACAGGTTTACGAACAATCACTTTTGAAGGATCACTAGGATCCGTACCTTCAATTGCAGGTGTATCTTCAGGACTTGGCAAATATGCACAAACAGCATCCAGCAATGTCTGAACACCTTTATTTTTGAATGAAGAACCGCAAAGCATCGGATTTATCTTCATCGCTAAAGTACCTTTTCTGAGAGCTGCAACTATTTCTGCTTCAGTAATAGTAGACGGATCCTTCAAGTACTTTTCCATAACCTCATCGTCACAATCAGAAATCGTTTCGAGCATTTTATCTCTCCATTCTTCAGCTTCTGATAGTAAATCAGCAGGTATTTCATCTATTTCATATTCAGCGCCCAGAGTTTCATCGTGCCAGAAAATAGCCTTCATCGTAACCAGATCAACAACGCCTTTGAATTTTTCTTCAGCGCCGATAGGTATTTGTATCGGGCATGGTGTAGCTCCTAAAATATCTTTTACCTGACGGACAACTTCAAAAAAGTTTGCACCAGAGCGGTCCATTTTATTTACATAACCAATTCTCGGAACATTATATTTGTCAGCTTGACGCCAAACTGTTTCTGATTGAGGTTCAACACCGCCAACAGCACAGAATGTAGCGATAGCGCCGTCCAATATTCGTAATGAACGTTCAACTTCAACTGTGAAATCCACATGCCCTGGAGTATCAATCAAATTGATTTTATATTTTTCATTATCATAATTCCAAAACGTGGTCACAGCAGCAGAAGTAATGGTTATACCACGTTCTTGTTCCTGTTCCATCCAGTCCATTGTAGCAGCTCCATCATGTACTTCACCTATTTTATGGGTCAAGCCAGTGTAGTAAAGAATACGCTCAGAAGTCGTAGTCTTTCCTGCATCGATATGAGCCATGATACCAATGTTCCTAGTAAACTTTAATCGTTCGTCAACTTTTGTTGTTGCCATTTTTTACTTTATTTCTCCTAAATAATTGCTAATTAAAATCTGAAGTGAGCGAAGGCTCTGTTAGCCTCAGCCATACGATGCATATCTTCTTTTCTCTTGAATGCTCCACCCTGATTGTTAAATGCATCTACAATCTCTGCAGACAATTTATCAGACATCGTCTTACCACCACGTTTACGGGCGTAAGAGATAAGATTCTTCATTGAAATTGATTCTTTTCTATCCGGGCGGATTTCTGTAGGTACTTGGAATGTGGCGCCACCTACACGGCGTGATTTAACTTCGACCTGAGGAGTAATGTTATCCATTGCCACTTTCCATATTTCAAGGGCAGATTTCTCCTCGTTAGGCAGTTTTGCCTTAACTGTTTCCAAAGCGGAATAAAATATTTCGAAGGCAGTATTTTTCTTGCCATCATACATCAGGTGGTTAACGAATTTCGTAACCTTTACATCACCGTATACTGGATCCGGTAATACCTGTCTCTTTTTTGGTTTTGCTTTTCTCATTTTGTTTCAAAATTACGTTCTTGTCTTTGGTTGCCATTTTCATTGTCTTCAACAGTTCCGCCGAACCATTTACTCAACCTACCAGCCTATCCAAAAAACTCAAACCAGCTTTTTAATACTTAATTTAAAAATTCTCAGTTTGAAAGGGAATACTCATTACTTCTTATTTGAAGTCTGTCCCGCTTTCGGACGTTTTGCACCATACTTGGAACGACGTTGTGTACGACCATTTACACCAGCCGTATCCAAAGTTCCACGTACAATGTGATAACGAACACCAGGAAGATCCTTTACACGACCACCACGTACCAACACGATTGAGTGTTCCTGCAAGTTATGACCTTCACCCGGAATGTAAGAGTTCACTTCTTTTCCATTTGTCAAACGTACTCTCGCTACTTTACGCATTGCAGAGTTAGGCTTTTTCGGAGTTGTTGTGTAAACACGAACACATACACCACGTCTTTGCGGACATGAATCCAATGCAGGTGATTTACCTTTTTCCACCAAAGTTGTCCTTCCTTTTCTAACTAATTGCTGAATTGTAGGCATTTCTTTTCTTTTTTAAACTTTGAATGTGTTATTATTTTAATCACTTAATTTCTATTTTGAGCAGCAAAGATAGCTTTCCTTTTTGAACTACCCATCATATAGATAGTACATATATATACACTTTGCGCTAAAAACGCCGCAAAGTTACATAATAGTTTCCTAACCACCATGAGTTATTTCTCTTTATTTACCAAAATTTAACTACAAGACGATTTTTTTCGGAGTAAACCGCTCATAATTCACATAAAGAAGACTACATTCTATTTAAATCGTTTGCTAAGTTCATCGATTGAAATCAACGATAATATAGTTTTTCCATCTGGAGTCAAATTTGGATCACTGCAAGAAAAGAGAGAAGCTACCATATTATCCATTTCTTCGGAGGAAAGAATCTTATCGGAAGGGATAGCAGCTGTTTTAGCTATTGCAAGAGCCATCGAAGACGCAACTTCTTCATCAACTTTCGTATCCAATTCAATCACCCTTGCAATCATATTGTGAAGTAACGCGGAAAAATCCATATCTTTTAATCCTGCTGGAACTCCATTGATGAAATATACATTTTTCTCCTTTTCAGCTATTTCAAACCCCATAAAACGCAGATCATCCAACAATAAGGGCAAAACGGTTGCTTCTTCTGCATTGAACTCTATGATATCAGGGAAAAGCATCTTTTGCGATACTGATTTTCGCTGCTGAATAAACCTCAAGTACCGGTCAAATAGAATTCGAATATGAGCACGATGCTGATCAATAATTGCCAATCCTGATTTGATGGATGTTATAATATAACTGCCACGAAACTGATAATAGGAAAAAGATGATGACATGGCAGAATCTGAAGTCTTTCCTATTTTAGATATTAATTCCTTCTGAGGATCAGATGCCGTTTCAGTTTCAATGCTGTCAGGTTTCTGATTTTCAAAATCCAACGAACGATCATTCTCAAAATTCTTATAGAGCTTAGACCAGTCAAATTCAGGGCTTTTAAAAGAGTCCACACGGAAAGGATTATAATGTGAATTAACCGACGGAATCGTTTTTTGAAGATTATCACTATTCACATCCTTTTGAGACACATTATAGACAGGAATCTTTATAGAACTATCCGAATCAAAATCTATCGTAGGGACAGCACTTGAAACGGCCAGCGATTCACGCACAGCCGACATCAGGATCTGCCAAATAGGTTGTTCATTCTCAAATTTGATTTCTGTTTTAGTCGGATGGATATTCACATCAATCGAAGAAGGATCGAGCGTAAAATAAATAAAATAGTCAGGCTGCTCGCCTACAGGAATCAACTGTTCGTAAGCCTGAAGAACGGCTTTATGAAAATAAGGATGACGCATATAGCGTCCATTCACAAAGAAATATTGTAACAGTCCCCTTTTTTTGACCATATCCGGACGTCCTACAAAGCCACTAATCCCAATCAAAGAGCTTTGAGCATTAACCGACAGCAGTTTTTCATTCAATTTTTTGCCATATACATCTATTATACGTTGGCGTATAACTGTTTCAGGAAGATCAAAAATCTGAACCTCATTATGATATAATGACATGGCCACTTTAGGGCAGACCAGTGCTACTCGTTCGAACTCGGTCAATATATTTCTAAACTCAGTATCATTGGATTTTAGGAATTTACGTCTGGCAGGCACATTAAAAAAAAGGTTTTTCACTGAGAATATACTTCCTTCAGCGCATCCGACAGGTTCACATGATTCCAATTTTGATCCTGTAAAGACAAGATGCGTTCCCAGTTCTGTATTTTTCAAACGCGTTAATAAATCTACTTGAGCCACAGAGACGATAGACGCCAAAGCTTCTCCTCTAAATCCCATTGTATGAAGAGAATACAAATCATCAGCTGTTGAAATCTTTGATGTAGCATGCCGTTCAAAAGCCATTCGCGCATCTGTTTCCGACATTCCCTTGCCATTATCTATCACTTGGACTAACGTTCGGCCTGCATCTTTGATGTTCACCTGTATGTGTGTGGCACCCGCATCAATGGCATTTTCGACAAGCTCCTTTACTACAGATGAAGGACGTTGTATTACTTCGCCTGCTGCTATCTGATTAGCAATATTGTCAGGAAGTAGATGAATTATGTCGCTCATTGCATCAAAAACCAAAGGATACCAAACAGCAAAACAAGAATCAATGCCAATTGCACATTCTTATATCTGCGGGTACGACTATCCACTCCCCGCTCATGACTTCTTTTCAAATGAGTTGTGCCTTCAATAAAAGAGCCTTTTATCTGCGACTGATAGTCCTCCATCGAAGTTCCCACACCCATTTCCTGCTTCAATGTTTGAATTCGCTTATCCAATTTTTCTTTATGAGGATCCCAATAAATAGGTTTGCGATCAAACTGACGCGGCTTAGGCATATGATAAAATGACATTATTCCCATAGGACATAAATTTAATTGTGACTGCTAATGTATAAATTTATTACTCTTCTTTGGCATTTCTGATGCCTTTCTTTTTACAACATGAAATATATCATCTTTGTTCTGAGGCCTCAGATAATCATACCAATAAAAATCCTTTAATACTTTCTGATCAGGAGTCAGATCGGGGATTGGAGTCATTTTAGCGACAGGAGAAGGCCATATTTTCAGTTTATCAAATTTTCTTTCTTTGATCCATGCCGTAAAATATCCACTTTTTGTTGTGTTATGTCCAATCTTTGTTCCATCATTATCCAGAGGGTAATACAGGGATTCAGCATTCCCCGCGACTTCTATTCTCCGTACCTCCTTCCCTTCGAAATAGGCTTTCAAATCGTTACCTTTCAATTGATTATAATAAGCGGAGTCCAAATGCTGTGCTGCAAAAGCGAACTGAATCACATGAGCATAATCAATCGTACTGTCTTTCATAAACATAGCGATGGTATCTCCATACAATTGATATTCAGCATTCCAAACAATAGGATCCTTATACATATATAATACGGAATCTTTGGTATTAAACTGCATCGAGTCGCAAACGCCTTGAGCATCCGTTCTGAAAAAGCGCACTCCATAGTATGCTTTTACCTCCCGATAAATCGAATCAACCGTTGTCATTTTCAAGGTATCCGCATGTAAATAGAGCGTATCACCTTGCGAGTAGTCCATAAATCGTGCGCTATCCGTTGCAAACGCAACCTTTTTCATATCGTCATAATAGCCATACTGACCTTCCAGTGTAGCATGTCGTGCCGTATCGACGAGCGACATATTTCCATGCACTTCGCCAAAACCTGTATCGCGATTATAAAAAATCGAATCGCCTATCAATATTTTATCTCCATCTTTGGATTCAACTTGAGAACGATCCAAAAGCAGTGATGTATTTTTGGCCGTATCATACCATCCGAGAGAAGAGTGAATCGTTCCACTATCGGAAACGATAACTGAAGGGCCTAATATTGTAGCGATCTTGGAATCAGTATTGTAGTTCAGAGTGTCTGAATACAATGTGAACTTCGGATTCTCAAGTCGTACACTATCATTGAAAACGGCTTCTTTTGTATCCGGTGAATACTGTCCGTAGAAAGAAGAAAGTTGATTCAATGAATCCACAATCATACCGCCATCAAAATAGTATCCAATATTTGGAATTCTCTCATAATTAAGGCTATCCGTAAACAGAGTCACTTGTCCGTTTTCCATTCGAACATTCTCACGGAGATAAGCGATCTGTGTATTTCCGTTATAGAACAGATAATTGCCATAAACGAAAAGCGTGTCGCCCTGCTCCATTCTAACATTACTGAAAGCTTCCAATGAATTAAACTGCTCATAAAAGTATGCGCTATCACAATACATATACGCACTGTCGTGACGGAAACAAACATTTCCGCTCAATATCTGGGCATTTGGATTAGCTTCTTTATTAAATGACAAGGTATTGGCATGCAACAAAAAAACTTTACTCTTAGGTGCTTTCTTATGTGGAGCAGGAGCCGATGATGTCGTTCCTTTCTTTTTGCCTATAACATTTTGAGCTTGAGAAAAGACACAAGCTAAAAGACATAAAAATAAACCGAAGTAAATTATAATTTTTGTCGTTCTCATTCTTTAACCCATCCGGGATACTGGAAATCACAATTTCGCCATCCTTCGCTAATGCGTACAAATGTAGTTTTTATTTTCTTTGTTACCCAATCATTCAGCAGTTGCTCACGTTTCTTATTTTCAACCAAAGATTTCATGGCCTGAAAATCATCTGTCAAATTTGCCTTATGCTGAGCAACCCTGTTTTTCAATTTAACAATGGCCACAACTTCCTTCTGTTTATCATTAATCAATGTGATAGGTTTGGATATTTCGCCGACCTTCATATTATAGACGATTTTACCGATTTCCTGAGGAAGCTCTTCCATCTCATATTTCGGAGTACCATAATTGCTGCTCGACTCATTTTTGTTCACCATCAAACCTTTATTGTTTCTCGTATCCTTATCGGCAGATATGTAGGTTGCTGCTTCTTCGAAAGTGAACTTTTTATTCGAAATGTCCGTAAACAAAGAATCCATTCTCGAGATAGAAGCCTGTAATTCTTTTTCTGAAACTTTCGGTTTAAGCAATATATGGCGACAATTTATACGGTCGCCTCTTTTTTCAATTAATTGGATAATATGATAGCCATACTCTGTCTGGACAATTTGTGAAACCCTTTTCGGATCATTCAGATTAAATGCCACATTTGCAAATTCCGGAGCAAGCATTGCCTTACCCGTAAAACCTAATTCGCCACCTTTCATTGCGGTACCCGGATCTTCGGAATAAAGACGCGCCAGAGTTGAAAACTCATATTCGCCACTATTAATCTGTTCCGTGAATTTACGCAACCGGGCCTTGATAGCATCCGTTTCTTCAAACGGAATCTTTGGTTCCATAGTTACAATCTCCACTTCGACTGTAGTAGGGATAACTGGCAAACTGTCTTTAGGAAGCTGATTATAAAATTTACGTATCTCAGCAGGAGTCAGTTTGATGTCGCCGATTAGTTTACGTTTCATCTGATCGACAGTCTGCTGCTCACGGACCATATCTTTTCTTTCGTCCTTAATCTGAGACAGTCTCTTATTGAAATATTCTTCCAATTTTTCTTTCGAGCCTATTTGATTGATAGCCATATTGACCCATTGATCAGTTGCCTGGATAACTTGACTCTCATTAACTTCTATACTATCAATCTTCGCCTGGTTCAGATACAATTTCTGAATAGCCATCTGCTCGGGAATCACACAATAAGGGTCGCCATTCAATTTTTGGCCCTCATTCTGCAGATACAAACGCTGACTTTCAACATCCGAACGCAAAATAGCATCATCACCAACCACCCACACAACCTCATCAATCACATTTTCCTGTGCCATCAGCACACAAGAAAAACAGGTCAGGAAGAATACTAAAACTAATCTTTTCATCATGTATGTCTTTACAAATTATTAATCAATCAGACTTGTCGAAAAACTCAACATCGCCATCCTTGACTGCATCATTATATAATTCCTTTTCAAACTTTTTCAAGAAATCTATTCTCCGCTTGTTCGTCATCATTTCAACAATATGAGGCTCTATATAATCATAAGGAGCCTCCGAACCCATCGGAAGATATTCTCTTATATTCAGCAAATAACAATAACTACTATCAGATATCTCTAGAAAATGATTCGACCTCAAAAAATCGTTTACATTATTAATATGTATAGGAACATTTTCTATGACCTGATCAAAATCCGTCCATTTATCACAAAAATAGTCATAAGTTACCGCATTCTGAATACTGTACTTTTCTATTTTTTCGAGTGCAGACTCAGACGTAGACTTATACCATTGTTTTACGTTCGAAAGCGCCGGTGCATCAACTGGGATTTTAAGAAACAAACCTTTAATCAAAGCTTTATCCAAAACGAATTTCGTTTGGTTTTGCTTATAATAGTCCATTTTTTCTTCTCCACTCAGTTTAGCGGCGACCTTTTCGCGCACTAACTGTTCTTGATAACGATAGTTAACCAAGGAATGACGATATTCCTCGACCAACTTCTCAACCTCATCCTTTTCTTCTTTCCCAAGGTTACGTGAAGCCACATCATAAATCAAAACATCATTAATCCATTTCTTCACTAAACTTTCAGCCATCAAAAGACTGTCAGCATGAGATATACCTGTTGGAATCTGTTTGTCAATTTCCGCTCTGGAAAGAGAAAATCCCTTCACTCTTACCAAAACATCAGCATCTTTGTTCACCGATTCCTTTTTACAAGAACACAGCAAAGATACAAATGCTATCAGAATGAAGCAATACCTCATATAATTCTATTCTCTATTTCTTTAGTTTTTTTAGAAGTTGCCAATTAATAGATACAGGATATTTATTATTCAATCGTTTGATCCATTCTGTTTCCAAGCGGTCACGCTCAGCCACAGGCTTGCTCCAAACCTCCTTATTGCTTATATCAAACAATAAAATGCCATCTCTGTACTCCTGCATGAGATGATTAAATTCAGGATGTTTAACGGTTAAATTTTTTCTTTCAGCCGATGTAACGATATCGCGAATGAACAATTGATAGACATCATTCATAAAATCGCCCGAATATGTTTTCATTGATAATGGGTTCTTTTGCATGAAGGCAGCAAACACGTCTTGCTGTACATTTTCTCCATTCAAGCGGAACAATACCTTATGCATATTCTTGGCTTCATTCCAAAAAGTCGAATCTGTTGGAAAATATTGATCACACAATGTCTGTAATTCGGCATAAGCTTCCGGATAGAAAACATACCCATACTCTTTCTTCTTCTGTTCGACGAATGAATTATAGAAATCGAAATTACGTTCATCCTGAGCCATCTTCGGCGCCCAAAGTTTCTTTACGGCATCAAAAGTAGGCAAAGTAGGCTTTGCCAGCAATTTAATGATATGATAGCCGAACTTGGTTTTTACAGGCTCGCTTATATCTCCCGGATTTTCCAATGAGAATGCGACCTTTTCGAAAGGCTCAATCATCTCGCCTAAAGCAAAAGGAGATAATTCACCGCCTTTTTTTGCATTGGCGTCATCCGAATATTGTTTTACCAATTCCTCAAAATCGGCTCCTGACTTAGCTTTCTGGTAAACTTCTTCTGCTTTTGCCAAAGTCTTCACGTCGCCATCAGCTACAGAGTCCTTCGGAAAAGCTATCAAAATTTGAGAGACACGAACCAGTCCCGGATTAGGTTTCCGACTGATCAATTGAATCACATGCATTCCTATCGAAGTACGAACAGGTAAAGATACGGTACCCGGTTTCATGGAATAAGCGGCATTCTCAAAAGCCAGAGTTGTTTGCATAGGCAACAGGCAACGCAGATAATTATAAAAGACATTGTCTTTATCCTTATCCATCATAGCCTTTCCTGCTGTTTCAAAATCTTCTCCGTTTTTAATCTGATTATAGAACCGCATTGCATTCTCATAGGCCGCAAGTGTATCCTTCGCAAGTGAATGAACAGGCAATCTGAAGACTACTTGCCTCAGCTCCAATGCATCACCATAGCGATTATAAATATTCTTTACTGCTGCATCTTCGCCTTCCTTGTCTGAAAGATAGCTTGCTACAAGCTGAGCACGATATTCCTCCAGTTCATCCCTGAATGCTTTCGTCTTATCCAAACCCTGATTCTCGGCCTCAGCTACTTTAAGCTTAAAGTTTTTAAAAAGCTCTACATAGTTCCTGACCGATTTGCTATCAGAAAGATTCACTTCGCCATTCTTCTCAGCAATAAAAACGAACTCAGAAAGAGGTATTTGTTTACCGGCGATAGTCATCACTACCGGATCACTCTTTTTCTGAGCACTTACAGTTAAACAGACACAAGCCAGACAAGCGATCAGCAGCTTTCCCTTCATACTACTTTTAATCATACTACAATACATTATAATATAACACTAACATAAAACGGGAAGTAACCCTGAAAAGTATACCAAACAATCAAATTAGTGTTTTTTATAATTGTACATACATTAATTTGCCAATTCCGAAAGGAATTTTATGCGGACTAAACGTATCTCTTCTTCAGTGTAATCGCCACCCAATTCCTCAATTGCACTTTCCAAGTCATCCGTTTCCGAATCTTTAAAATATTCATATATGTCCTGAACATGGTCTTCATCCATCACATCATTCAAGAAATAATCGATATTGATTCGTGTACCCGAATAGACAATCGCTTCAATCTCATCCAACAATTCGCTAAACTCGAGACCATTGGAAAGGGCTATCTCATCCAAAGCTACTTTTCTATCAATCCGTTGGATAATCGAAACCTTCAGCTTTGACTTGTTCGCAACTGTACGCACGCGTAAATCTTCCGGGCGCTCTATTTCATTTTCTTCAACATGTTTTTTTATTAACTCCACAAACTCTTTCCCGTAACGTTTGGCTTTTCCTGCACCCACACCGGGTATATTCTGCAGTTCATCCAAAGTAATCGGGTATGTTGTTGCCATAGCTTCTAAAGAAGGATCCTGGAAAATAACGAACGGTGGAACATCCAACTTCTTGGATAGTTTTTTCCGCAGATCTTTCATCATCGAATACAAGACCGGATCGACAGCACATGAAGCACCGCCGCGAACAGGAACTTCCTCTTCATCGTCTTCAAATTCATTATCTTTTGTAATCTTGAATGAAACCGGCTTATCCATAAACTCTCTTCCCTTTGGAGTAATCTTCAGCAAACCATAGTTTTCTATATCTTTTGCCAAATAGCCAGCAATCAGAGCTTGGCGGATAACCGCATTCCAAGTTTTCTCATCCTCATCCTGTCCACTTCCAAAAACATCCAGGTCGTTATGTTTATAAGACTGTATCTCTGACGTTTCATTTCCAATCAACATATTTACAACATAGTCAGCTTTGAACTTTTCCTTCAAAGTACTGATTACATCCAAAACGGCACTAAGCAATTCTTGAGCTTCCACTTGCTTTTTAGGATTTAAGCAATTATCACAATTTCCACAATTCTCTTCCAAATATTCCTCGCCAAAATAATGCAGCAATACTTTGCGGCGACATACTGAAGTCTCGGCATAAGCAGCTGTTTCCAATAGAAGTTGTTTCCCTATTTCTTGTTCGGCAACAGGCTTTCCCTGCATAAATTTTTCAAGTTTCTGCAAGTCCTTATACGCATAAAAGGCGATACATAATCCTTCACCGCCATCGCGTCCTGCCCGTCCTGTTTCCTGATAATAACCCTCCAGACTTTTCGGAATATCATAATGGATCACATAACGGACATCCGGTTTATCAATGCCCATGCCAAAAGCGATAGTAGCAACAATCACATCGACCTTTTCCATCAGGAAAGCATCCTGATTAGACGAACGTTGAGCTGAATCCATACCGGCATGATATGGCAAAGCCTTGATTCCATTTGCCTTTAAGATATCTGCGAATTCTTCTACTTTTTTCCGGCTCAGACAGTATATAATACCCGATTTACCTTCATTAGCTTTGATGAACTTAATGATTTCCTTATCAATATCTGCTGTCTTCGGACGTATCTCATAATATAAGTTAGGGCGATTGAAAGACGATTTGAACACGGCCGCATTTGTCATTCCCAGGTTTTTCTGAATATCGTGCTGTACTTTGGGAGTAGCCGTGGCCGTCAAGGCAATCAGCGGACGTTTTCCTATCTCATTGATAATAGGGCGAATCCGACGATACTCCGGCCTGAAATCATGACCCCATTCAGAAATACAATGAGCCTCATCAACAGCATAGAACGAAATATTCACCTGCTGAAGAAATTCCACATTCTCTTCTTTCGTCAATGATTCGGGGGCCACATAAAGCAGCTTCGTACGACCTGATAAAATATCCGATTTCACTTGATCAATAGCCGACTTATTCAATGAAGAATTAATGAAGTGAGCAACACCATCCTCTTCACTGAAATTTCGCATTGCATCGACCTGATTTTTCATAAGGGCTATCAATGGCGAAATTACAATTGCCGTTCCTTTCATCATAAGTGAAGGCAACTGATAGCATAGAGATTTTCCTCCACCTGTAGGCATCAATACAAACGTATCGTTCCCAGCCAGTACATTCTCTATAATTGCCCTTTGATTTCCTTTAAAAGTATCAAAGCCAAAATGTCTTTTAAGTTCTTCGGTTATAATATCCTTCTTCGCCATACCTAAATTATTTAATATAACAGCAAATCAAGCAACTTCTAAGCGAGTTGTATCAGCTTTTGAGAATTTTTCTTTCGCATAAGCCAACGTTATGTTTAGTTCCTTCTTATCAGATGAAGGTATCGTATACATCGCATCGATCATAATAATCTCAACTATAGAACGCAGACCACGGGCACCCAGTTTAAACTCGAGTGCTTTATCCACAATAAATTCAAACACATCCTCATCGAACGACAGTTTGACGTCGTCCATCTCGAACAACTTGATATATTGCTTGATGATAGAATTCTTCGGTTCTGTAAGAATGTTTCTCAGTGCAGTTCTGTCAAGTGGATTCAAATAAGTGAGGATTGGCAAACGTCCGATGATCTCGGGAATCAATCCGTACGACTTCAAGTCTGTCGGTGTGATATATTTGAGAAAATCATTTCTGTCGATATGTGCCGATTCCTTACTCGAAACGTATCCAACGACATGCGTATTCAGGCGCTGAGCGATTTTTTTCTCAATGCCATCAAAAGCGCCACCGCAGATAAACAAAATATTCTTTGTATCAACAACAATCATTTTTTGTTCCGGATGCTTGCGTCCACCATAAGGAGGCACATTAACGAGCGATCCTTCCAGAAGCTTCAACAATCCCTGCTGTACACCTTCGCCACTGACATCGCGCGTGATAGATGGATTATCCGACTTGCGGGCAATCTTATCAATCTCGTCGATAAACACAATACCACGCTGAGCAGAATCAACATCATAATCGGCTGCCTGCAAGAGTCGGCTCAAGATACTTTCAATATCTTCGCCCACATATCCGGCCTGCGTCAAAACTGTCGCATCGACCATTGCAAAAGGCACATGAAGCATCTTGGCAATTGTTCTGGCCAGCAATGTCTTGCCGGTACCCGTTGCTCCTACCATTATTATATTTGACTTCTCAATCTCAACATCATCCTTGGTCACCTTCTGCATCAAACGCTTGTAATGATTATATACAGAAACAGACAGATAGCGCTTGGCATCGTCCTGACCTATCACATATTGATCCAAAAACTTTTTAATATCTTCCGGTTTTGGCAAATCCTTAAGAGAAAATCCGAAACTGCTTTTTGTACGGACTTTATACTCTTTTACCATCTCATAGGCCTGCTGCGCACATTCATCACATATTGATCCGGACAATCCATTGATCAACATATTGACTTCTCCTTCACTTTTGCCGCAGAAGGCACATCTATCACCTGTAGTTTTAGGCATTACTATAATTTTAATCGATTATTACTTTTTACGGACTAACACTTTATCTATCATACCATAAGCCAATGCTTCATCGGCTGTCATCCAGTAATCGCGGTCGCTGTCGCGTTCAACTTCTTCATATGATTTGCCTGAATGTGTAGATATAATGGTATATAGCTCTTTCTTTATCTTCAAAATTTCGCGAGCCGTAATCTCAATATCAGATGCTTGTCCCTGTACTCCACCCAGCGGCTGATGAATCATCACACGTGAGTGTGGCAACGCCATACGTTTTCCCTTAGTTCCAGCCACCAGCAATACGGCAGCAAACGAAGCAGCCATACCGGTACATATTGTAGACACGTCGCATCCGATGAACTGCATTGTATCGTAGATGCCATAACCTGCATATACGGATCCGCCCGGCGAATTGATATAAATAGAGATATCCTTTCCCGGATCTGATGAATCCAAATACAATAACTGCGCCTGAATAACGCTTGCACTATAATCATCTACCTGAGTACCCAAGAAGATGATACGATCCATCATCAATCTGGAAAACACATCCATCTGGGCAACGTTCAACTGACGTTCTTCAATGATCGTTGGCGATATATAACTACTCGTAATATTCATATAGCTGTCCAAAGCATTACCGTTCATTCCTAAATGCTTAGTCGCATATTTTCTAAAATCTTCCATAAGTTCAAATAGTAATTTAGTAAATAAACATAAAAAAGGGATTTCCCCCTATCTCATCGAAAAAACAAAGTTATAAATAAATTTCTGAAAGAAACAATTTATTTATATTCTTCGACGAGTTTTTTTAAGGAGAAAACCCTTTTCGTACAAAAACCGCAGCCTTAAAGACTGCGAATTTTCTTTTTATGCCTCAAAGAGTTTATTAAATTCTTCTGCCGAAACCTCTTTTACCTCTAATGAAACCTGCGTTTTCAACCATTCTGCCAATTTGTCTTCGATAGCACGATCAGCGATTCTCTGCTGTGTCTGCTTGTCTTTCAACATATTCTGAGCATAATTAGCCAAAGCATCTTCCGGTACAGAAAGCATTCCGTACTGAGCAAACTGAGCCTTTGCTACTTGTTTTGCAAAATCTTCAATGTCCTTATCTTCAATCTTGATGCCATTGTCTTTTACCAGTTTAGATCTGATCAACTGATAAGTAACATCTTCTATAACATGAGGATAATCAGCATCGATAGACTCTTTCGTATTCTTCTCATTTGACAGCAGTAACCAACGCTTCAAGAGATCATCGGCAAACTCCAGCTTGCCAACTTTGCTTACCAGCAGATTGCGGGCGTCAGTCAAGAACTTGAAGTTGCTCTGCGGTTCAAATTGTTCGAGGATAGCCTCAGAGATCTTTGCCTTAAATTCATCAGCAGTCTTAACAGTGTCCTTACCAAACACCTTGTCGAAGAACTCCTGATTCATTTCAGCAGGTTTGTTGCGAGTGATTTCTTTGATTTCAAAGCTGAATTCGTCAGAAATATTCTGTACAGCAGCCTTATCGATGTGTAAGAAAGATGAAATTTCAACTTCTGAACCGTCAAAAGCTTTTTTCGGATTGAAAACAATCACAGAATTCTTCGTTGCGCTCAGGAATTTAGCCTTTTCTGCTTCATCCTTCACATACATAGGCATCAGGGTTGTGCTTTCAACAAGGACACCGCCTTCTTTTGGAGCACCGTTCTCTAACTCTGCAACTGTGCCTTTGAGTAAAGATTTTTCATCTACATCATCAACATTGTCGTATGAGCCGAAGTTAACGCGATACGATTCAACCTGCTTATTTAATGTATCATCATCAACAACTACCTTATAAAACGGCAGTTTGTCGTCTTTTGAAAGTTCGATTTTAATTTCAGGTGCGAACGCAATGTCGAAACAGAATTCAAAATCTTCCTGTGTATCGAAATCGATTTTTTGTTGTTCTGTCTCATTAGGCAGCGGTTCACCCAAGATATTAATATTTTTTTCTTGGATATAGTTGTACAAATTTTCGGAAACCAATTGATTAACTTCTTCCAGCAAGGCATTCTTGCCATACATTCTTTTGATCATGCCCATTGGAACCATTCCTTTACGGAACCCTGGGATATTGGCTTTCTGACGGAGATTACGCAAGCTTTTATCTAACTTATCAGCATAGTCAGCCTTCACAATCTCTAACTTCATAATGCCTTTAGTGGCATCAATGTTTTTAAGCGAAACGTTCATTCTGAATGATTTATTTGATTAATACTTATTATTCGAATTTAGCGACGCAAAATTAGACTTATTCTTTCAATAACGCAAATTGTTTGCAAATTTTGTCATTATCCGACTTAAATTAAATGACAGAAAATTTTTTAGCGAAAAAATATTGTAGGTTGAAAATAAATATCTTCCTTTGCAATGTGAAAGGGATTCAACCTTGAACGTACATAACATCGTTCTTTATTTCTACATTTACTTGTTACTTGTTGAATATTTTTCATGTTACGAAATTCGGTTTCTACTTTCATTAGTTAATTTGGTTTTTTTAAATTATTTCTATCTTATGAACATTTACATTGGTAATCTGAACTATCGAGTTCGGGAAGACGACTTGAGACAAGTAATGGAAGCTTATGGAGCCGTTGATTCTGTTAAAATCATCAAAGACCGCGAAACTGGCAAATCAAAAGGATTTGGTTTTGTTGAAATGGCTGACGATGAAGCTGCTAAGAAAGCTATTGAAGAGCTTAACGAAAAAGAATTACAAGGACGCCAAATGGTTGTCAAAGAAGCTCGTCCTAAATAATTGCTTTTGAAGGAAAACAAAGAACTTCCGCCAGCAGACGGAAGTTTTTTTATATCTGAAAATCAGTAAACATCATGTGGACAAAAGGTCTATTCGTCGGTAAATCAGCACTTTTACAAATATCGTTTCTGGTTCTGTTCATCCTCATCGGAGCCATCTTCTCTTCGCTTGCCGTATTAGCCATATATTATATATGTTATGGAACAACGGCAGGAATGGCAGATCATGCCAACTTCATGAGATTCACCCAGTTCGTATCATCTGTTGCCACATTTCTGCTACCCGCTCTGTGCCTGGCTTATTTATGCAGCCATAAACCGAAAGATTATCTTTATATCGGGAAAATACCTGACGGCAACGTCCTCCTGCTGGTCTTCATCAGCATGTTTCTACTGATGCCTTTTGATAATCTGATTGCATTGATAAACAAGCAGATGGAGTTGCCTGCATTTCTGGCGCCTGTTGAAAACTGGATGCGACAGGAAGAAGATACTGCCGAAAAAATCACCACCTCTTTAGTAGGAAATTATGGAATACTGATTCTTATGGCGAACCTCATTGTGATTGCGCTGACGGCAGGCGTTACCGAAGAATTTCTTTTCCGAGGCGCTCTGCAGCGGATATTCAGCCAATGGACGGGCAATCATCATGTTGTCATTTGGAGCGCAGCGATAATTTTCAGTGCATTCCACATGCAATTCTTCGGATTTCTGCCCCGAATGATCCTCGGCGCCTATTTCGGTTATCTCCTTTATTGGAGCCGTAACATCTGGATTCCGGTCTTCGCGCATTTTATCAACAATGCTTTTGCAATCATCGGAATGTCTAACGAACCGCTGAAAGACAATGAATATATCAGCGGAGATATCTCAACGCAGCATCTCTTGCCATATACTATCATTGCAATAATAATGGCCGTATTTTTTTGGATTTGTGCAAAGAAAATCAGAAGCCTGACAACCTGCAGAATCAAAAGTCCTTCCGATGAAGGATGAAGTCTTTACCTAAGTATTTCTCACGAACAATAGCATTATCGGCAAGCTGCTCGGCTGTGCCCTGGAAAAGGACTTTGCCTTCAAACAAAAGGTAAGCACGATCGCAAATACTCAATGTTTCATGCACGTTATGGTCGGTGATCAAAATCCCGATCTGTTTGTTTTTCAGACGGGCAACAATACTCTGAATGTCTTGTACAGCAATAGGGTCGACACCGGCAAACGGTTCATCCAGCATGATAAACTTCGGATCGATAGCCAGACAACGGGCGATTTCAGCACGACGACGCTCGCCGCCCGACAACTGATCGCCCAGGTTCTTGCGTACTTTCGTCAGACCGAACTCGCTGATCAGACCTTCGAGGCGCTCCTTCTGATATTCGGGCGATTTGTTGGTCATTTCGAGGATGGAACGGATATTGTCCTCAACCGTCATCTTTCTGAAAATAGACGCTTCCTGCGCCAAATAACCGATTCCTAAACGGGCACGCATATAGACCGGGTATTTGGTAATTTCCTTGTCATTCAGGAATATCTTCCCTCCGTTTGGGGTAACCAGACCTACCGCCATATAGAACGTAGTCGTTTTGCCGGCGCCATTAGGGCCAAGCAGTCCCACAATCTCGCCCTGCTTCACATTGATGGAAACATGATTGACCACCGTACGAGTCTTATATTTCTTTATAAGATCTTCTGTCCGAAGAATCATTTGTTCGTCTTCTGCCATATCGATTATTTTGGTGCAAAGATAGTGCAAGTCGAGAGTAGAATAAAACAAACTTGTTTGTTTTTTATACCGAG
>DAIMYP010000039.1:30965-37721 GCA_036734445.1 Tannerellaceae bacterium
CGAGACGCAGCCTATCTTCGCTTTTACAGAAGCAAAGATAGTGCAAGTCGAACAAAGTTACTGCTTCAGGGAAAAGATTTCTACGGAATGATTAGCAAATACGACCGAATAGAGTTATCTTTGTATTCGAATAAAGCATTCGTTTGATAATTATCAAAATATATTTCATCAATTGTGTTTTTATATTTTGACATATATCAAAAGCAAGTTATATTAATATCTAAAACAAATTTATTCCGTATGAGTCTGAAATTTAGTCTATACAAAACGCCCGTTCCTTCCAATAGAAGCAAGGAACAGTTGGAACACGCCCGAATCATTCATCAAGGCACAATCAACACGGATGAGTTATGCAAAATGATTTCCGAAACAAGCAGCTTTTCTTCCGCCGATGTGAAAGGAGTAATCGAAGCCTTGAGTTTCTGGCTGAATCATTACCTGACGCAAGGATATAGTGTAGAGATGGATGACTTAGGCTACTTTTCGCCCACATTGAAAAGCAAAAATTCAGTTAATGAAAAGGGAGAAATGAAGACCAAAGTGGAAATCGATTCCGTTGGATTCAGATGCGCAACCTCGCTGAAAAAGAAAATCAGAAGCGCCTCATTGGAAAAAGTATCTCAACATAAGAAAGAACAACCTCTCAGCGCTGCACAAAGGAAGGGAAATATCCTTTCTCTGTTCAATGGCGACGACAGCATAAATACACTGAAATGCATGTCAATCAACCATTGCAGCCGATATATTGCGCTTCAGGATATTAACGAACTGGTGGACGAAAGCAAATTGCTCAAGATCGGACACGGAAAGCGCATTATCTATATCCGGCCATTCCAACAAGGTGATAAATAATCATAAAAGCGATTTTATATTCGTTTTAGACCAAAGTATGCATTTCAGAAAAATACGTACTTAAAGGAATTGAACTATCTTTGCAAGTTGAAATTGATAAACAAATACAATGAACAAGGCATTACAGAGACTAGGAGAATATATGCTTCTGATGAGAAAATGCATCACGATTCCTGACAGATGGAGCATGTTTTTCAAGCAATTAATAAGAGAGATATACAAGTTGGGTGTCGATTCTTTGTGGATTGTCATTATCATATCTGTATTTATCGGTACAGTTATTGCCATTCAGATATCACTCAACATCCATTCACCGCTGATACCAAAATTCACTATCGGTTATACGACACGTGAGATTGTGCTTCTCGAATTCTCGTCGTCAATCATGTGTTTGATCCTTGCCGGCAAAGTGGGTAGTAACATCGCGTCCGAGATTGGAACCATGCGTGTCACCGAACAGATTGATGCCATGGAAATAATGGGTGTCAACTCGGCAAACTTCCTGATCCTTCCGAAAATGGTAGGACTCATGGTTTTCATACCGGTACTGGTTATCATCAGTATGTTCACCGGAATATTGGGCGGTATCGCAGCCAGCCATTCATCAGGAACGGGAATGACGCCTGCCTCGTTCGAGTACGGTTTGCAATACTTCTTTACGGAGTTCTATGTATGGTATTCTATCATCAAATCCATAGTTTACGCATTCATCATATCTTCCATCTCCGCATACTTCGGATATAATGTCAAAGGTGGAGCGCTGGATGTTGGTAAAGCCAGTACAAACGCAGTTGTGATGAGCAGCATCATGATTCTGCTGGCTGATGTTATAATGACAAAAATAATGCTTACGTAAAATGGTTGAAATCAAACATATATACAAATCTTTCGAAGGGCGGATGGTGCTCAAAGACATCAATGCCGTTTTCGAATCGGGCAAAACGAATCTGATAATCGGCAGAAGCGGTTCGGGTAAGACCGTACTGATAAAGGATATTATCGGTCTGCTGAGACCCGACAAAGGCGAAATACTGTACGACGGTCGCGACTTGACATCAATGGATAAGCACGAACTGAACATGCTCCGCCGTGAAATGGGAATGCTGTTCCAAGGTTCAGCATTGTTCGACAGTATGACGGTTCTCGAGAATGTCACCTTCCCATTGGATATGTTCTCAAAGCAATCATCCAGAGAAAGACAAAAGCGCGCGCAGTTCTGTTTGGACCGTGTGAACCTTTCGGATGCGGGCAATCTTTATCCGTCGGAAATCAGTGGCGGTATGATGAAAAGAGCAGCTATCGCACGTGCTATCGCCTTGAATCCCAAGTATCTGTTCTGCGACGAACCTAATTCCGGACTCGATCCGAAGACTGCCTTACTCATCGATGATCTGATTCACGACATCACCAAAGAGTACAACATGACGACCATCATCAACACCCACGATATGAACTCAGTGATGAATATCGGCGAGAATATCATATTCATCAAAGAGGGCGTGAAAGAATGGCAAGGCAACAAAGATGAAGTTATCACTTCCGACAATAAAGCGCTCAACGACTTTATCTTCGCTTCCGACCTCTTCCGTAAAGTCAAGGAAGTGGAAGAAAACGAACTGCTGGAAGGAAAATCATAATATCATCATGGAAACAAAAAGTTTAATCATCGCAGCACTGATGTGTTGCATCGCTTTTCAACTATCATCGACTGAGAAAAAAGGACAGCGCGTGGTTTATATGGGCGATTCAATAACCGACAGCAACTGGGCGCGCCTGGATGGCAAATCGTCTGCCGAACGCAAAGCTAAAGAATGGGATAAGAATCACGTATTGGGAAGTGGATACGTTTATTTCTGCGCTTCCTATTATCAGGGCAATTATCCGGAGAAGGAATACGAATTCTTCAATCGCGGCATCTCGGGCAACACGCTGGTCGACTTGGAAAAACGCTGGCAGAGTGATGTGATTGACATGAAACCGGATGTGCTGTCCATACTTATCGGGACCAACGACGTGAACCATTATCTCAGAGAGAAAGTACAAGAACCTTTTGATTTCGTTGGCTGGGAGAAAACATACCGCAAACTGCTGGACGAGGCACTGCAATCGAATCCGAATATGAAGTTCGTGCTCTGTGCGCCATTCGTTGAACCTATCGGAAGCATAAACAATGAGACTTATCCGAAAAGAATCGAGATGATCAACCAATGTGTATCCATCGTTGAACGTATTGCCAAAGATTACAAGGCTGTATATCTGCCTTACAATACCATGTTTGATACACTGATCAAACAACATCCGACATCAAAAAATACTTATTGGATCTGGGACGGAATACATCCCGCTCCTGCCGGACATAACCGGATGGCAACACTTTGGATTAAACAAGTGGACAAAGCCGGATATCTCAAATAATTAAAGGCTTGTTTCAAGCAAGAAGAATTTCCGGATAAACGAAATAACAAAAAGAGGACCTTTTAAATGGTCGATTGAACAAATCAATTGACGAATTTAAAAGGTCCTCTCTTTATTGGATATCTATCTGATAATGGTAAAGGGGCAGATATTCGCTGAGCCTGTTGTCAAGAATTCAAACAAATATCTGCTCGTTAATTTCTATAGATGTTATCTTGATTAATAACCGAATATGTCTTCCTGTGTCAGTATCTGAACCGGACCATACTGTTCCAAGCCCTTCATATCAAGATCTTTCTCATCACCAAGAATGCAATAAACATACTTGCGATTCTTCACCCACTTTTCCTGGAAGGCTTTGATCTGCTGCAATGTCATCGACGGAGCTTGTTCGTACAAAGCCTTGCGCATATCAACATTCAAACCAAGATCCTGAGCACTAAGATATGACCAGAGCACATTGTCTTTGGTTATACGTTCGGTGCGTAAACGTGTGATCACTGCATCTTTAGCCAATTTGAATGCCTTTTCAGACTGTGGCATATTGTTGATGATTTCATCGAAAGCCTTCATGGCATCGATCATCTTGTCATTCTGAGTTGCGATGAACGTACGATAAACATAATCGGGATATTTCAGTTTAGAAGGAGTGATCAGGAATGCACCGGCAGAATATGCCAGTCCGCGTGATTCACGCATTTCCTGGAATACAATACTGTTCATGCCGCCACCGAAATATTCATTATACATATTTAATGTAGGCTGAACATTCACATCAAACTTCTCACCGCGGTTGGAGATGGCAGAGAAATAAATCTGCTTTGCATCATAATGAGCCAACAGCACTTTGGCATTTTCTGTCTGCTGCTGTTTGAACTCCGTTTCTTTAGGAACCGGTGTCCACGAAGCCGGAACTTTATGGTATTTGGCGATTGTAGCCAATAATACAGCGGGTTCGTCAGGACCATAATAAAGAATCTTATGCTGATAAGTATTGATCTTATGGATGCGTGCAACCAGTTCGTCAGGATTCAACTGCTGCAATTCTGTTGTGTTCAACAGATTGGTCGTAGGCGATTTCGGACCCCAGATAGCATACTGAATCAAACGATTGAAGTTCTGTGCCTGATTGAGTTTGGCATCCGAACGTTTCTTCAGAATATCAGCGGTCAGATTCGTGTAAGCGTCTTTGTTCACCTGTGCATCAGCAAGCAGTTCTTCAAACAAAGCCATTGCGGCAGGCATATTCTCGTTCAAACCGGACAAAGTAACGTACGTACGATCTGATCCCGGGGAAACATTGAAATAGCAGGCAAGTTTATAGAAATCCTCATTGATCTGCTGAAGACTCTTGGTGGATGTTCCGAGATACTTCATATATTCGAAAGCGGTTCCCATAGCGCGATCGTTATTATTGCCCATGTCGAATACATACATCAGAGTGAAGAGATCATTAGTCGGATTCTTCTTATACAAAACCTGAATATTCGATTTTGCCGCCAGCTTCTGCATATCCTTATTGAAATCAAGGAATACAGGTTCTATCGGTGTTACTTTGGAATTCTGTATCGAACGAAGGAACAGACTTGAACTATCACGATTCATAACAATCGGAGTGATAGTAGGCTTTTCCATCTTCTTGATGGTTGAGTCCTGTCCTTTGTTCTTATAGATAACCGCGTAGTTATCACCAAAATATTTGTTGGCAAAATCAACAATCTGCTGTTTCGTAATCTTGCTCATACGACTCAACTTGTCAACTTCATCTTTCCAAGGGGTTCCATCAATAAAAGAAGACACAAACATGTCGGCACGACTGGAGTTATTATCCAAACGTTGCATCTGCGCCAGCTTATAATTGTTCATGGCAGCTTTCAGAAGATCTTCCTTGAATTCGCCTTTCTTCAGTTTGGCAATCTCACCAAGCATCAAATCCTTTACCTGATCCAAAGTCTGTCCTTCTTTCGGATAACCCATCACTACATAAGCATTGTAATCGGATGTGCCATAAGTACCTGCAGAGCATCTTAATACTTTTTGCTGCTGAAGTAAATCAACATCTATCAATCCTGCCTGTCCGTTATAAAGGATCTCACTTGTCAGATCCAACAGATCCTGTTCTGGAGAAGCTGCTCCCGGGAAGCGCCATCCAACAGTAATATTCTCGGCATCAACGCCAACGACAGTTTTTACTACCGGTGCTTTGATAGGCGATTCATGAATGGCTGGGCGTGCCGGCAGATTCTGATTCGGTTTCAGTTGACCAAAATACTTATCAATGGTGGCAATCGTCTTTTCAGGATCCAAATCGCCCGAAAGGCAAATAGCAATATTATTAGGAACATACCACATATCGTGATATTTCTTGATGTTTGTGATGGATGGATTCTTCAGATTTTCCTGCGTTCCCAGAACAGTCTGCGTTCCGTAAGGATGATCCGGGAAGAGCGAACTCAACACAGCTTCGTACACCTTGCGACTGTCTTGTGTCAATGACATATTCTTCTCCTCATAAACGGTTTCCAACTCTGTATGGAATCCGCGGATCACGCAGTTCTCGAAGCGGTCGGCTTCAATCTTTGCCCAGTTGTCAACCTGGTTGGAAGGAATATCCTCAACAAACACCGTCTGATCGAAACCGGTATAAGCATTCGTTTCTGTAGCGCCTATTGCCGACATCAGTTTATCATATTCATTCGGAATAGCGATTTTTGAGGCTTCATACGAAACACTGTCAATCTGATGATAAAGCGCTTTACGAGCTGTCTCATCTTTGGTTTTCCGATAAACTTCAAAGAGCTGTTCGATCTGGTCAAGCATCGGTTTCTCCTTTGCATAGTTCATAGTTCCAAACTTCTGTGTTCCTTTGAACATCAGATGCTCAAAGTAATGAGCCAAACCGGTAGTTTCGGCAGGATCACATTTACCACCTACACGTACAGCAATATACGTCTGAATACGAGGTGTTTCCTTGTTCACTGTCAGATATACTTTCAAACCGTTATTTAAGGTATAAATACGAGCTTTCATCGGGTCGTTAGGCACCGTCTCGTATTTATAAGGAGTTGCAGCCGAACACATTCCTATCGATAAAAGAAATAAAACGGCTAACTGAATAAATAGATTCTTTTTAGACATACATTAATATATTGAAAGTTGTTAGAATTAAAACATCCCAAAAGTAAGAATAAAAAGCAAGAATAGAATAACCGGCAGAAAAATTTCATACATAAAATTACGTAATTCTCATAAAGCTATAAAATAATAGATAACAAAACACAAAACCTCTATACCAAAATCACAATTTGTGAATTTAGTACATTGATTTCAATCTATTGTAATTATGAAACATTAAAAATGTAAATATGAGGCGAACAACAATCCCAATAGCTGTAATTTTGTTAAATCACATAAGGTCTAAATATCAACGTATAGCTTTGAATTGTCGAATGAGCTTAATATATGGTGTAGTATTTATTCATTAAATAT
>DAIMYP010000040.1:0-35022 GCA_036734445.1 Tannerellaceae bacterium
TCAACCTACATAGTATTAAACAATAATACTGTCAACTAAATCCAGTATACATCAATTTGTGTGTATAAAAAAGAATGCTTATCTTCGTAAAGTATATACTTTAGAGTATTAAAAGTATATACTTTTGAGGGGTGAAAGTATATACTTTCGTATACTAAAAGTATATACTTTTGAACACTGAAAGTGTATACTTTTTTAATAGGGATTTTTTTTGTAATAACGGTTTGTCTCACTGACGCCGTACGGATAGTGAAGAACGACGTTCGTTCCCGAAGGCCAAAGGTCGAAGGTTCGCTCTGAAATATCTGGAGGTTCACGGAGGTGATTATCTGCCTGCACTAGCGCTAGCGGATTGGTAGTTGCTCTGGTAGACAACTTTATATGGACTTCTTGGCGAAGAGGTCCTACCGACTAATGTTATTGTTAACGATCCGTGCATGTCGTGAGGTGTAAGCCTCTTGACAATTATCGCGAATCATGTTATGCAGCAATCAGTTAGTTTGAATTGCGGAGCTTCATCTGAGGTTCTGAAAGGATTGTTGTACCCTCTGGGCGAGGTTGGAATCATTGGATTTCTTCTTCGCCGTTTGAAAAGGAGCCGCAGGCCTCTTATATTTATATATATTTTTATTTATATAATATAGTCTGACTAAAACATTTGTTAAATCGGTTGTAACGGATTGTAAATCAATCTGTTTCGCTGACCAAAATGTTTACTATTAAAATGTAAAATATATTTATTTATGAAATAAATAGTATTATAAAGTGCTAATAATCAATACTTTACTGGTTGTTTTTAATTTAAGATAGCTTATTTGCGATTGCCTCGGGTGATTATTTCGAGACTTTCGGACAGTGATCAGAAGGAAGGGCATATCGGACTGGTTCATTGGCTATTATTTACAATTGCCGTTTTGAAGTGTTAGCTGTTGATGAAGGAATTCTAAAAGTTATTCCTGTTGGTGAATTGTACAGAAATGGTTATCTTTGTTGTAATCGTATGGCAAGGTCTATTAAACAGTTCGTTATGAAAGCATATAAATTACTGCTACTGATTTGTCTGATGAGTATTATTTCAATCCCGAATTTTGCTCAAAACAAAAGACAGGTCACGAATCCATTATTCGTGTTTAATAATGCATTGAATAAAAGAGGGTTGGACACGATGTCTATCGCTCAACAAGCGAGTCTTTTAAAGTTGATGGGCTATGACGGCATTGAGCAGCGGGAAACAAATGGGCTTCTGGATGCTGTTGGAGCAATGAACAAACAAGGCCTGCGTGTCTATACGGATTACATGGGCATTGATATTGACAAGGATGAACCCTATCTGCCTTCATGGAAAGAGGTGATTCCAAAACTGAAAGGCACCGGCATAATCTTATGGGCGCATTTCCATTCGGATAAGTTCAAACCGTCTGATCCGGCTGCCGATGAGAAGATCGTCCGTATCGTGCAGCAACTTGCTGATTATGCAAAGCCTTACGGTGTTCGGATAGCCATCTATCACCATATCGGTTTTCTGGTGCAGACGGCAGATGATTCCTATCGTATTGCAACCAAAGCAAATCGCGATAATGTCGGATCAGTGCTCAATTTGTGTCATTATCTGCGCACCGCTTCTGAAGATGATCTGACGCGTACGGTCGAGATGACGTTGCCCAAATTGTTTGTCGTTTCTATCAATGGCGCAGATAGCGGCGATACGCAGAAAATGGATTGGACACAGCTGATCAGACCGCTTGGGGAAGGCTCTTTCGATTGCTATCGCTTCGTGGAAATGCTTGTGGACAAAGGCTATAAAGGTCCGATAGGAATACAATGCTACAACTTGAAGGGAGGTCCGGAAAATTATCTGCCTCAAACGATAAAAGCTTGGAAAGAATTCAAGAAGCGTTATGCCGAACCTTTGAATACTCTTTCTTCTGCGGAGAAAAAAGAGGGTTGGAAATTGCTGTTTGACGGTAAATCGGCTGACCAATGGCGGGGCATCGGAAAAACTTATCTCCCTAAACACGGCTGGCGGGTGGAGGATAATTCCTTGATTGCCGATGTGAAAGGAGGCAGCAGTTCACCTGATGTGGGCGATATCATCACGAAGAAGATGTATTCCAAATTTATCTTGAAATGGGAATGGAACATGAAGACCCGTGGTGGAAACAGCGGTGTGAAATACAATGTTCAGGAAGGTGTAAAGAGTGATCCGGGATATGGCTATGGCCTTGAGTATCAGTTGCTGGATGATATGCATCACGAATGGATGCAATCTGGATTGATGAAACCGAACGATTTCCATACATTGGGCGCTTTATATGAACTGTATGCTCCTTCGCCTGAAAAGAAAGCCAATGCGATAGGCATGTGGAATGAAAGCATGATTGTTTTCGATGGAATGCATATTGAACATTGGTTGAATGGTAAGTTGGTGATGAAATGTGACAGGACAAGTGCAGATTTTAAAGATCGGATCAGTAAAAGTAAGTTCAAGGATGTCCCTGGTTACGGGCTGCATGATAAAGGGCATATTCTGCTTCAGGATCACGGAAGCGTCATCAATTATCGGAATCTGAAAATCAAGGTTATTAAATAACGAAACACGAAATAGAATTGCAATGATAACACGTCGGGAATTTATACGGAAATCTACAGTGGGAACACTCGGACTAATGGTGCTGCCTACTATCGTACCTTCATACGTTTTTGGAAAAGAAGCTCCTTCGAATCGCATAAATGTGGCGATGATTGGCTGCGGAAGACAGGCTATCAATCCCAATATTCCCCAGTTTCTGAAATCGGAAGCAGGACAGATATTGGCCGTCTGCGATGTGGATAAATGGCGGTTGGATAATGCGGTCAAACAGGTGAATGAGGGTTATTCCAAACGTAATGGTTTTACTTATAAAGGCTGCAAGGCATATTCTGATTTTCGTGAGGTCCTGGCATCGAAGGAGATTGATGCGGTAATGGTTTCAGTGCCTGATCATTGGCATGTGCCTATCGCCATTGAAGCAGCAAAAGCCGGGAAACATGTCTCCCTGGAGAAACCAATCTCTACCTGTATCGCTCATGGACGTCGATTGGTAGAAGTACTTAAAAAGCATCCGGTGATTACTCGCAATGACAGCGAGTTCAGAACTTTACCGAAGTTTTCGAGAGCCGTTGAACTGGTTCGCAACGGACGAATAGGAAAGGTGCAGCGCATCTATCTGGCCGTTCCTGCAGAACTGAACGGGAGCGCCCTTCCGCCTCAACAGACGATGCCTGTTCCGGAAGAATTAAATTATGATATGTGGCTGGGTCCGGCTTGGGAAGCGCCTTATACCGAAAAGCGCGTGCATGCCCGTAAAGCCTACGGCCGCCCGGGTTGGATGCGTGTGGATAGTTATTGCAATGGTATGATTTCCAATTGGGGAGCTCATCTGATGGGTATTGCCCAATGGGGAAACAATACCGAATATACCGGTCCGGTGGAGATTGAAGGGAGCGGCGATTTCGATAAAGGTTTGTGGAACACGATGAACCGCTTTGAGATTCATTATACCTATGCCAGTGGAGTAGAGATGTTTTTCAAGATCGAACGTCCGTATGTACGTTTTGAAGGAACAGAAGGATGGGTAGAGATTGAATATCCCGATAAGCTGACAGCTAGTTCGGATGCTATATTGAATTCAGAAGTTGGTGCCAACGAGATGAGAATACGCGATTTGCTTTCTGATAAGGAGGATTTCCTGAATGCCATCAAGACAGGAAAGCCATCGCTTGAACCTTTGGAAACGGCGCATCGGACCATCTCCATGTGCCAGTTGGGACTGATAGCTGTGAAGATCGGCTCTAAACTGCATTGGGATCCGGTGAAAGAAGATTTTATTGGCGATAATGCCGCATCTGCCATGCTGGACAGACCGATCAGAGAAAAATATTTCAAGTTTTAGTTTATAGTAATAAGTAATATGGAATTACAACATGCCGGATTGATTGCAGCAATGATTGCTTACGACAAAGGCGATCCGATGCGGATACAGCATTTTATCAAAGTGCATGATTTCGCTGCCGTTATCGGTCGTTTGGAAAATGTCGATAAGGATACTTTATTCGTTTTGGAAACAGTTGCTATAGTGCACGATATCGGTATCCATATCAGTGAACAGAAGTATGGTCGCTGCGACGGGAAGTTGCAGGAACAGGAAGGACCTCGCGAAGCTGAGTCGCTGCTGACAAGAGTGGGTGGTTACACCGATGAACAGATAGCTCGCGTTTGCTGGCTGGTCGGTCATCATCATACTTATTCGAACATTGATGGGATTGATTATCAGATTCTGATTGAAGCGGATTTTCTTGTCAACATCTATGAAGATAAGATCGAAAAGAGCGCTGTTGCCTCCGTTCGTCAGAAGATATTCAAGACGAAGAGTGGCATAGCTTTTTTAGATGCGATGTTTGATTGAAATAAATAACCGTGACAGCGAGTACCGGAAAGCACTAATGCTGTAGTCTTTTGTAGAGTTTTAGAATTATGATATGATAAATTGCTTGAAGATGAAAAGAATTGTATTGACATTCATGGGATTGATTTCATGCTTCTGGATGATTGCACAGACAACAGATACTTTAAAAATCTATGTTTCACCGGAAGGAAATGATTCAGGTACAGGAACAGAAATGGCTCCGTTTAAGAGTTTTCAACAAGCTGTGAAGACTGTTGTGTCTTCGCGCGCAGAATCGCCTTCGAAACCTGTGGTGGTGCTTTTCCGTGGAGGAAGCTATCCTGTTACCCAAACCATAACTGTTCCGTCTTCAGCTAGTGGAACGAAAGCGGCGCCGGTTATATTCAGGGCTGCAGAGAATGAAAAGCCTGTCTTTAGTGGAAGCGTTGCCTTGACCAATTGGAAACCGCTCAAAGATGCATCTGTTGCTAAACGCCTCTCGAAAGATGTAGCAAAACATATCGTTGTGGTTGACTTGAAGTCTTGTGGTGTTACCGATTTCGGCAAAGCTGTATCTGATGTTAATCGTCCCGATTTATATTGCAACGGCTCATTACAGACATTGGCGCGTTGGCCGAATTGTGGTTTTACTTATACGGGAAAAGCTCGTGGTGCAACGCCTACGGAAAAAGTATGGTCCGGTCATAAGGGCACGAAAGAGGGTATCGTTGAATATTGTGATTCGAGAATCAACCGTTGGGCGAATGAGAAGGATTTCAAACTCCATGGTTATTGGTTCTGGGATTGGCGTGATAATTATTTCTCGACTGAGGTTGATACGAAAAATCATCTGTTCAATCTGGAAAAACCTTATACAGAGACGTATAAAGACAGCTTGCGCTATTATGGCGTGGGGCTTTTATGCGAATTGGATAGTGCTAGCGAATGGTATCTGGATAGAACTAAAGGTAAACTTTATTGGTTTCCACCAAAGGGTATCAATCCGTCAAAAGCTGTTGTAACACTTACCAACACGAATATACCGTTTATGCTGGAGGCCAAGGATTGCTCGTATATGACGTTCGAAGGATTAACATTTAAGGGATCACGAGGAAGCGGACTTTTACTTGCTAATACGAATCATTGTGCGCTGACCGAATGCTGTATGGAAGAATTGGGCGTCGATGCTGTCCATCTGGATAGCTGTAAAGAGGATATCCTTTCTTATTGCTTATTGCAGAATCTGGGCGCCGGTGGAATTATTGCCAACGGAGGAGATCGGGCAACACTTACGCCGGCTAATCTTCTAATCGAGCAGAATATCGTCCGTAGTTTCAGTCATTATATCCATACATATCACCCGGCTGTTTATTTTGATGGTTGTGGTTTGGTTGTTACAAACAATCATTTTAGCGATGCACCTTCATCTGCTTTGCGTGTTGATGGAAATAATATCATCATTCAGTTTAATGAAGTCGATCATGTCGTTTACGAGTCTGATGATCAGGGTGGTATTGATACCTTCTTTGATTTGGCCATGCGTGACCTGATTATTCGATATAATTATTGGCATGATATTACCGGTGGCACCTTGTGTGGAGCTGCAGGTGTTCGTTTGGATGATCTGATCAGTGGTGTGCAGATTTATGGTAACGTGTTTTTCAAATGCGGTTCGCATGAATTCGGTGGGGTTCAAATGAATGGTGGTAAAGATAATGTGGTGGAAGATAATCTTTTTATTGATTGTCCTTATGCTATTACCCATAATGTTTGGGCGCAGGATAATTGGAATAATAATTTCAAATCAGATCTGCAACAGAAACGTATCCATGAAGTGACGGATATGTATTCGCCTCTGTATTTGAACCGTTGGCCGGAAATAAAACATATTTCAGAGAATACAAACTTGAATACTGTTCGTAACAATTTGCTTATCAACACACCGGTTGTCAATAAGGAAAAGCGGGATAATCAAATACTGGTATTGTCGAATAACAGGCAGATAACGGTGAATACGCCTATTACTGATGTCAAGAAATTCTGTTCATTGGAGTATCTTCGGCCGTTGGGAATGAAAGCCATACCTTTTGAAGAGATCGGTGTCTCTTCTGAACATTAAGTTCTTTTTGGAACATTGATCAGTATTGGCAAAGACCATTTTCCCAATTACCGGCACATTCTTTGAGAAGGAGTTTTTCAAGAACAGCTTTCTTAGCGGGATAAAGCTTGGATAATTCATTGTATTCGGCTGGATCGCGACGAATATTGTAAAGTTCGGTGGTATGATTTATTCGGCGGATTTTCCATCCATCATTGGTAATTAATGCAGCTCCGGTGTATGAAGAGAAGACGATGTATCGTTTTTTAGGCAGTGCTTTTTCTTTTTTTATCTGAGGTTGGATAGATATACCTGACTTTTTTGCCGGTAGTTTTACATTCAGCATTTCTGCAAAGGTTGGAATCAGGTCATACATTGAAACGATTTCGTGGCATACTTTGCCTTGAGGAATACCGGCACCGCTCCAAACCAAAGGTACACGTATTCCGCCTTCGAGGTTGGAACGTTTCAATCCGGCCATGCCGTTGTTTCCGTCGAAGATATCTCCGGCTAAAACACTTCTGTATTTATATGTCTGATTGTCAAATGTCTTTCCATTTGTATCACTGTATACTTTGTTGATCCTGCCTGCCTGTGAATAGTAAATTTCATGACCGTTGTCTGATGCGAAGATAATTATTGTACGGTCTTCTAGATGGAGTCGGCGGATTTCATCACAGATCATTCCTACTTGATCGTCGAGCATCTTAACCATAGAGGCATATTCTTTTTCAATCTGAGTTAGATGGCTATTATTGGCCACTTCGGCGTTGACTTCGGGGATCATTACCGGACCGTGAGGCAGTTGTGTCGGATGAAAAAGGAAGAAGCAGGTGTCTTTGTTGGCTTCAATAAAGGCTTTTATTTTTTCTTCGAAAAGCCTCTGCGAATAGACTTTCTTTCCATCCATATTCCAGCGTGCTTGAAAAACAGCTTCTGTTTCAGGCTCTCCCGTCTTGGCACAATTATTATGGGTGTTGCCTTCAATCTGAATAATGGAATCATTTTCAAATAGGAATGGAGGGTAGAAACCATGGCAACGAACATGATCCAGATAGCCGTAGTAATAGTCCCAACCATGTGCTTTCATTTGTTTACGTGTGGCTGTCCAGCCCCATTCCAATTTTCCTATTTCTCCTGTTACGTACTGTGCTTGTTTGAATACTTGGGGCAAATACAGATCGCCGGATTTCAGAATGATATCATTCTTGTTGATTTCCGCTTCAGAATGTAATAAGACTGATTTGTCAATCTTGTTTGTTGCCTCCTGATAAATTGGAGGGGTGATGTATTTTCCTGAAGGTGAAATAATCCATTTGTCTTTAGCTTGCATCCGGCAGTCATGATATCCGGTAAGTAATGAAGCGCGTGAAGCTGCTGAAACCATACAGCCGTAGGCATTTTCGAAGCCGGTTCCGCAACGGAACAGACTGTCAATATGCGGAGTTGTGAATTGTTTTTGTCCATAATGCGAAAGCATTCCTCTCCCTAAATCATCTGCATAAATAAGAATAACGTTCGGGCGCAAAGTCTTTTTTGCAAAACAAGGCGTAATGATTGTACAGGAAATAGTGATATACAGGAGTGGTCTCATTTCAGGTTAATGAGTATCTTTTAATAAGCACCTTTTGAAGGAATCAGGTAGCTATATTCTCCAGCCATCAAACGGCTCTTTGAGTCTACTGATTTTACAGCAAAACTACGACCTTTTTTAGTGAATAACAGACAATGGTCGTTTAATACCCGGTCTTGTAAGTTGAATACTAAATTCGGATTGAAAGGCTGTCCGTTTACACGTATTTCGAAATGAAGATGAGCGGTTGTTGCGCGGCCAGTGCGACCTGTGAGTGCTATCACTTCACCGGCTTTTACTACATCACCCGGTTTGACAAAATTCTTTGAGTTGTGACTGTAAAGTGTTTCTAATCCGTTGTTGTGTCGTATAACGATTACATTACCGTAACCGAAATAAGGTTTAGCCATGCGAACAACGCCATCGAATGCAGCAACGATTGTATCATCCGGACAAGTCTTCAGGTCAACGCCTGTATGATGCTTACGCTTTCCTCCAAAAGGAGAAATTACTTTTGCACCTGCCAACGGAAAACGATAATCGGATTCTTTAATCATACCTAAATCGAGAACGAATGATTTGTTTTCGTTTATCAGGTTCGGATCGGCAACAGCAACATTATTCATTTCGTTATCGCTGAATTCTGCAAGTGAAATTGCATTTTCTTGATTTGGAGATTGAGCAATGTTATTGTCTTGGAGTTCAACGGGGAAAAGCGGAGTAAAATCTGTAATTGGAAGAGGATCACTTGTTGTTGGCAATACAGTTACTGTGTTTGTTTCATTATATGCAGTGGTTTCATCATTCGATCTCAAAAGAGTCTGACATGATGAAAGTGTCATACATGATATCAAAAGTAACGCTGTGTTGTAAAGTGATCTATGCATCTTTCTTTTTTGTTAGTGTTACAAATATAGGAAAAAAGTTCTTTCGTTGGAACATTTTAGGTGCCGCTTTTACGTATCCTTCTAATTTTTTTTGATTTGTTTTGTTTTCTAATCGGGTGGTTTTGTACAAGAAAGAGGCCCTTCTGATAAGGAAGAGCCTCTCGAACTGTTAAATTTCAATGCGTGCCAAACTCCTACTTTTGGTAGAGTGTGCGTGCTATGCCTATTTCCAATCCGCGTAGTTCGGCGAGTCCACGTAAGCGCCCGATACAAGAATATCCCGGATTGGTTTTTTTCTTCAAATCGTCAAGCATCTGATGTCCGTGATCAGGACGCAGCGCTATGGAGTAGTGACGACGCTGTTCGACGTCGAGCAATGCTTTCATGACACCATACATATCTACATCACCTTCCAAGTTGTAGGCTTCATAAAAATTGCCCTCGGCATCACGCTTGGTTGTTCGGAGATGAACGAAATCAATACGGTCTCCGTAGCGTTCCATCATTCCAGCCAGATCATTGTCTGCACGGACACCAAGTGAGCCGGTGCAAAGACATAATCCGTTGCTTTTGTTCGGAACGGCTTCGATCAACTTTTGGAAATCTTCTTCAGTACTCATGATGCGAGGCAATCCCAAAATTGGATAAGGAGGATCGTCCGGATGTATAACCATTCGAGCACCCATTTCGTCGGCTACAGGAGTAATTTCTTTTAAGAAGTATATCAGGTTCGCACGCAGTTTGTCGGAATCGATATCTTTATATCGGTTCAGTTCTGCACGAAACTGATCCAGGGTGAAGCTTTCTTCGGAACCCGGAAGTCCGGCAATCATATTACGTGTAAGCAAATGTATTTCGGCTTCGTCCATCTGTTCGTAACGAGCTTTGGCAATTGCTTTGTCCTTGTCGCTGTATTCTTTTTCGGCAGCAGGGCGTTTTAAAATATAAAGATCAAATGCCATGAATGCAGCACGTTCGAAGCGGAGTGCTTTGGAGCCGTCGGGCATAGTGTATGCCAAATCCGTACGTGTCCAGTCCAATACAGGCATGAAGTTGTATGTGATTATGTAGATGCCGCATGCGGCAAGGTTACGAATGCTTTGTTTGTAATTCTCGATATACTGTTGGAAATTACCTGTTTGAGTCTTTATATGCTCATGTACGGGAATACTTTCTACCACACTCCAGCGCAGACCTGCATCTTCGATGATCTTCTTACGCTTTTGAATTTCTTCGATTGTCCATACTTCGCCATTAGGGATATGGTGCAACGCATTGACAATGCCTGTTGCACCTGCCTGGCGGATATCTGAAAGGCTGATCGGATCATTGGGTCCATACCAGCGCCATGTTTGTTCGCAGAGATACATATATATAATGTATAGGTGTTATTGATTAAATAGAGAATGCATTAAATCCGCCATCGACAACAGCTATTGTGCCTGTAACGAATTTGGAAGCATCACTGATCAGATACTGTATTGTTCCAAACAGTTCGTCGGGCGTACCGAGACGACGGAATGGCGTATGTGCAATAACTGACTCGGCACGAGGTGTATAAGATCCATCCGGATTAGTCATTAACGCGCGATTCTGATCTGTGAGGAAGAATCCCGGAGCAATAGCATTGACGCGTAATCCTTCGCCGAACTTGATAGCCAATTCGCCTGCCAGATATTTGGTCAGGTTGGCAATAGCTGCTTTGGCAGCACCGTAACCAACGACACGTGTCAGCGGGCGGAGAGCTGCTTCGGATGCAAAGTTTACTATTGCACCTTCTTTCTGACTAGCCATCACATGTGCAAAGACCATTGTCGGAAGGACGGTTCCGAAGAGATTCAGATCAACGACCTTTCGAAAGGCATCAACCTGCAAATCGAAGATGTTGCTGTCCGGACCAATTGTAGCTCCTGCCATATTGCCTCCTGCTGCATTTAGTAATGCATCAATGCGACCATACTTTGCAAGAATATCTTTTTTATTTTGTTCAAGAACTTCCTTGTTCAATACATCTGTTTGGAAGAAACATGCTTTTCCTCCTTTGCCTGTTATTTCAGCGACAACTTTTTCGCCTGTTTCAACAGCCCGATCAAGGATAACGATGATTGCGCCTTCTTCTGCCAGATGTCCGGCAATTCCTCTACCTAATATACCGGCTCCGCCGGTAATTACTACGACTTTGTCTTTTACAGAAAATAAATTTGCCATCTTATATTATATTAGTTATGTATATATCAGTCATGTATGAAACTTTGTGTTCGTACACACATGCGAATGCAAATATAAAACTTTTATTTGTTATAAGGAAATATAGTCCTTCTTTTAAATATAATTATTGTAGTATTTGATGTTCTCCTTGAGCAGAATATCTATTGGCATATAGTTGATTTGCTCAACCTCTTCTTTGAGGACAAGATGTCTGAACAATGCACGTACACTGTTGAATCCCTGCACTTCCGGGCGTTGGGCAATGAGCTGGGTGATAAAGCCTTTTTCCAGATAATGAACATTCGCATCAATCACATCGTAACCGATTATCTTGAAGCTTTTGCCAATTTCTTCGAAATGCTTACCAATCAGGTGTGCACGCGAATTAAACATGATGCCTATATAAACTTCCGGATGCTCTTGTATGAACTGCTTTATGATTGTCTGATTCTCTTCCGGTTCGTCTGCATGCAACTGAACGGAGTAGATACGGCCGTCGTAATTATGGTTGTACAGATAATTTCGGAAGCCTTCTTCACGTTTCATGACCTGGGTGATCTGCATTTCACCATTGCGGATGAAGCGGAAGATAGCTATACTGTCATTGGAATGAATTTGTTCGAAAAGTAAGCGTCCTGCAATGTATCCTGAATCATAGGAGTTTGTGCCATAATAAGCGATACAGTTTGTGCCTTCGATAAAGGCATCAATCAGGACATACGGAATTTGTCGTTCGTCGAGTCGTGTCGTCAGCTGCAATACGCTTTCATGAAAGGAGGTAGCAATGACAACGCCTTGGCAGTCTGCTCCTTCAATGTTGGGTAGTAATTGGTCGAAGCTGCTTTTATCATATTGATTGAAATACATCCGTTCAACATCGACGTTGTAGCTGAAGAGTTCTTCTTCGGCCTTGTCAATGCCTTGAGATACTTTCTCCCAATATTCGCCTTCTTCGAAAGTTGGAATGAGAGCGATGAAGTGATACCTTTTTTTTAGTGCAAGCGACCGTGCAATAAGGTTCGGATGGTAGTTGATTTTTTTCAAGACCTTGTCTACCTTCGCTTTTGCTTCTTCGGATACTTTGCCACGGTTGTGCAGGATCCTATCGACTGTACCGGTCGAAACGCCTGACATCTCTGCGATGTCCTTTATTCTATAGGTTTTATTCATGAGAAAGTTCTTCTGTAGTTTGTGCTTCTGTTGTAGGTTTAGTCTCTAATGCAACCAGTCTGCGGTAAATGTAGCAATACATCATGTAGATAACAGGAATGGCTACAAATATGCCGATGATAAATAAGATTAACCCAACAATCATAATACCTATTTGTGTTAACAGTACCCAGAACAATGGCAGACCTTGCCCTTTGGTGATAGCCCAACTGCGTTTGAACGATTCCATAATACCGGTGTTTTCTTCAACGATGAACGCCGTAAAGAACTGGAGTCTAAGGGCAATATAAATGCCGGGGATGATAAGCAAAGCCAATCCAATAAAGAAAACGACGGTGAAGAGAATCTCTCCAAAAAAGTATTTGATTATTTTACGAGACTCCTGACCATAGGCTGAAAACTGAGGTTCTTCACCATCCAGAGCCTGAAATATATTTTTGGTATATCCTAATGTAAAAATGCAAGCGATCACAATATTAATGATCGTAATAATAGTCTCTCCTGTCCAAGATCCTTGAGTAGGTCCGGTTAATAAGCTGAGAATTAGAGATAGGATGGTATATCCGATTAATAAGCCAGCCAATACCCAAATCTGTGATTTCACGCATTTCCATGATGTCTTGAATGCATCTGAAATAGTAAACTTCGCTTCCATTTTTATTACATTTAATGTTATAGTAATTGTAAATGATTATTACCAAAAACTCATTCTCTACGTGGAGTCGTGGTTCATGGTAGAACGAAAGATGAATATGTATTCATATTAAAATTTCGTTATCGAAGCAAAAGTAAATAATTCGGTTGATATGTCCAAATGGATAGAAGGAAAAGTCAAGGTCTCCGTCACGAATTACTGTTTTCTTTATGTCTTGGTCTGATTTCTATTAGTTGTATTTGAAAATACAATTAGTCTTATATGGAAATTCATTCGGATGGCAAAACCATTTCTTTCGAATGAAATGAACCTTTCTTTCGAATGAAAGTGTCCGCGCATTCGAATGAATTTTTTAACATTTTAGAAGCCGCATGAATGCTTACTTTTTCTTCAGTGAATGCAATGCATCTTTAACGTCTTTGCCTGTCTGTTTTGCCTGATCGCCAACAGCCTTAGCCTTGTCGCCAACAGCTTTAACGTCAGCTTTTGTATCCTTAACGGTCTTTTCAACCTGATCTGAAGTAGCTTTGGCTTTATCAGTAACTTCGTTGACCTTGTTCTGAGCATCATTGACAGCATTTTGAGCATCGTCAACAGCACCTTGAGCTCCGTTCAAAGTTTTATCAACAGCTTCGCCAGCTTCACCAAGTTTCTGTACGGCAACAGCTTTGGCATAACGAGCTTTATACGCAGCAATTTTCATCAGATCGTCTTGACTTAATTGATCTTTAAATTTCTCATAATAAGTCTTCGAAAATTCATCAAACTTGGCAGATTCTGCTTTCATATCAGTATCTGATGCCTTTTTGTTTTGCTCCATTTCTGAAAGGAACTGTTCATACTGCTGCATGTAAGCGTCCTTTGTTTCAGGAGCTTTGTTGTTCGAGCATGAGAGCATCATGGCTCCTGCAACGAACAATACGCTTAAAAATCCTGCATGTTTCATCTTTTATTTGTTTTAAAGTTCAACGAAGCAAAGATAAGGTAAGTTAAGACTGTTTGTTTCAGAAAACTTACTTTTATTTTCTGCTATTATCTCTGAATTTTGATCTTTTGTAACGATTTTTCAGGAGATATTCTGTAGAGTTGTTGATTTGTATTAGCAGATCGTAATCCACCCAGTGATTCGATATAAGGACCTAATTTAATAAAATTGAATTGAGTATATCCGAATCCTTCAGGTAGTTTGCTGCGTCCTGAATACCAAGCTGTTTTGAGTGAAGGCCATGTTGAATGAACAAATTTGGCAAGTTGTTCTATTTTTTCAGGTTCCTGGTCGCCGCCCATAAAACAGATGCAGGTAACTGATGACGCATATTTATCAATGATTGTATGCATCGACTCTTCGGTTAATGGTTCGCCTGTGTCCTTCCAAAGCCAAGGACTGTGACATCCTTGACAATGGTTCGGGCATCCGGTAATATTGATGGCTAGAGTCACTTCGTCGGGAATCTCTTGACATACAATGTCATAGTTGTAATATTTCAGCATTTTACTTCTCCTTGTTCTTTTGCATAATAACGACGGGCAGCTTCTTTTTGACGCGCTGCTGAGAAGTTGCTTACACGCTTCATGTAACCTATAACGCGTGTCAGGTAATCAATATTCTTACTGTGACATTCGGGACATTCTTTGAGATATCGCTTGTCAATATGCCCGCAATCGTTGCATATCGTGTTTGGAATGTTGAATGTGAAGTAGTTGCATCCTTCCTGAGCAGCAACGCGCAACAGCTGGCGATATTGTTTTTGGGAGAGATGTTCTTCCAGATTCAGGTGCAGTGCGGAACCTCCTGTCAGATGTTCGATATATTTTCGTCCATGTAAACGGAATTTGTCGATGATGTTCAGCGAATCGTCTTCTACAATATAAAAGTAGCTGTTATAGCAGTCGCGTGGTACAACGTATCCGTCTTCTCGATCCCATTTGGCATGTTTTACACCGACATTCTCGGCAGGAATCATTTCGCAGTTGAACATAACTTCTTTGCTTCTATATTTTTTATTGTAATGTTCAATTATGCCTAATACATCTTGTACAAACTTAGTATATTGTGGATTATCATTAATGGTAAGGCCTAGATACTCAGCTGCTTCAACTAATCCATTGATGCCAATAGTCAAATATTGTCTACCGATATTAATGTACCCGGCATCAAACAACGGCATCATTCCTTTGTCTTGTAACTCCTTGAGATTCTCATTGTATGCCAATTGAACTTTGTGCACCAAATCAACCACTTCTTCTAAATAAACCAGATAATTCATTCCTCCTTTGACGGCATATTGGATGCAACGATTGAGATTAATGGTCAGTACGCTTTTAGAACCGGTTGAAACACCTCCTGCTCCCAATGTGTAGCTGAATCCGTTGTCTTGTATTTCATTACGCAGACGACAGCAGGAAGATAATGAATCGGCATTGTCACTCATATAAGTGAAGAAGGAATGACCTTCGGCGTACATTTCGGCGGTAAAGTCGCCCCATTCTTTGTCTTTTACTTCCCCATTCTCTGTCAGTAACGCCATCGTTTCGACTGGGAAGGTGAGGACTGCCTTCGTTCGTTCGGCATTAAACCATTTCATGAAGCGTTTCTGCAACCAGGATAACGACTCCCAGTCGGGACGTGAACCGTCAGGAAAAAGAAAGTTTCCAAACAGACTTTCAAAATAGTAACGGTCATAATAGGCTACGTTCCAAAATACAGCTTGAAAGTTACGGGCTCCTGTCGGTTGATTGATTGAATAAACGATTTGTTCGAAACAGTCGGTGATGACTTTATCCAGTGTACGCTGTTTTATGGATAAATCGACTACCTTGTTTGTATTCTTGAAATAGTCATTACCAAATTCTTTGGCAATAAAATAGTTCATATACATTAGAAATTCTGGTGTTGCACAAGCTCCGCTCAACATGCTTGAAACGATAAAAACCAGATTGACAAATCCTCCACAGAAAGATTTCAGATTAGTTGGTTTCGTCGAATTGCCTCCAACAGAGAGGGTTCCATCTAATAGCCAAGGATACATGGTGATGCTGGCACAATAATTGGCAAGACTTGTTTCATCGTTCTTATAGATGAAATGACCGTTCAGCATTTTCAGATATTTGTCAGAAAACTCTTTGCCGTACATCTCTTTGAGTCGGTCGGTCAGAAGGCGACGATTCAAACGGATGAATCCGGCTTTTGGCAGTTCGCCGATGAGTGTTGCAATGTTTTTATGCTCTACATTGGCGTTGGCATCGTATTTACTGCCTGAGGCTGCATTGCCTGCTTTGCAATAGTTTACCAGGAACTCCAGGCGATCTCTCACTTCGCGGTCTTCTTCATGACTTTGCCTGTAGAGCAGGTATGATTTAGCTACGGCAAAATAGTGTTCAGCCATGAGAGCTATTTCAACTTGATTCTGTATCTCTTCAACGCTCATCCCGTTGTTGATGCGAAGTCTCGAAAGGATGTTGGTTAGATCATCTTCTGTAGCGAAACCGCCAACTGAGAGGAATGCTTTACGAATAGCATTTTTGATTTTGTCAATCGTGAAGGATTCTTTTTTGCCATCACGTTTTACGATTGTAATTTCTGCACTGCCCATTGTTTATATCTTTTTTAGGTTTATATCTAATCACGCTTTAGGGCAACATGATGTGCATGTCAAAAAGAATTCGGACTGTGCAGAATTAGCTGTGAACAGTAGAAAACTCTTTGCAAACTCTTGTACCCGAAAGTCGCAAAATAATTGTGTAATGGCAGGTCTTCTGACTTGTTCCGTTATGCGACGCCTTCCCAACCAAACTGGTCAGTGGCTAAAGAGTGTCGCTATATGATGCCTTAATAGACAGGAACTTACAGCAGCGGGAACTGTTCGGGATTTTCACCCGATTCCCATTTTAATTCGTTTCTCACGAGTGCGAGATCCGAAACCGTTACGTTTGCAAAGCTATAAAATTATATGGATATGAGGAATGATTTCTTATGAAAAGAAGAATAAATAATTCTTGGTTACGTGGCAAATAGCGAAAGGAGAGGAGAATACGATTGTTATTAGCAATAACATAAAAGCGGCGCGAACGGAACCATATGTCGGTTTGTTCACGCCGTTAAAATTTTTGCCTGTCAATCTGTTCGGTATTTCTGTATGCCTAGATTTGAGGCAGGTTATACGCAAGCTGCTCCCTTTCAGTCGTTTAGAGCCTGTTTGATGTCGGTCAGTATGTCATCTACATTTTCGATACCAACAGACAGGCGGATCAGATCCGGAGCAATGCCTGCTGCACGAAGCTGTTCGTCAGAAAGTTGACGATGAGTATGACTTGCCGGATGCAGAACACAAGTGCGTGCGTCAGCTACGTGTGTGACAATACATATCATTTTCAGGCGATCCATGAAGCGGATGGCATCTTCGCGTGTGCCTTTGAGTCCGAAAGCTATGACACCACAGGTTCCGTTAGGCATATATTTTTCAGCCAGTGCATGATATTTGTTATTCTTCAGTCCCGGATAGTTAACCCACGCAACATGTTTGTCTGCTTCCAGCCATTCGGCAATTATCTGAGCATTGTGGCAATGCTGTGGCATACGCAGATGGAGTGTTTCTAGACCAAGATTCAGCAGGAAGGCATTCATCGGCGAAGGAATTGATCCCAGGTCGCGCATCAATTGTGCGGTTGCTTTAGTAATATATGCCATTTTGCCGAAAGCTTTGGTGTAGGTTAAGCCGTGATAGGATTCGTCGGGTTTTGTAAGTCCGGGGAACTTGTCGCCTTGTGCATCCCAGTCGAAGTTTCCACTGTCAACAATGGCTCCACCCACCGAAGTAGCATGTCCATCCATGTATTTTGTCGTAGAGTGGGTGACAATATCGGCGCCCCATTCAAAAGGACGACAGTTGATTGGTGTGGCAAATGTATTATCAACAATCAAAGGTACACCATGATTATGTGCAATCTTTGCAAACTTCTCTATATCCAGTACATCCATTCCAGGATTTGAAAGAACTTCACCAAACAGTACTTTCGTGTTTGGACGGAATGCAGCCGATATCTTCTCATCGGAATCATCAGGATTGATAAAAGTGACATCAATACCCAATTTTTTCATTGTCACACCGAACAAGTTATAAGTTCCGCCATAGATAGAGTTCGAGCTGACGATGTGATCGCCGGCTTCACAAATATTGAATACAGCAAAAAAATTAGCTGCTTGGCCTGAAGAGGTGAGGATGGCTCCAACACCACCTTCAAGAGCGGCAATTTTTGAAGCTACTGCATCATTGGTCGGGTTTTGCAGACGGGTGTAGAAATATCCGTTATCCTGCAAGTCGAACAGACGGGCCATCTGCTCGCTGGTGTCATACTTAAATGTTGTACTTTGGTAGATAGGCAGAACCCGTGGTTCGCCTTTTTTTGGTTGCCATCCGCCTTGTACGCAGATGGATTCGCGCTTTAACGATTTGTCCATTATCTTATTCTTATTGTTATAATATTTTCAATTGTACGGCAAAATTACGACAAATCATAACAATTGTAACAAAAAAGGCAAGGAAATCCCTGCCTTTTTTATTTATCGTAATTTAGAATGCATACGAAAGTCCTATCGACGGCATCATAGCAGCGATGTTGTAGTGACCACCGAAAGTTCTCGGTTGACCAAGCAAATCTTTGTCGGTATAGGATCCGTCGCGCCCAAAACCTGTGATGTATGAGAAAGCAACATCCACGGAAAGACTGTTTATTGGTCGGAAACTCAAGCCTGCACTTAGCCCGAGTTTGTTCATACTTGGTGTTTCCGGATTCAGATAATCATCCTTGACAGGTGTTTCGTCAAAGTAGGCACCGAGACGCAGATCCAATCGTTTTGTCGCAGCGTATTGACCTCCCAAGCGATATGTGCGGGAGTTTTTGTATTTCTTTGGTGCGTTAATATTGTATTTGCCCAGTTCTTCATCAGGATTGAATTTAATCGTCAGCTGTTTGTAAGCACCCCATCCGTTGAACTGAACTTCTCCGGAAACGGTCCATCTGTTTGTCGGATAATAGGTAATGCCTGCACTAAATACACTTGGCAGTGGCAGTTCGGCAGAGAATGTTCCGTTGTCGAGAGAAGGAACTTCAATCTTAGAAGGAACTCCTGAACCTTGAGGCAATTTGCTTAAAAGACTATTTACACTTTTGAGCAGTTCCTTGAATTCCAGTTCATTGGCGTATTTGACATTGACTTCTCCTTCTTTTACTTTTGCCGTTACCTTTGAACGGTAAGAGGCACCGATGGTTATTTTGTCGTTGACGTCGTACATGGCTCCGAGATTGTAACCAAGTCTTACTCCCGCGTCTCCTGTCAGACCTGCAGATGCTGCCGAAGCATTATCGTATTTGACAATCACAGTTTTAAGTTCCTGTGGAATCAACGCGGCAAGTGCCGGATTCGCTGCAAATAGTTTGTTCGCTAACCCGCTCATTGCCCCGGGAGCTATCAGAGCACGATTAAGGTTGAAGTTTCCATATTCCATCATTAGGCCGGCTCCAACACTTAACCGATTCGTTATTTTCCAAGAGACAGTGGGCTGAATATTGAAAAGTTTGAGAGATATGTCTTGAATAAGATGTGCCCCACGCCAGTCGTCTCCCCATTTTATGGAACTTCCATAAGGTGTATTCAACATTACGCCGGCTGCAAGATTATCGTAAATCTTGAATCCGGCGTACATAAATAGTGGCGTGCTAACTTTACTATCGGTTTTAACGAAGTATTCGTCCGATAAACTACTATACTTCCCTTTGGAGAAAACACCCGAAACGCCGGCTGATATGTCGATGCTTTTGTTCATAAATACTAATCCCGCCGGGTTAAAATGCATACTCTCTGCTCCGAGTTTCATCGCTGTTCCTACATGTCCCATACCTGACTGCTTTGCACTTTGAGCATTTACCAGATATCCCTCCGCTTTGGCATGAGTTAAGGGCATTATAGCCATGCATGCCAGTACAATTACATTTCTCATAAAATCTTTTTTCGTTTATACTTTTTAGTTCTGTGCTTTGTCTTTAAAAAAAGCGGGGGCAAAGATATATATAGTTTTGATTGTAATTGCACAATTGAGCAATAAATGTGCAATTCCAGGAATGATAGATGTTGATCCGCACTAGCAATTGGCAATTTATTGTCCATACGATCGCCAATCTAACGTTCATTTAATCATCGATCTATCGTCCATGCTATTGAAGACTTATCATTCTATCGGACATTTTCGGAAAATCTCTTTTCAAAGAATTTTTTTCTGCAGGGCACTGAACCAAATGAAAGCAACGATTCCCTTTAACATACTGGAGATGCTGATCGCCCACCATACGCTGTTGATGCCCCATCCCAGAGCGATGAAACATAAAGCTAGCGGAATTCGTAAAGTGTTCAGTGTGATACTGATGACAGCAGGAGGTGTGGTTCTTCCCGTACCGTAAAACACTCCTTGCGTTGTGATTTCGAGCATCATAAGCATCATTGAATATCCATCAATGCGAAGGTAAGTGCCACCAGCTTCATAAGCTGCTTCTTCTGGAACAAAGAGTGAGAACAGCTGACTGCCGAAAAAGATGAACAATATGGTTACAAAAGCGCCGACGATAGCTAGTATTTTAAGTGTACTGTGATAAGCTTTAGTAACGCGCTCTTTTTTTTGCGCCGCATAGTTCTGTGCAACAAAGGCGCTCAGAGCTGTACTGAAGCCTTGTGAAGTGTTCCATGCCAAAGCTTCAATCTGTCCGCCTCCGGTGAGCGTCATCACACCGATGTGTCCTCCACATGCCGAAGCTGTTCGCGCAAGAAACAGGTTAATAAAAGAGAAGAAGGTGTTCAGAAGTGCTACCGGTAGTCCGAGTTTGAATATTTGTCTTGTAGTAACAGCTTTCAAAGGAGCGAAGAATCTGAAACCACCGAAGAGCTTGCTTCGTTTTTTTAATTGATATACAAACAGCATGCAGACGGTGCCTTGTGAAATCCATGTTGCCCAAGCTGCTCCACTTACGCCATAATTGAATCCGAAAATTAGAAGTGGATCAAGCAGCATGTTCATCAAAAGACCACAACCATTAATATAAAAAGGCGTTTTGCTCTGCCCGGCTGCATTATGAATACCCGTAAAAGCTGCTGAGAGGAAAATGAAAGGGAAAGCACTAGCTACAATCCTTAAATAATGAATCGCTTTCAGTGTTATGGATGGTTCCATTTTATAAATGGCGACGACAGGATAGGCAAAAGCAAACATAAGACCTCCAAGCAATAACGACAGCAGAAGTGCTATGGTAATATTGTGAGATGCATACGAACGTGCGCCTTCTTCATCACGCGAACCAATTTTTTGGCCTACACCCACCTCCGCACCAACTTTGTTGAGCAATGAAATAGAATTAGCCATCCAAGTGAGGATACCTACAGCTCCAATAGCCGCAACATCTGCGCTTCCCAAATGTCCAACCCAAGCCATATCTGTTAAGCTATAAGCCATCTGGATAAACGAGGTGCCCATAATCGGTAACGCCAAGTTGAAGAGTTGCCTTTGGATTGGGCCTTCAGTCAGATTCTTTGCTCCTTGAACGTGCATAAATTATAAGATTCGACAGTATACATTATATTATTGCGACAGTGAGAAGCGGAAACTTATGCCGTAGTTTGAATTGGATGTCGGATAAGATGAACTTGATATCAGAGGTGTGTTCATCTGAATATCATAGAATGCACGAACTGTCAATGCACGGCTCAATCCATAATCGGCTGAGAACTGGATGGTTTTGGCTACGTTTCCACTGGTAGCCTGCGTGAAGTTCTCTGAAATCTTGCGGATAAGCGATTGCATCTTGTTATAGGAAAAGTCCAGACGAACAGTCAGGTCGTTGCTGAAGTCTCTGGTTTTCTTCATCTTCAAAACTTTATTGAACTCGGTCATTTTGTATCCCAACCCGATAGTTATCTTTCTCGACAAGGCTTCGACAATATTGTAAGAAGTTGTGTTGAGGCTTAAATTACGCGAAGTCGTGTAGTCGCCGCGTAGGGTCACATTGTTCAACAGCGTAGCATCAACACCAAATAATGGGCTGAAACTTTCAGTGATATTAACTGTTCCGATTGAATATTGCGATGAAGGTATTGGGTAGTCGTTGAGCGTTGCCTTAATGTATCCCAAATCATCTTGACCTGCGCTGACCCAATTCAAGTATGAAGTGTATGAACCTACTGAGTACGAGCAGCGATACTGATGATTTAAAATTAAACTCTTGAGTCGTTGTCGGATAGCCGGTATTCGAGTGAGACCATCAAAGGTGACACGCCAGTTAGGAAGCAAGTTCTTTAACGAAGGAAATGCGCTAAGACTTACCTTGTTGACATCTTTACCTGTATAAGCAGCTATGAATGCCGGAATCATGACATCCGCCGAATTACGGCTTACGCCGTAGGCATTGTCTGAGCCCGGGTCATAAATCTTTCCACCTAATCCTTGTTCATGAATGAATCCCTTATCAGGATATCCGAGGGCAGAATATCGTTGTTCAAGTCGCTGGGCAATTATTTCACGGTTGGACAGGAACTTGTCGAATACTTTGGATGCATAGTTGTTATTCGCATCTCCACTGCTGCTCAATGCACTTCCGATAGCAATTGTCGTCATAGTGAAGTTTCCGCCTAACTGTTCAGGCATGCCTGAATACATGAATTGTACATCGGTACTTCGTGTATCATTTCTTAAGGCTGTCAAATTGATTTTCAATCCCGGAATCGGTTCTAGATCAGCCTGGACATTGAGATTCTTTGTACTGTTAATAACTGCCGGATCCAAGTTGCTTTCTGTACTTTCAATTAACCAGCCTTTGTTGTATGCGTCGTCAATATATTTTCGGCTTACGCTTCCGAAGGCAAACCCAACGCCAGGCGTAAGTCCGTATGGAGAATGCCCTTGTCCCAGCATATCGCCGATCTCTGGACGGAAGCCCGGCAGCATCATACCTGCCGTGTTTGAGAACTGAATATTTACACGTCGGAGCATCATCAGAAACCTTGTGCCATATTCAATAGCGTTGTTGGTCATATCTTCTTTGGGAGAAGCTCCCGGTGTGATTGTCAGTTTCAGATGAGCTGTATCTTTTGTTGTAATCAATACTTCTGTAACATTGATAGGCTTATATTTTATAGCATAGAGTTTACCGTTGGCACCTCTAGCCGTGATGTAAACTTTATTTGTATACATACCATGCTTTACAATTGTTCCACTGTCTTTGCTCAATGTGATTTCTTTCTCAAGTTTTTTCTTTTCAATCTTTTTAGGAGGGTTATTTCCATTACGAGGATTGGCATTCGGCGTGTTCAAGTTGCCTACTTTCTGATTGATTTTCTTCAGGAAGTTGACCTTATTGTAAAGTGAAATAAAATTCAGATTGCTTTGTATTTGGAACTGACGTTGGTTTTTGATTGTGTTGCCGATTTCGATGTCAGAACTTGTTGATGTAGCTCCACGATCCCAGTTATACGTAGCATTATAGTTGATTGAGTTGTTGGTCCAGTCCAAAATTGGAATGAACTGTGTAGGCAACTGCCAAGTAACACTGAACGTTTGGTCGTATTTCATAGGAGTTCCAAGATCAGCTATACTTTGTTTGATAGAATCTTTCCATAATCTGTATGAATCAGGATCCAGTTTCTTATTTACTTGAACATACGGAGCGTCGATACGTGCGTTAGTACCGGATGTGAAATGGATATTCAAACTGTTGGTGATAGCCCAATTCAAACTGAAAGCCCGATCCCAATAGAAGTTTTCACTGAAAGTGACTGGAATATCATTCTTTACACCTGTTTCAGCTTCTGTCAAATCACGAAGTTTCAGCTCATAGTAGTTGCGCATCATAGCCGTTTGGAAGCTGATTGATGGAGCGGGATTTAGTGAGAACTGTTTGATATATTTCGTATAACCATTGTTTTTCTTCAATTTTTTAAATGGTTGAATAGGTGTGAAGTACGGCGTATAATTATAGGCCATATTTGCCCTGGTATCCTGTGTACTTTCGTATTCGGTTTCCGGGTTCTTATTATCTGTCACGCTGTGAGAATAGCCAAAGGTAAAGTTCGCCGGATCATAAGGCATCGGCGTTTTGCTTTTGATATTGACACGCACATTATTGAAGGATACACTTTTGATAGTCGATTGCGTACGGGAATAACTGTGTATAGAGTCTTTTTCTGTTTTTGTATCGACATTGTTCAAGGCATCTTTTAGTGTTATATCCTGATCCAATGGATTGTATTTAGGATCAGTAATTTGCTTTGAGTATGAGTAATAGAACGGAATATTGACTTTAGCCTTTTCCGGGAACACGCGTCCTAAATCCAGATTAGTGGCTACACTATATTGCTTGAAGTCTTCCATTCGTCGTTCTGTCAGGGATTGATCCAGAGATCCAAACCCGGATGTTTCCACTTGTCCGGCGGCATTCACTGTGCCCCAATCAGACAAGGCAACGTTGAGGTTTGCTTTTGCAGCCCAACCTCCATCGTCATTGAAATCGGTTAATCTTAATTCGTTAACCCATACTTCTCCACTCTTTTTATCTTTCGAATTGTTGCGTACACCGATCATGATTGCCTTGACTTCAGACAGACTCGGATTACCAATGATACTGATTTTGTTCAGAGAGTTGTCCGGATCATATTCTGAGTAGACGTTGGCAAAACTAACACCGCTTTGTCCTTCACGCTTGGCTTTATTTCTGTTCAGCTTTAAGTTTGTAAGTACAGCCAACTTGAAGTTCAGCAGATTTTCCGACGGCCATACAGTTTCTGAAGTAAACACGCCATTAAGTGGTGTCAACTGCAATGGCACTTCATATTCGTAATAGTTGTTCTTGTAGTCAGAACCCAAACGGATAAATACAGATAATTCTCCGTTTGCCAAGTTTGTAATATTATCCTGGAACGCTTCGGCATGTGTGAATAACTGAATACGTTTGTACTGGCGCAAGTCGTAGCTTGTGTTTTTGTAAATAGCACATGCATCCAATGGATACAAGTCGGTTACTTTCATAGAAAGTGATTGTTCATTTTCCTGACGTACTTGAGGCTGACTAGGATCAAGCACACGAGTAACGCCCGGAGGCAATACGTAATTAACAGGTTTACGATCACTGTTCTCTTCTATATTTACTGTTGATACATCTAGTGTAGCTTTAGCAGCTGGCGGCATTTTGGGATTAGACAGATCTAATTCATAAGTGCGCCAATCGCCACGTACAAGTTGCAAGGTTCCGAAACGTAATACAACAGGCTCTTTAAAGTTTGTTAGATACATTCGCATGAAGCGAATAGATGTGAGATCACTAATTGAGCCAACCTTACGAGTATAATTCTTTACTGGAATCTTGAATTGATACCATGTGACAGATTCAGTAGTGTTATTTGCCAGTGTTACAATCGCTGTTCTTTTATCTACGATATAGTTGGAACCGACGATAGTATCACTTGGACGAACAGAAATTTTGTATTCATAATACGATTCATTTTCGTTTAATGTATTATCCTGGTTGAGGTCTTCTACATCAGGGATTGTTTTGGAAGCAGTACTGTATTTCTCATTCGAATCGTTGATGTCTTTAGAGTTGCCTTCAGTACCATTATAATATTTGTAACGTGTAAGAATGTCTGTCTCTTGAGCATCATAATCAGAGCCACGGAAATAATGGAACTTATCACCTGATGGGTTAAAGAATGGTGATAATTTGAGCGGGTCATTTTCCATTTTCGTGATAGTTTCTCCCGATAGTTTTTGTCTCAGCTTTTCCAAATATTCCTTGTATGTCGGGAATGTCGTCTCTTCGTCGTTTGAAAGTCCATTTAAACCTACATCTTGTATTTTACGAGCTCCACTTGTATTATCAAAGGCATATACGGTGCTCTGTTGTGTAGGTACTTTACCCCAAACTGTTGTTTGTACTTGAGTTGTATCTCCATTGACCGGAAGACCATTTTCGAAGTATTTCTTTTCATCTTTAAGAATATCTTCTGAAACCTCACCCAGGTTAAAATACATGTCACCACCAGATACATTACGATTATATATAAATGGATCCAGCATCCAGAATTCTATGTATTCTACATTAGCTGTTTCAAAATTGGTTTGATCTATTTTACGCATCATACCACCAAACCTTTTGTCCGGATTCATTAATGTACCATCGGAATTAATATTATCTGCATCCAAGTTATACGGTCCACGTTCATTAGGATAGTAAGCAACATTTAAAACTTTTAGTGTATTGCTTTCATTGATGGTCGTTTGTCGTTCTGGGAATAGTTCGCTCATTTGTACGGCACGTACATAATGATTTGACAATTGATTTTTGTCAATTGATTTAGGTCGGAGAGAAGAATTCTGACGTGTGAAAAGACCATCTATATAATACCATGCCATAAGTGCACGGTTCTTACCATAATCAATGTTATTGGCAAAGGATGCTTCAGGGAAAAGTTGTGATGAGCCATCCTGATAAGGTACACTCGATAATTGCCAAGAATAAGGGTCTTGCATATCGATATTGCTTTGAGTCGATTCAAAGTCGTCCAGATAAGAATAACCTCCTGCATTTTTATTCTCATAATGACCTGCAATCAGATCTGCGAATTCAGCGTTGAATGAGATTTGACTGGGTTTTGTCAAAGTTAGTAAGGGTAACTTGTCGAGCATATTTGTTAGCCATTGACTTTCTGATTTGTAAGAGAGGTTCATTCCCCAAAGTGTATTTTTGACTGATTCTTCACCGTAAGCTGTTTTTGTTGTCAGAGGCATTTCAGACATGTGCATGATGGTTCCACCCAGTGTCAACTTTTTGTTGAGTTGATATTCCAGGTTCAGCCCCATCATTGTCTTACGTTGCATATTGTATGTCGACTGATTTTCCAAAGATACGCTTACTGGTGTACCGGCAGCAATGACACCTTCGTTGAGGATCGTGACAGTTCCCAATGTGTAATCCACCGTATAATCGACGTTTTCGGTAAGCGTCACACCTCCGGCAGTTACTTTTACGGAACCACGTGCCACATTCGTAGCTCCTAATTGTATTTCGGAACTTGAAGAAGCTTTGTATTGCCCTCGTAAAATGAACTTATTCTTTTCAGTTAACTGTTTTGCTTTTGTCAATGTTGAATCATACAGCTCTTGATAAACATATTTATTTGCAATGGCATCATTACCTATCTGTTTTCGCAAGTAAGAACCAAATGGTTCAAGAACAGGAAAGATGATTTTACCGTTATCACTTAAAATCGTTATTCCTTCGAGATAATCGAATATACCATCCGGATGCGCTTCATTGTTTGAATTCAAGTTATCCAGATTCAGTACTCTGAGCAGGATTACATTAGCTTTGTTTCCTTCGGGCAGATAGTTGATATAGGTACCTGTATTATCGCTTTTATAAAGAACATTCAGACGGAACTTCTCTTTTTGTACTGAATAGGCGCCGAGTGAATAAATATTTTTCATCATCAGGTTCCAATAAGGCATACTTGGTGATAGTGTTGTACCTTTCAGCATTTTGATGAACAGACAAGATGAAGTACTGTTGGCATTGTCGGTCGAGAACTCACCAACCTGATAGGTCTGACCGTCAGAATATGTATAATTGTAAGCGACGCCTAAAACTTCGTCAGACTGTAATTGCGTTTTTAGAGATATATAACCTAATTGTGAATTAAGAGTATATTCTGATGCATCAAGGAGTCGCGCACTTTCTACTTTTTCATATTCAGCGCCGTTGACCATAACTCCGCTCAAGGTTTGCGTTACTTTTCCTATATCGCGTGCATCAGGATAACTGTTTACCAATGTGCTATATAGTGTGTTTGCCCTGTTGTACGGAATGCTTGATGAACCCGACGGTTGAACCAAAGTGTTGTTGTATATATGATTGTGTTCACCCAAGTCAGAGAGAGCAACAACGTTACGTGCCTGGTCGTAATTACTTTTTTTATTTGTAATCCACACTTCAATTTTGGTAATCTTTATACCTGAGATGATACTTGGCAGACTCCTTAATGACTTTTCGTAGTTATCACGGAAGTATTGCGACAGAAAGAAGTGACGATTCTCATCATATTGGTCAACCGTAAGTTCAAAATCCTTTGTTTGTGCACCTCCTTTGGAACTGACTGTTTTTGATTCGGATTCCTGTTGCGCCAAAAGAGTGTTGACTCTCAGTTTTCCAAACTGCAAATCTGCTTTCATACCGAATAATGCAGCACCGCCGTTGATCAGAGAGTTACTCGTGTTCATACTAACGTTTCCGGCTTCAATTGACTTGATTATTTCATCCTCGTCACCTTTATAGGCGAGTTTCAGTTTCTTGGAATCGAAGTCGAAAGTCGTTTCGGTGTTGTAATTCATGTCAAAGTTCATCTTTGTCCCGACCGTGGCATGGACATTTAGTTGCACATTCTCATCAAAATTGAAAAACGTACGGTTACGTGCTCGTTCCGGTAGTGACGGATTTTTTGTTTTGTTTTGTTTTAATCCGACTTGTACTTCGGCAGATCCTTGTGTTTTCAAGCGAACACCGCCCGGACCGAAGATTTTTTCGGCCGCACCGATTCCAAAAGCCATATCTGTCAAGTTGAACTGCTTGGTTGCTGATTTTTGGAATTCTTCTTCATTCTTTTGTCTGTAGTAATCCTGGATGGACTTTTGCAAACTATAGTCTTGGTATTGTTCGGGTGTCAGACTCATAGGTGTAGTTAAATCTGTGTCACCCAGTCGTGTATGAACAACATAAGTTCCGGTTTTGATATCATATTCGATAGTTGTTTTTACGTTATCCGGTGTTTTGAGGTCTATCGGAGACTCTTTTTTCAAGTCTTCATAGTTTTGAGGAATGGTTTTGGCAACAGGATAGCGCGTGTGAGGAACCGTATCTTGCGGAGTATCAATCTGTTCGATTTCAGGCATGGCAGAAGTATACGTCAAATAATTAGCATTCAACGAATACAAGCCTGTGCCGAACAAGATTACGGCAATCCATATAAAATATTTTATTTTTCTTTTCTTCATCCGTACAAATTAATTGTCAATTACATGTCAATTAATTGTTTACAACAATCTTAGTGCCGCTTTTATTACTTGTTCAACCGTCATTGCAGGAGCACCCTTTAGAATAGAGTTCACTGCCTTTTGTGATGGTGCTTTTTGAAAGCCTAACATAATCAAAGCAGCAACAGCTTCTTCGGCAACAGCTCCGTTCCCTTGCGTTGGGATATTTGAAGCATCGACAGTGAAGCCATCCATTGTTTTTACCTTGTTTTTCAAATCCACCAAAATGCGTTGAGCGGTTTTTAGTCCGATACCTTTTACTGCTGTTAGCGATGTTTCGTCCCTGTTTGCTATGGCTTGTACCAGTTCATTCGGTGTTAACGAAGAGAGGATCATGCGCGCAGTATTCGGTCCGACTCCAGAAACGGTTATAAGCATCAAGAATAATTCGCGTTCGATTTTTTCTGCAAAACCGAATAGTAAGTGTGCATCCTCGCGTATCACCTCGTAGATGTATATTTTTCCTTCTGACTTACCGTTGTAAAAGCTATAGGTGTTTAATGATATGTTAAGTTCGTAACCAATACATCCACATTCTATAATCATCTGTGTTGGTGTCAGTTCAACTATCTCGCCCTTAATATATTCAATCATTTTAGTTTCAATCTTAGTCATTCATACGTAGCTATAACGTAGAAGTTCAGGAAAACGTATATATTTTTTCGAGAATATTTCCGATGTTTGTATGAATCGAGGAGCGCTAAAAAAACATTCGAATGAAGCGGACGTTTCATTCGAATGAAATGTTCACTCCATTCGAAAGAAATGGTTTTCGCATCCGAATGTATTTGGAAATTCATTCGAATGAAATTCACCATTTCTTCATATATATTTTTTGATATTTCAGAAATTGATATTGAATCCAACCATAGCATTAAAGCTTTGCAATGGATAACCATAGTATAGCTCATACTTTTGGCAAAGCACATTGTTCATCTTCAAGAAAAGGCCGAAGGTATCGTTCAATGTATAAGTTCCTGTGAGATCCAACTCATTGATATTTTTCATCTTTATGTTTTTTGAAGCGTATGGTGTGATGCTATAGCGTCCTGTTGCCAGATAATATTCGGCAGATGCGGTAATCTGACTGATTGGATGGACGGTTGCACCGAACGTGAGTTCCATCTCCGGTTTGCCATAGGCTTTATATTCAGTGGTGGAATATGTTGCATCATTAGGATCAGTCACTTTCCAATAATTGTATACGCCTTTGATGTTGAGGTCAATGAAATTTTGATAACTGTATTTGAAATTTACACCACCGTAGGCTTGTGTGCTCTTTGCTTGAAATGGTTTGCTTACGCTAACGAAATTATAATTATAGTAATATTGAGGAACATAGAATATATCATCGCTGGTCTTTTTCAAACCACCGAACAAGTCAAACCAGAATCCGGGAGCAACTGTGCTTTTCACACCGACCTTTGCATCCAGCCAGTTACGTGATGGGAGCATTCCACCGCCTAAATCGATGTAACGATTGACGAGCGAAGTTTCATAAAGACTGTTCGAATAGAGATGACCGGTGGCGATACCGTAAAGCACTGTTTTGTCGCTTACATTGGCATCGAATGAAACGTTTGGAGAAGCAGTAATCTTATCATTATCGCCGGTGATAATCATAACGTTGGCTCCTAATTGAAGATGCCAGTTGTCTCCTTCAACTTTATAATACGGTGTAAGGAAAGCTTCGATATGGTTGTTGTAAACGGCTTTCATGCTGTCTTTCTTCTGTGGCAGATTGTAGTTGAAATAGTCGATATTCCCTTTTACGCCGATAAATTGACCGCCATTAAATGGAGAGTTGAAATCAAACTTTGCCGTGAATGTGCGTTCGGTTGGTCCATCAATAGCCTTCTTTAACGCATATTTATATCCCATATTGGTAAAACCAAAGTCGAGCATATAATTAACAGGAAGCTTTTCTTCTTTTGAAGCAACGCCAATATGGGCTTTGAATGCCTGAGAAACCTGATTCGTCGTTTTGTCAGAAATATTAGGAGTAGACAGATCGGTGTTGAAGTCTTTGTCATATACGAGAGGATAATAACCGTAATAATTGAAGGCAGAATAGTTATATTTTATTCCCATATTCAACCATAGTTTATCAAACGCATGTTTGAAATCAAGGCCACCAATATTGTCGTTCAGCTTGGCTTTTACCTTGTTTTCAGAGTCCGTAACGTCTATATATTTTACATTCCCGTTAGTTGAGCGATGTGAGAACCAAAGATTCATGATATCCTTGTCTGTACTGAGAACGTGATATCCGAAATCGCCATTGATATTTATATAATTCCCCATACCGAAGTTCAGATAGCCGCGGCGTTTATTATAAGTCATATCAGTCATGATGTTTCCCGAAGGAAGCAACGAAAACTCTTTTGCCGGATTGGCGGCAACGGCGAAGTTCGAGTAGGAGATAGGCACTTTCTTTGCTTCCGGTTCTTTGACTACCGGCAGCGTGTTGACTTTATTCGCATCCTGAACGGTTGGCGTATATTCGCGTTCGAGTGTCATCTCGCGGTTCAGACTTTTATCTTTCGATTTGTCTTCCTGTGCATTTACGGTGGCAACAGCGCTCAGAACTGCTATTACACACCAGAATTTTATGTTATATATTGTCTTCATCGTTGTTATTTCTTTAGTTTAGCCAATCTGTCTTCAATCATACCTTGAATCTCGTCCTCTGCTTTGTAGTTATTCTTCAGACTGGTGAGATATTGGCGAGCTTGGAAGTCATCTCCTTGTCGTATATACACATCTGCAAGCAGGATAAATCCACGTGCCAGCCAATACTGATGCGGCGTTCCATCTTCAATGAAATTCATCAGTACCTTTTCGGCATTCTTATCGTCCTTGCTATTATAATAGAGTTGTGCCAATAAATATTTGGCTTCAGCGCCTTGGACAGTACGTGTATCTTTACTGAGCTCTTTTAAATCGACCAAAGCTTTGCTTTCCTGTTTCAGATCAATGTAAGCTTTAGCTCGTGCCAAACGTGCTTCAACACTGACTTCAGGTGAAAGTTTGCTTTCTTTCAGCAGTTCGTCGGCTGCAAGAAGGGCATCTTTTGATTTACCATTCTGCTGTGCACAGCGTAATATGCCCAAACGTGCTGCTTGTTTGTTTTCAGGCTTTTCTGCAATCGCTTGAAGTTGTTTGAAACTTTGTTCGGCAGAAGTGAAGTCTTTATTTAGATACTGTATTTCGGCAGTGCGAGCTACAGCTTCTTCCATGAATTTAGTGTCACCACTTTTAATAACGGCTCTGAAGTGATTCTCAGCTTCTTTGTAGTCTTTCTTGTTGAATGCGATGCTTCCCAAATAATAGTTGGCATTTGAACTGAATGAACCGTTCGGGAATGATTGCAGATATTTGGTCAGACTGCGTTGAGCGCCTTCATTATCACCCCGCATAAATAGTTTTTCGGCAGCCATATAGGTGAGTGAATCCTGCTCGCTTGTTTCCAGACGAACACTTCCACCTAACGTATTGACATAGTTGGCATATGAATTAATATCATTCAGTTCGATATAAACTGATTTTAAATCCTGAAGTGCAGTCTTGGCTTCATCACTTCCCGGATATTCGCTGATTACTTTCTTATAGGCATCGGCAGCTTTCTCCAGTTGGTTATTGTTGAAGTAAATCAATGCCAGCTGGACACCGGCCTTGCGGGCATTGCTGCTTTGAGGAAATTCACGCGTCAGTTTCTCAAAGGCTTGTGCAGCTGCAGAATTATTGTCCATCAGTAAGTATGTCCGTCCTTTTTCAAATAAAGCATCGTCAACATATTGCGATTGTGGATATTCTTGTATCAATCGGTCCAAAGATTTAACTTTGCCTGCATAATCTTTCTGCAATCCCAAAAGGAATCCTTTCTGATAGAGCGAATAGTCGCCGGCTGAAGGTTGCAGTTGTTCAGCACGCGTATAGTTTTCATTCGCTTCAGTGAATTGGCGGCTTTGATACAAACAGTCGCCAATACGATTGTAGGCATCTGCAAGAGCTGCAGCCTGTTTGTTTGTTTCCAATTCCGTGTATTTGCGGAAACTGCTCAAAGCTGTCGGATAATCTTTTTGCTTGAAATAGCTATATCCCAAGTTATAATGCGCAAGAGCATATGTGTCTGTGCTGCGTTGACGTGTATTATTCAGATAAGTACGATAGTCACTGATGGCATTTTCGAACTCTTGCAGACGATAATAGGATTCGCCACGCCAGAAGTAAGCATTACTGCGTGCTTCCGGATCGTATTCGCCTAATGCGATTGATTGATTGAAGAGTTTTATTGCTTCGTCGGTTTTCATGTTTGTGAAAGCCTGCGTACCCAATTGGAATAAAATATCCTGTTTCGCTTCCAGAATCTTTTGACTCGGTTGCTTGATTTTGTTGATAGAGTTCAGAGCTGCACTATAGTTTTTAGTCGTCATATAGACTTCAACCAGATAGTCGTTTACTTTGTCTGCATATTTGGAATTTGGGAACTCATTGAGGAAGTTTTCAAAGACTGTAACGGATTCTCCAAATCCGGTAAAATTCGTTTCGTGAATCAGTAATGCGTAATTATACATGGCTGCTTCTTTCACTTGCTTGTCGTAAGAGGCAGAAGAAGCGGTTTCAAAAGCCATGCGGGCATTGTTTCTGTCTTTCAATTTCAGATAACTTTGTCCCAGATATAAGTAGGCGTTCTGGCTAAGAGCATCATTTTCTTTTACCGTCTGTCCTAGCATCTTCACGGCATTGTTGTATTCGCCTTTGTTATAATAGCAGACACCTAAAATGTATAAGTCGCTGCGTAAAGGATGCTCAGTCATTGTATAGTATTTGCTCAGACGGCTTATTGCTTTATTTTCATCGCCTAACTGATAATAGGAATTACCAAGGATCCGATATATCTCCGTGTTGTTTTTACTGCCCGGATAGGTCGAAAGCAGAGACTCGCCTTCGCTTGTTACTTTCTCAAACTTGTTCTGTATGAAATAGATTTGGGCGATATAATACAATGACTGCTCTTTGAATTCGGGATTTTCTTTCAGCCGCGTGAATTCGATTAAGGCATTGTTGTATTGTCCTGTTGCATAATCGATATAAGCTACATAGTATGAAGCAGCTTCTTTATATGTTTTTCCCACTTGAGCGATACGTGCGAAGTATCCACGTGCTTTTTCCTTATCTCCCGTTTGCAATAAAGAATAGGCCAAACGGAAAGAATAAGTCTCTTGTTGTTCCGGACTAAGCACGTCAATATTTGCCTCATTGAACCAATAGATGGCTTTTTGATATTCCTGACGTCCGAAGTGTACCGAACCTATCAGAAAGTCTATCTCATCGCTGTGGCGTGAATCGGGATAAGTTTCCAGATAATCTTTTAGAAGTTCTTCAGCTTTTGGACGGCCTTGTTCGTATGCCGAGCACACAAGCATATAATCAGCTTCTTGTATTAAGTCGGCATCGGTGGCTTTTTGCTTAAATGCTTCCAGTTTGTCGATGCATCCTGAATAGTTTTTCAGCCAAAAGAACTCTTTTCCTTCATTGAACAAGCGATTTGATGTGTCAAACTGATGCGAACGTTGGCTATAAGCAACTTCGCTCATGATCAATAGGCACAATGGGATTAATATTTTTTTCATCACTCTTTCTTTAGTGTTTATGATATAAACGTAACTCCTTCGTAACATGTTGCAAATTTAAGGATAATTTAGAGTAAAACCAAATGTTTGTTTGTCAGCTTTCACTCATAAAATGGTATGAAATGTTATATAATGAGTGCGCTTTGAAAAAGTATATACTTTTGGTATGCGAAAGTATATACTTTTGATACATGAAAGTATATACTTTTAGGGTGTGAAAGTATATACTTTTTCAATCAAGAGTATATACTAT
>DAIMYP010000041.1:0-3226 GCA_036734445.1 Tannerellaceae bacterium
GCAATACAGTTATTAAAGTCAATGCTTTCTTAGCTAATTTGCAGCCAACGCATTTATATGACGCATTAGATCCATATACTTACGCTCAGGAAATTAATACACTGTATAATAATGTATATTCAAATACAGATTTACAGGAATTTCAAAGTGGAACAAGAGGAACTGATTGGCAAAAAGAGGTTTTAAAAAGTGCATGGCAACAGAAATATAATGTTTCTTTTGATGGTGGTTCAAATAAAATGCAATATCATGTATTCGGCGAGTATTCTAAAAATTCTTCTTTGATCAAACGGCAGAATAATGAAAATTATATTTTGAGGAGTAACTTCAATTTTAATTTGTATGATAATCTGACTTTGCAAATGCATTTGAATGGCAATTATGGTAATAGCTACAATACTGGAAGTTCAACTTATGAAGGTGGTGCTGATGCAATTCTGTTTAATGCACTTACTTGGGGCCCGACAGAAAGTATTTATGAAGATGATGGTTCTTACAATCTAGCGGATAACTATGGAGCAATGGGTAATAATCCAGTACAGCTTATGTTAGAAAAGAACACGTGGAATAAAAATTCCGGCTTTAATACTTATGCGGCTATGACTTGGCAGGCTTTGCCTTCATTATCATTGCAATATAGCGTTGACTTCAGTTTATCGAACGGAAACAATTATGAATGGGATAGCTCTAAATATACGGTCAGTAATGCTTCGTCAAGTGGTTCTAGGGCAACTTCTAAAACACTTTTTCAGAATCTTATAGCTACTTGGAATAAATCTTTTGGATTACATAATATTAATGTGACAGGTGTAGCTGAAGCTACAAAATATACATATGATGTTCTTTCTGCTAGTGGTTCAATTTATTCTAATGAAACATTGGGCTATTGGGGAATGTCATCGGCAAGCACAAAAGGTGCTGGGACTGGTTGGTCAGACTGGTCTCTATTATCATATATCGGACGTGCTAATTACAACTATGCTGGTAAGTATTATGCAACAGTAGCATTTCGTTCTGATGGTTCTTCAAAATTTGCCAAAGGAAATAGGTGGGGTTATTTCCCTTCAGGATCTTTGGCTTGGCGTGCTTCAGAGGAACAGTTCATTAAAGATTTGAATGTTTTCTCTAATTTGAAATTGAGAGCAAGTTATGGTAAAACAGGTAATCAAGGTGTAAGCCCTTACAGCACTATTGCTTCTTTAGCTGGCTACAGCCCTACAATTTATGGCATGAATAGCGGTACTACCGGTTATACGGCAAAAACCGTTAATGCAAATCTCAAATGGGAAAAAACAGATCAAATAGATTTTGGTATTGATATGGGCTTTTTGCAGAATCGTTTGAATCTAACTTTTGATTATTACCAAAAGAATACTTCAGACTTATTGCTTACGGTATCAACTCCTTATTATTTAGGAAGTGACCAAATTTATCGTAATATTGGTAAAGTAAGAAATAGGGGTCTTGAATTTAGCATTAATGCTATTCCTATTCAAACAAAGGATATATATTGGGAGATCCAAGCGAATATAGCTAGGAATAGGAATAGAATCATGAATTTGGGTGGTCAGGTAATTTATGGCTTGAGTTCTTCGGGTAATAATGATTCTATTCTCTCAGATGAAACCTATATTTTGAAAGAAGGACTTCCTATCGGTGAATTGTATGGATATAAATGTTTGGGCATTTGGCAAACCGGTGAATCCTCTGAAGCTGCAAAATATGGGTGTAAGCCTGGTGATTATAAATATGAAGATCTAGATGGTAATGGAACGATTGATGCAAGCGACCGCACAAATATTGGTAATGGTACACCTGATTATTTTTGGGGCATTAACTCTACATTCCGTTATAAACATTGGGATTTGAATGTTCTCCTGCAAGGCGTTCAAGGTGCTGATAAGTTGAATATAATGTATGCTATGGCATCATCAATTCATGCTAAATCCCGTACTATTACATTGGCTGATGCTTGGTTGAACCGTTGGACAGAATCAAATCCGACCAACAAGTGGCCAAATGCACAAAGTACAACATCAACGAATTATATAAATTCGACACAATGGTTACAGGATGCTAGTTTCATTCGTTTGAAGAATCTTAGCATAGGTTATACTTTTGACAAAAGTTTAACGAAGATCGGAGACTTCCGGTTGTATGTAAGTTCACAAAATTTGTTTACAATAACCAAATACAAAGGTTATGACCCTGAATCAAGTTCAACGCTTACGAGCGATGTGGCAACAGGTATTGATTCGGGTATAACTCCATCTGCACTTACGGTTACTTTTGGTGCTCAATTAACATTCTAGTCTACAATTAAAATTTTAAGAGAAATGAAAAAGTTATCATATTCACTTTTATTATTAATAGTATGTTTCACTACTTTTTCGTGCTCCGGCTATTTAGATGAGCACTCAAAAGATTCGATGAATGCATCAACTTATCCAAAGACTGATGCGGATATGGTTACCGCAATGTCTCCGATGTGGTGGGTGACCATGAAGTTTACTAGTGGTGATGATCCGACATTCTTCTTCTTGGGGGCTGATGATGCTACTTCAAACGTTCCTGCAAATACCTATTTTCGTGATGGTGATATATTTAATATCTCCGATGGTTTGAGTCAGATAACTTATGATTGGCAATTACCTTATAAAGGAATTCAGATTTCGAACTTTATAATTGCTCATTATGCAGATTGTACTGGTGACCAGAATTTGATTAACAACTGTGCAGGACAAGCCTATTTTATGAGAGCGTGGTGGTATTATTGGTTGATTAAATTTTTTGGTCCTTGTCCAATGCCTTTAAAAGAAGGAGAGACTGATGCTGAAATGACACAGTCAAGTGTAGAAGATGTTTATGCACAAATCATTTCTGATTTACAGAAAGCAGAAGAATTGATGCCTGCAAAACAAACCCGTTCAGAGTGGGTTTATAATGGCATGAGTTTAGTTCCGACACAAGGTTCTGCCAAGAGTTTGCTGGCTTCCGTTTATCTGCAGATGACAGGATGGCCTTTGAAAGATGAATCTAAATATGCACTTGCTGCAGCTAAAGCAAAAGAAGTTATTGATAATGAGTCAACTTACGGATATGGATTAGTTGATATTAATAAGTTGTGGGATGGCATAGACATGTGGGATGAAGAAACTGTTTTCGGTCATGCTTATAATTGGAAAACAGGTGATTATACCATGCGTACACCAAAAGCCGGTGCTCC
>DAIMYP010000041.1:3326-34277 GCA_036734445.1 Tannerellaceae bacterium
CTTGACGGAAGTATGTGGCGTTCGGGACGTTCACAAAGGTTCATTCGCTATGCTGAAGTATTATTGGTTTATGCTGAGGCTGAATGTATGGCAAAAGGAGGACCGGATGCTTCTGCTTATGCAGCTATTAATCGCGTTCGCGAACGTGCAGGATTGGAAGACTTGACAGCAGGTATGTCTGCCTCTGACTTTCAGACAGCTTGCTTCAATGAACGTGGTTGGGAATTTGCAGGAAATGAATATTGTAGTCGCTGGGCAGATTTGCTCCGCTTTGAAAAGGTTGAATCAGCTAATTCCAATCGCGATTCTCGTGAGTATATTTTAAATCATACACCGACGAAGGCCGATTATTACCTCCCGATTCCGGCTTATGATAAGAATATGAATCCTAATCTTCATGATAATATTGGTAACTGATTTGAAGTTATTTGATATTTGTATAGGCTTATTCGTTAGAAACGCTCATTTTATTGGGCGTTTCTTTTTTATGTAAGATTTTTCCGAAGAACATGATATAAAATGTGAAGAATATCTATTATCTTTGGGCACAATTTATTAGGGGTTAGTTCTTTATGAAGGGGTTACATAATTTATTATTAGTAGTAGCGGCTTTTTGTTTAATGCTGTTTTTTTCATTGGTGGTCATCGATGAAACGAGATATCATGTTATTCATCATTTGATTTATGATCATGGAATGCCATTTATTCTTTTGTGTGTTGTAGGCATTCTCTTTTTCGCCTTGTTGGCAATCAATTGTTTGATTTCCAGATGTGATTTAGCTAATCAAAATAAGACTTTACAAGTCTTGCGTAAAAAGATTGCCTGTGTTACGGCTGGTGATTCGATTCTTATTATGCAGTACGATGTGAAGGCTCAAAAGTTCATCCGTTGGAATGAAAAAACAGGAGAGGAGTATCGTCATTTTTCATTGGCGGACTATTGGAAATACATCCATGTTGAGGATTTGCCTATAGCACAAAAACTTGTTGATCACATGAATACACATCAGACAAACTCCTTTGTCTGTGAGTATCGATATCAGTTCCCTGGCACTAAAGATTATTCATGGCAATTGAATGAAATATTTCCGTTTGAATTGAATAAAAAGGGTGAACCAGTTAGTTATATCGGAGTCTGCCATAAAAACAACAAATGGCATGAGATACAAGATAAAACCAAGTCTTTCCACGATCAGATCAATTTCATCATGTCTTCTGTCGGCATAGGTTTTGCCTTATATCATGTTAATACCGACACCTTTCATGGAGCGAATGAAAAAGGGGAACTTAGTGAACATGAGATTTCAATGGATTCCTTTGTACAATGCATATATCCGGAAGACAGACCTCATTTTTTGTCGGTTATCAAGAAGCTGAAGGAAGGCAAAGATGATTTGATCCTCTCAAATGCAGAATATCGATCATGTATATTCAATAATCCAGGTGTTTATAAATGGTATGTGGGGCATTTTATGGCTTTGCGTAAAAAAGATGCACCTGTGGAAAATTATGTTTGTCTTTTCCGCAGAAATGACCAATGGCATAACATGCTTGATAAGGTGAAGACATATAGTAATAAAATATCATTTATCTCATCAATGAGCGGTATCATATTTGCTAATTTTGATACCAAAACCAACATACTCAATTGTTTGAGTGGTGAAGGCGATTTCAAAGGTTATAGCATGACTTTAGATGAATATCTGGGCTTTGTGTATCCTGATGATCGTTTGAAGGGCGAGCAGGTTGTCAAGATGATGAAAGAGCATACGCTCGAACATTTCCATACGGAATATCGTTTCACGCATCCTTGGACGAATGAATATATTTGGTATTCTGTCGATATCGCAGCCACTGAGTATGATTCCAATCACCAAATAACAGGATATACCTGGCTGAATCGAAACAATGACGCTTGGCACAAAGCTATGGATGAGATGTTGGAACTGCAGGGAAAAGCTGAGTTGGCGAAGATGCAGTCGTCTTTCTTGTCGAATATCAACCACGAGATTCGTACGCCTCTGAATGCTATTGTCGGTTTCTCTAATATTATGTGCGATGAAGATTCATACGAAGAGAGAGCAAGATACAGAGATATCATCGACAACAACAATCAGAAACTGCTTCGTATTGTGGATGATGTCCTTATGCTTTCGAAAATAGAATCGGATGATATTAATTTCAAATATACGACTGTAGATATTGCGGATTTCTTTAAGAAACTTATTGATAAGATCCGTCCTTTAGTCGGACCAAATGTTCAGTTGATTTGCAAGTGCGACAAACCATTGACCTCAACCTTGGATGTTACTTATCTGAAAAATGTTACGTCTGCACTGTTGAATAATGCAATCAAGTTCACGCATGAAGGAAGTATAACCCTCGATTATGCAGCCAAAGATGGCGGATTGTATGTTTCTGTAACCGATACGGGAATCGGAATCGCGCAAGAAGAACAGGAGCGTATTTTTGAACGTTTCGAGAAAGTCGATTCTTTTAAAGAGGGTACGGGTATCGGTTTGCCAATCTGCAAAGCAATTATTACTAAAGTGAATGGCAAGATCGGTGTTGAATCGCAACTTGGCAAAGGCTCTACTTTCTGGTACTGGGTCCCTAGAAAGACATCGGAGTCTTAATATTCAATGCTCTTGATAATGCAGGTAATCAATTATTCTTTTGATTGAGATGAACGGATGTATAGTGATGTGTGATGGTTTCACCAATGGTTGCTTATCTTTGATTCAGGGCATATATATGTTCTGTTCCTAGTATATCTTTTCGCCATTCTGAAGAAATTTCGGCAAGAGTACGCTGCTTTTTATCGTCTCATATATATGAGTCAATCGTCTCACATATATGGATCGATCAGTTCATATAATATAGACCGATCGATTCACCTATATGAATCGATAATTGTTTCGGCACGAAAACGTTCTTTTATTTGCTCTTCAGCGAATATTTGTTTAGATAAGAGCAGTTTTCTTTCATATATTTCCTATCTTTGTCCTTAATGAGCCGGATTGTGACTCTGATTACTAGTCCTTTGATTGTTGAACGACTTTAAATAGTTTTACATCATGAATATCAGAAACATTTTTCCATCCCTGCTTGTGGGATTACTATTATGTTCAAGCCAGATGGGAGCTTTCGAACAGACAAACCACGGAGTTGTGATTCCCATCAGTCACCAAACCCAAGGCGGACCGGCATTGGTCCGGATTCAGGTGATGGGCGAAAATCTGATTCATGTATCGGCGACGCCTGAGAACCAGTTCAATGACCGAACCAGTCTGATTATACTTAATCCTTTGAAACAAACACCTTCGCGCGTGTATCAGAACAAAGATACGGTTGTCGTTGCTACTTCACGTCTGAAAGCGTATGTACTGACCTCAACGGGTGAAGTTTGGTTTACCGATGCCCAGGGCAAAACAATTTTGCGTGAGAAGAATGGAGGCGGGAAGACGTTCCAACCAATTACTGTTGACGGAACGCATGGCTACACCATCCGTCAAGTGTTCGAATCGCCTGAAGATGAGGCGTTTTTCGGATTGGGACAGCACCAGTCTGATGAGTTCAACTACAAAGGAAAGAACGAGCAGTTGTTTCAGTATAATACGAAAGTGTCGGTGCCTTTCATTGTATCCAACAAGAATTACGGCTTCCTGTTGGACAGCTATTCGTTATGTCGCTTCGGTTCGCCGGTCGATTATTCGCAGTTGAACCGTCTGTTCAAGCTTTATGACAAGAGCGGCGAGCAAGGTGCACTGACAGGCACTTATATTGCTGCTAATGGCGAAACCATTCTCCGACAGGAAGATTCCATCTATTTTGAAGATTTGAAAACGATAAAACATCTGCCACAAAACTTCGCTTTGAAAGGCGCAAAAATCATCTATGAAGGCGAATTGGAACCTTCGGCAAGCGGAGAGTTCAAGTTTATTCTTTATTATGCGGGTTATACAAAGGTATTTATCGATAATAAGCTCGTTGTCCCCGAACGGTGGCGTACGGCGTGGAATCCGAACAGTTATAAGTTCGCTGTCAATCTGACTGCCGGCAAACGTGTTCCGATTCGTATCGAATGGCTCCCTGACGGCGCTGCTTCGTATTGCGGATTGCGAGCATTGGCTCCGGTAAGTCCGGAAGAGCAAAACCGGCAATCGTGGTGGAGCGAAATGACACAGCAGCTGGATTATTATTTTATCGCCGGTGAAAACATGGATGAGGTGATTGGCGGTTACCGTACATTGACGGGCAAAGCGCCGATTATGCCAAAATGGGCAATGGGATTTTGGCAGAGTCGCGAACGCTACAAGACTTCTGCAGAGATCGTTGGTGCTTTGAAAGGGTTCCGCGACAGAAATATTCCGATTGATAATATTGTTCTTGATTGGAATTACTGGCCTGAAACACAATGGGGAAGCCACGACTTCGACAAGACACGTTTCCCTGGTCCGAAAGCGATGGTTGATTCTATCCATGCACTTCACGGACACATGATGATTTCCGTATGGCCGAAGTTCTATGTAGGTATTGAGCATTATAAAGAGTTTGATAGAAACGGTTGGATGTATCAGCAGTCGGTGAAGGATGGTTTGGTGGATTGGATCGGAAAAGGTTATCACTATTCGTTCTACGATGCTTACAGTCCCGATGCACGCAAACTCTTCTGGAAACAGATGTACAACAAACTCTATCCGTTGGGAATCGATGCCTGGTGGATGGATGCCAGTGAACCGAATGTGCGCGACTGTACGGATATGGATTATCGCAAAGCATTGTGCGGACCGACAGCCTTGGGTTCGTCAACCGAATATTTCAATGCTTATGCACTGATGAATGCTGAAGCTATTTATGACGGACAGCGCGGCGTTGACAACAACAAACGTGTCTTTTTGCTTACCCGTTCGGGATTTGCCGGATTGCAACGTTATTCAACAGCAACGTGGAGCGGTGATATCGCAACGCGTTGGGAAGATATGAAAGCGCAGATCTCCGCGGGGTTGAACTTCGCCGTTAGCGGAATTCCTTACTGGACAATGGATATTGGCGGGTTCTGTGTGGAAGACCGTTATGTGGCTGCTCAACAGGAATATGATAAGAACAAGACTGAAAACAATGATTTGAAGGAATGGCGCGAACTCAACACCCGTTGGTATCAGTTCGGTGCTTTCGCCCCTCTTTACAGAGCACATGGACAATTTCCATTGCGTGAAATATGGAACATCGCTCCCGAAACGCATCCTGCTTATAAGAGTATTGCTTATTATACAAAGTTGCGCTACCGCCTGATGCCATATATTTATTCATTGGCAGGACGCGTTTATTTCAAGGATTACACGATCATGCGTCCGCTGGTGATGGATTTCGAAGGCGATGCAACGGTGAATAATATCAGTGATCAGTTTATGTTTGGTCCCGCTCTGATGGTTTCGCCAGTTTACAGATTCGGCGAGCGGACACGTGAAGTTTATTTCCCGAAAGCTGCCGGATGGTACGATTTTTATACCGGACAGTTCCGCAACGGAGGAGAGAAGTCTACTGTTGAGGCGCCTTACGAACGTATTCCGCTTTATGTGCGTGCAGGTTCAATCATCCCTGTAGGTCCTGAGATTCAGTATGCTGCAGAGAAACCTGCCAATAATATCCTTCTGTATGTTTATCGAGGCGATAATGCGGCGTTCACGCTTTATGAAGACGAGAATGTGAATTACAATTATGAGAAAGGCAAGTATGCAACGATTCCGTTTACGTATGATAATGGAACAAATACACTGACCATTGGCACTCGCAAAGGCTCATTCGCAGGAATGTTGAAATCGCGTACGTTCATAATTGTGACAGTCGACAAGAACAATCCTAAACCTTTTGATGCTGATGCTTCGGGCAAAGAGGTGAAATATAACGGCAGTCAGGTCGTCGTCACGCTATAATCGGATTGTCATCGCTTTATAGTCGGATATCCTTATGTAATAGTTGACTCTGGGTCGGAATATAAAGATTTATATAACAAGAAAGCCTCGAAAAGTTGAACTCTTCGAGGCTCTCTTATAAAGAGACTTCCTATGGAGGGAAAGCCAGTTAATTCTTTGCGATTAAAGTACCTGGATACCTTCTTCGCGAGCTTGCTCTTCACCTGAAGGAGTGATGAGTTTGTAGCCCTTGCCGTGAATGTTGATGATTTCGATTCCCGGATCTTCCTTCAACAGCTTACGCAGTTTGGTGATATAAACATCCATGCTGCGAGCATTGAAATAATTGTCGTCAACCCAGATAGTCTTCAAAGCGTAGTTACGTTCCAGAATCTCATTTGCATGAGCGCAAAGCAGACTCAACAGTTCACATTCCTTGGTGGTCAGTTTCGTTACATTATCACCAATTGTCAAGGTCTGTTTCTGTGTATCAAACAGGAACTTGCCTAACTTATAGAATGGGATATCTTTGATTTTCTTGCCTTTCACACGGCGGAGGATAGCTTCAATACGAAGCAACAGCTCTTCCATGCTGAACGGTTTTGTCAGATAATCGTCTGCACCAATCTTGAAGCCTTCTAGAATGTCTTCCTTCATAGTCTTGGCTGTAAGGAAGATAATAGGAATTTCAGGGTTGATAGAACGGATTTCTTGAGCTAATGTAAAGCCATCTTTCTTTGGCATCATAACATCCAGTACGCAAAGGTCATATTTACCTTTGGTGAAACCTTTGTAACCAGCTTCTCCATCAGAGAAGAGATCAGTTACATAACCTTTTGCCTGCAGGTATTCTCTTAAGAGCATACCCAAATTTTCGTCGTCTTCACAAAAGAAGATCTTAAGTTTTTCTTCCATAAACTAACTTTTTATAAGAGGTAAAGTAATAATAAATTTTGTTCCAACATTATCTGCACCATTTTCGGCTCTGATTGAACCTTTATGGTCTTCAACTATTTTGCGGACATAAGCGAGTCCGAGACCGAACCCTTTTACATCGTGAACATTTCCTGTAGGTACGCGGAAGAAGCGGTCGAATACTTTCTTCAGGTATTCCTTCTTGATGCCAATTCCGTTGTCTTCAATAGAAATTTGCAGTTTGCCATTCTCGTTCCAGGTGCGACACATCAGTGTGAGCGGAACGTCAGGACGACGATATTTGACAGCATTATCCAACAGATTGAACAGCACGTTGGTAATGTGCATTTCGTCTACATATATATCTGAGTTCTCAGCTTGCAAATCGATATCGATTGTCCCACCGTATTTCTCCACTTTGATGGCAAAGGTGTTTGCAACGCTTGCCAGCAGATCGTTTGCGTCAAGCTCTTTCAATTTTAATGCAGCTCTCTGGCGTTCGAACAGCGACATCTGCAAAACCTTCTCGACGAGGAAGCTTAGTCGTTTCGTTTCGTCATTGATTACACCCGAAATATGTTTGAATACATCCGGGCTTTTTGTAATATCCGAGTCTTTCAACATCTGTGCTGCCAGTGATATGGTGGAAACAGGAGTCTTCAGCTCGTGCGTCATATTGTTGATGAAGTCGTTCTTCATCTCCGAAAGTTTCTTCTGGCGGAACACAATGTATATAGTGAATACAAATGTGACCAACAAAATGATTGAGAAGAGAATTGACGGTACAATGAACGTTACAGAGTTGTTGATATAATCACCCTTTGTCGGGAAGTATAGACGCAAATAGCTCTGCTTTGAAGGCGGATCGTTCGGGAATAATACTTGAGCGCTGACATCGGATGTCGAAGGAATCTCTCCCGTCTGATAAACCGTATTCCCATCTTTGTTGATGACCGAAAAGTAGAAAGGCAGGTTTAAGCCGTTGTTCAGAAATTCTGTCTTCAGATAATCATTCAGTTTCTTGAAATCCACACGTTCTTCTATCGGTTTCAGATTTGCCGTATAAAGAATGTTCAGAATCACTTCATCAATTAAACCGGTCTGGTACTGATAGCGGTGTTTCAACGTTTGCTGCAGATCCTTGGAGGTACTGACAATACTGTTTGACGATTTACCTCTGCTAAGCGATGAGATAGGAGCAATCTTGTGAGCCGAAATATTGCTTTGCATCTCAATCTGATGAACGTTACCGTTTGAATCGGTGTATTGATGAACATATTGTTCTTCGCTTACTACCTGATTCAATTCGTTTTGATTATTCTGATAGAGGTAGTTGTTAGCTTCATCGCGGCTGATGTCTTCTTCCAGATATTTGCGCGTCTCATCTAATTCCAGGTTTTTGGAAACCTGAAGAGCACATCGCTTTACTGTTTCATTAAATTGCTCGCTACTCTTTTTAAGGATGATACTGACGTATTTCACTTGTAAAAAGAGCAATCCGCCAAAGGCAAATGCCATCACCACTGCAAGCAACCAAATCGTTGACTTCCTCATATTACTCTTGTTCTCTTTTTAACAATGCAAATAACGCATGTTTTAATTTAATATTCACACAAAAAAAGTAAAAACATAGGGGTTGAATTCTTAAATAACGTTTACGATATAAACGTTCATTTGCTCTATTCCTTTTTAAATTAGTTAATTACTTCATTATTTTTGATTATGAATATTCTGTTTGTGCTTTTGTTATATAAAAACGCCCTTTACAAAGAATTTGTTGCATGAGAAGTTTAATTTCTTTTTTTGAAGCGGCTTAGTTTTAATTATTAGCTATATCTTTGTCCCTCGAAAGATAACATTGTGATGAATGAAGAGATAATGCAGATAGATGTTCGTAAGGTTTTAGCTCAGAAGGCTCCTTCTGTTGCAAAAAAAATTCCGAACTGTGTCGTAAATTATTTGATTCATACGATTCATCAGGATGAGCTGAATGAAATATTGATGCGTTATCATGATAAGGATGGCGTGGATTTTATGGAATCATTAGTTACTTATTTTGATTTGAAGCTCGTTTTGAAGGGAGAACATCATCTTGTAGCAGATGGACGATATATTTTTGCTTCCAATCATCCTTTGGGCGGTTTGGATGGAATTTGTCTTTCTGCTGTCATTGGCAAACATTTTGGAGGGCATATTCGTTATCTGGTAAATGATTTGTTGATGTATTTGCCTAATTTGAAGTCGATATTCGTTCCTGTCAATAAACATGGTGCTCAAGACCGGAGCAGTGCTCAATTAATGGAACAGGCTTATGCATCAGATAACCAGATTGTCACATTCCCTGCAGGGTTATGCTCACGAAGACATCATGGTGTTGTAAAAGATTTAGAATGGAAAAAGTCGTTTATCCAAAAAGCCGTGGAATATCAACGTGATGTTGTTCCGGTTTATTTTGAAGGAATTAATTCGAATTTTTTCTATCGTTTTGCAAATATCCGGAAGGCTCTCGGAATAAAGATGAATTATGAAATGATATATTTGCCGGACGAAATGTTTCGAAACAAACATAAATCATTTCATATCTATTTTGGAGAACCTGTTCCGTGGTGCACTTTTGATGAGAGTAAGAAGCCGCTGGAATGGGCCGAATGGATAAAGGCGAAAGTGTATAATCTGAAAGAACAATAATAAATATATGCAAGAGATTATTCAACCGGTTGACGTTGTCCTTCTAAAGTCGGAGTTGACGAAAGAGAAGAAACTCAGAAGGACAAACAAGTCAAACAATGAAATATATATAGTGTCAGCGCACGACTCACCTCATGTGATGCAGGAGATTGGGCGACTACGTGAGATCGCATTTCGTTATTATGGAGGAGGTACAGGTCTGTCGGTGGATATTGATAAGTATGATACGATGGAGGATGCTTATCGACAATTGATTGTATGGAGTCCGACGGAAGAAAAGATATTGGGCGGCTATAGATTTTTGTGCGGTTCGGATGTGAAGTTCGATGAAGCAGGAAAACCAATTCTGGCAACTTCGCCTTTGTTTAATTTCTCAGAGAAGTTTATCAAGGAGTATCTTCCATATACAGTTGAACTGGGACGCTCGTTCGTAACGCTTGAATATGAATCGACACGCGCTTCATCAAAAGGTTTGTTCGTACTGGATAACTTGTGGGATGGATTAGGCGCATTGTCGGTGATTGATCCTCGCTTGCAATATTATTTTGGGAAGGTGACCATGTATAATACTTACAATCCTGAAGCAAGAAATATGATTCTCTATTTTCTGACTAAACATTTTCCGGATCCTGAGAAGCTGATTACGCCAATTATTCCACTGGAAACGAATACGGATGTCGACAAGATGAAAGCTCTTTTCAAGTATGATTCTTTCAAAGAAAATTATAGAGTATTGAATCAGGAAGTCAGGAAGTTTGGAATCAATGTTCCACCGTTGGTTAATGCTTATATGAGTCTTTCTCCCAAAATGCGCGTTTTCGGTACAGCAATCAATAATGGATTTGGAAAAGTGGAAGAGACGGGCATATTGATTGCTATTGACGAGATTTTGGAAGAAAAGAAAAAAAGACATATCGAAACTTTCCTCCAAGAAGAGGGTCAATTTTTGGATTTGATTCGAAAGGTTGAAGAGTAGGACTTTAAACTTTTATTCATTTCCTTTCTGCCGTTTCCATTCTTGAGCGAGCGTGTCCAATTGTTGATACCATTCGCTTCCAAAGCGTCGGATAAGCGGTTCTTTAAGAAACTGATAAAGCGGTACATTTGTTTTTTTGCCAAGCAATTCTGCTGCTTTGCATATCTTCCAGCGATTATAGTTTACTGCTGAAAAAGTATCGTAGTCAGTTATTCGGATGGGATACAAATGGCAGGATATAGGTTTGCGAAAAGATATTTTCTTGTCGAAATAAGCTTTTTCAAGAGCGCACTTACAAGTGCCGTCTTTATCATAGCATGTAAATACACAGTTTTTGTTATCAACGATTGAAGTCACAATTTCTCCTTCGATATCAATATAGGCAACTCCCTGTTTTTTGATGATCTCTTGTGCTTTTGGAGAAAGATCGTCCCATACAGTAGGTAATGCTTTTTCTAGTTCTGCTATTTCATTTTTTTTGAGTGGTGCACCTGAATCGCCTTCAATGCAGCAAGCTCCCTTGCAGCAAGAAAGATCACATACGAACTGACTCTCTACAACATCGAGGCTAACGAGTGTTTTGTCGATTTGAAACATGGGCATAGATATATGGAATAAAAATGGACAACTGAAATGCAGCTTTAAAGAATCTCTTCAACTGATTTCAGTTGCCCACGGTTTATAGATGATAAATGATTACTTGATTAATGCGTGTCCAGTCATTTCTTTTGGCTGTTCCAGACCCATAATATGAAGGATGGATGGAGCTACGTCGGCTAAAATACCATTTTCAACTTTGGCATCTTTGTTCTTTGTAACATATACAAATGGAACAGGATTCAAAGAGTGTGCCGTGTTTGGCGTGCCATCTTCATTCGTTGCGTGATCGGCATTTCCGTGGTCGGCAATGATAATCACTTCATAGTCGTTGGCTTTTGCAGCTTCGACAGTGTCTTTCAAACAGGCGTCGATAGTAACGACTGCTTTCTCAATAGCAGCGTAAACACCCGTATGACCAACCATATCACCATTGGCATAGTTGCAAACAATGAAGTCGTACTTCTTTGTATTGATGGCTTCAACCAGTTTGTCTTTTACTTCGAACGCACTCATTTCCGGTTTCAAATCGTAGGTGGCAACCTTTGGAGAAGGAACCAGAATACGATCTTCGCCTACGTATGGAGCTTCGCGACCGCCGTTGAAGAAGAATGTGACGTGTGCATATTTCTCTGTTTCAGCAATATGAAGCTGTGCTTTACCTTTCGATGAAAGATATTCGCCCAGAGTATTGTCTACGTTCTCTTTGTCGAAAAGAATATGCAGACCTTTAAAGTTGGCATCATAAGGAGTCATACAGAAATATTGCAGATTCGGAATGGTGTGCATTCCTTCTTCCGGCATATCCTGTTGTGTTAGAACAACAGTAAGCTCTTTAGCACGGTCGTTGCGGAAGTTGAAGAAGATAATCACATCGCCTTCTTCGATTGTAGCAACCGGTTTGCCATTTTCAACATGTACAATAGGTTTGATGAACTCATCCGTTACGCCGTCAGCATAAGATTCTTCCATGGCTTTCACCATGTTCTCTGATTCTTTGCCTTTGCCGTTTACAAGCAGTTCATAAGCTTCCTTGATACGGTTCCAACGTTTATCGCGATCCATGGCATAATAACGACCAATGATTGAGGCAATCTTGCCACCTGTAGTTTTTAGATGATTCTCCAGTTGTTCAATAAAGCCGACGCCGCTCTTCGGATCGGTATCACGGCCATCCATGAAGCAGTGAACATAAGCTTTATGAATACCATATTCTTTTGCGATATCATTAAGTTTCAACAGATGTTCCAATGAACTGTGAACCCCTCCGTTAGAAACAAGACCCATAAAATGGATTTGTTTGTTGTTCTCTTTAGCATAACTGTAGGCACGGATGATTTCCGGATTCTTCAGTATTGAATTGTCTCGGCATGCGCGATTGATTTTTACCAAATCCTGATAAACAACGCGACCTGCACCGATATTCAAGTGTCCAACCTCTGAATTGCCCATTTGCCCGTCAGGTAAACCAACGTTTTCGCCTGAAGCCTGGAGTTGTGAGTTTGGATATGTTTTTAACAGATTATCCCAATATGGAGTAGGGGTGCAGAAGATGACATCATCTTTTTTGTGATCTCCGATTCCCCATCCGTCGCAGATAAGTAAAATTGCTTTCTTGCTCATGATTATATTATTTATGATTTTGTTGTCTCTAATTTTGGAGCAAAGATAAGCATTTTCTCTGTATTATGTTTGTGGTTAAAGTACTACTTTTGCAATATGATAGAAAAGAAGATACACGATTCTGATTTAGGCGATATAAAAGTGCGAATAAGCACACGCGCTGTACATATTCGATTGCAAGTATCTAAAGGAACTGTGATTGCTACATTGCCTTCGGGTGTAAGTATTAATCGACTACTTGATTTTATTCAGTTGAATAAGGAAAAACTGCGTGCTTCGCTTGCCAAATATCCGGTTCAACCTTTGATAACAGAGGCAACGGTATTGGAAACAGCTTCTTTCAAACTACATGTGTTTTGTACGGATCGTGAGAATTTTTATATGCGTTTGGAGCAGAAAGTGTTGAATATTGCTTGTCCGGCGGAAACGGATTTTACGGATAGTCGTGTGCAAACGCTTCTGAAAGAATGGATTGAGAAAGCTTTGCGTCATGAGGCCGTCCGTCTTCTTCCCAAAAGATTGCAAGAACTGGCTTCCTTGAATCATTTTACTTTCTCGTCTGTGAAGATTAACAAAAGCGGAACGCATTGGGGAAGCTGTACGGCTCGCAAAAGCATAAATCTTTCGCTTTCATTAATGATATTGCCTTGGCATTTGATTGATTATGTGCTTCTTCATGAATTATGCCATACAGTCGAGATGAATCATGGTCCGCGTTTTTGGAAACTTCTCGATAGCGTGACTCATGGGCAGGCGCAAGACTTGCGGCGCGAGATGAAACAGTATCATACGTTTTGAACGGGGAAAATTTAAACTTTAATGTCTATTGTTTCCAGAATCCTGGAATAATCAGCGTGACAACTGTGAATATTTCCAGACGTCCGATCATCATCAAGAAGGAGAGAACCCATTTGCTAAGATCCGGGAGTGCCGAGAAGTTGCCAGCCGGTCCGACACTTCCCAATCCGGGTCCGACATTTCCCATTGCTGTAAATGCAGAACCAATCGATTCTTCAAAACCTACTCCGTCGAGCATCAGAATCAAACATCCCGTAACAACCAATGCCAGATAGATGAAGGCAAACGACAAGACGCGATAAACAACCTCGCCCGCTAATACATGTCCATTAACACGAACAGGAACGACAGCATGAGGATGCGTCCTTTTCTTGAATTCATTGAACAGATTTTTGGTTAGAATCATGAATCGTCCCATCTTAAGTCCTCCGCAAGTAGAACCGGCGCAACCGCAGATCAGCATCAGAATAATGGCAATATTCCAGAAGAACGGTCCCCAAGGAATGTAGTCGGCCGTTGCAAATCCGGTAGTAGAAATTAAAGAGGCCACTTGGAATGAAGCCAGACGGAACGCCTGCCCGAAGTCGGGAATGATGTTATTTATCATCAGATATCCTGTGACCAGAAGCATTGTACCGATTGTGAAGACGTAGAACCAAATGGTTTCTTCGTCTTTCAGTAGTTTGCCAAATTTACCGTTGAAGAGAAAGTATATCAAACTCATGTTGGTTGCACCGACACACATGAATATCGTGATTACATAATCTATATAAGGCGAATTCCAGTAGGCAATACTGGAGTTTTTTGTAGAGTAACCTCCGGTCGACATCGTTGTCATCGCCTGATTGACAGCATCGAAAAGATTCATCGGCCCCGCCCAAAGAAGAAGTGTTAATACAATGGTGAGGAATACATAAATATACCATAAACGCTTGGCAACCTGTGCAATTCGGGGCAAGAACCGTTCATGAATGATTCCGGGCGTTTCTGCATCGAACATCATAATCGCACCACCGCCCAATGCAGGCAATAAAGCGACAGTGAATACAATCATTCCCATTCCGCCTTGCCATTGTGTCAAACTTCTCCAAAACAGAATACTGTTGGGTAATGCTTCTACATTTGTTAATATGGAGGATCCTGTTGTTGTGAAACCGGACATGGTTTCGAAGAATGCATCTGTTATGGACGGAACATATCCTCCGAGGTAAAAGGGAAGCATTCCCAATAATGAAACAAAAATCCAAGTGAGTGTAACGATAAGCATTCCTTCTCGGCGTCCTACATTGAATTCGTTAGCTTTAAAACCAATTCCGTAGCATAACAGACCGCAACCCAGCATGATTGCACTCGACAATAATAAGGGCGTCAATCCATTTCCACCATCAAAAAAAGCTATGGCAACAGCCAGAAACATGAATATTGTTTCCAGGATGAACATCATCCCTAATATTTTGATTATAAAACGTATATTTAACATAATTACGATGGTTCACATATTAATTAAAGAAGTCTTCCAACTTATGCATGGCTGTATCTAAACAGAACACAACTACATGATCGTAAGCTTGAATCTGAGTATCACCTTTAATCATCATCGGCTTTCCGTCGCGAATCATGCCACCTAATGTCATGTCTTTAGGTAATTTCAAGTCTTTTACTTCTTTGCGTGTAATTTTTGAATCCGGGCGGGCTACTAGTTCGGCAACATCGGCGTTGGCAAATGCCAGACATTTGACGTTGGATACGTCGGCATCCAATAGGAACTGGTAAATATTGCTGGCAGCAATTAGTTTTTTGTTGATGACAGAACCGATATCCATACTTTCAGCCAAAGGTATATAATCAATGTTTTCAATCTTGGAAATCGTTTTGAAAACACCTAGACGTTTGGCAGCCAGACAGGCCAGAATATTTGTACTTGAGTTTTCTGTCAGCGCAATGAATGCCTGGGCATCTTGTATCCCTTCCTGCATTAACAGATCGGTATCACGTCCATCGCCATTGATGATCAATACATTACCGGGTACGGCTTCAGCAATACGATGACTTTTTTCTTTATCTTTCTCGATGACTTTAACTCTGATATTGCTTGGCAGATATTGGCATGTTCGTATAGCGATGCGGCTTCCTCCCATGATAATCACTTTTTTAACTTCGGGATCAATCTTTCCGGCTTGTATCCGGACATCCTCAATATGATCCTTGGTTGTCGTGAAAAACAGAATATCACCCGATTCGATATGATCGCTACCACGTGGGATGATTGTTTCGTTTTGTCGTTTGATGGCTACAATATGATAGAGTTTCTGTTCGTTCAGCAATTCGGAAAGCTGTTTGTTGAGCAGTGTGGAATTGTTGCGTACTTTAACACCAATCAATATGAGTGCACCGCCGAACAGTTCCCAATATTGTCGGGTCCATGGTCGTTTAACGGCGGTTACAATTTCTTTTGCCGCGAGCATTTCTGGATAAATCATCGAGTTGATGCCCATTTTCTCGAACAGTTCCTTGTTTTTGGGTAACAGATATTCGTAGTTATTGATTCGCGCCACCGTTTTGTGCGCTCCGAGTTTGGAGGCCAGAATACTGGAGGCAATATTCGTTGTCTCTTCGGGTGTGACGCTAACAAAAAGGTCTGTTTTGCGAATTCCCGCTTCTTCCAAGTCGCGTATAGATGTAGGGTTGCCAACCATTGGTAGCACTTCCATGCTCGAGTTCGTAAAATTCAAGCGTTCTTCATTAGGATCCATCAGAATAATATCTTGTTTCTCCTGTGAAAGCATTTTTGCTAAATGCGTGCCTACTTCGCCGGCTCCGGCAATAATAATCTTCATACTTTAATAATTGACAATTGACAATTATGATTGGTTCTCAATGCTTCTTTCTCTTCACGTAACTTTTCAGCAATGCTTTCGGCATCCATCTTGCAAAGATGCATCTGCTCTTGTACAGTCCCGTGTCCGATGAATTCATCCGGAACACCAAGTCTGGTTACGTGTACATTATATTCATGATCTGACATGAATTCGAGTACAGCACTTCCCAATCCTCCTTTGATTACTCCGTTCTCAAGGGTGATTATGCGTTTGAATGTGCGTGCTACTTCATGTAGAATATCTTCATCTATCGGTTTGAGAAAGATCATGTCGTAATGTGCTACCGATATTCCTTCCTGTTCAACTTCACGGATGGCTTTTGTAGCTTCGTTGCCTATAGGACCAAGAGTCAGAATAGCCACATCTGTTCCGCTGTGTATCTTTTTCCCTTTTCCGATAGGTATTTCATGCATTTCGTTGCGCCATTGTGCCATTTCGCCTTTTCCTCGTGGATAACGGATGATGAACGGACCCTGTTCTTGCTTGTAACCTGTATACATCAGATTCCGTAAGTCCCATTCATTCAGCGGAGAGGAAATAATCAGGTTCGGTATCGGACGGAAGTATGCCAGGTCAAATACGCCTTGATGTGTTTGTCCGTCTTCGCCGACCAATCCAGCGCGATCGAGACAAATCACCATGTGCAGTTTCTGCATCGCAACATCGTGGATGACCATGTCATAAGCACGTTGCATGAATGATGAGTAAATGTTGCAGAAGGGAATCATTCCTTCTTTGGCCAGTCCCGCGGAGAAGGTCACTGAATGTCCTTCGGCAATCCCTACATCGAAGGCTCTTTTTGGAAAAGCTTTCATCATATAGGTCATCGAACAACCGGTAGGCATTGCCGGTGTGATTCCGACGATGCGTTGGTCTTTTTCGGCCAGTTCTACAAGTGTATGCCCAAAGACATCTTGATATTTTTGGGGTTCGTTCAGTGTATGAACAATAATGCGTTCGCCCGTCTCTTTATTGAAAAGTCCGGGTGCATGCCATTCTGTTGCAAATTCTTCGGCAGGTTTGTATCCTTTACCTTTGATTGTCTTTATGTGAAGCAACTTTGGCCCTTGCAGATCCTTGATGTCGTTGAGAACTTTGATCAGGTATGTGACGTCGTGTCCGTCTACCGGACCAAAGTATCTGATACTGAATCCTTCGAAGAAATTGTGTTGCTTCGTCAACAATGCTTTGAGGCTGTTGTTGAAGCGTAGAATATTCTCTCTGCGATTGTTATTGATGATATTCATCTTACGCAGTCCTCGATAGAGGTCATATCGCATCTTGTTGTAAGTCTGACTCGTTGTGATATCCACAAGATATTGGCTTAATCCGCCAACGGGCTGATCAATAGCCATATCATTATCGTTGAGGATGATCAGCAAGTTGTTGGCATTAGCGGCGGCATTGTTGAGTCCTTCAAAAGCCAAACCGCCTGTCATGGCTCCATCGCCGATAACGGCAATGACGTGGCGCTTTTCGTTTTTAAGTTCGGATGCTACCGACATGCCCATGGCTGCCGAGATAGAATTGGAAGCATGTCCTGCAATGAATGCGTCGTATGGGCTTTCTGCAGGATTTGGGAAACCACTGATGCCATTCAATTGGCGCAGTGTGTGAAAAGACTCTCGTCTTCCGGTCAGTATTTTGTGTGCATAAGCTTGATGTCCAACGTCCCAAACAATCTTGTCGTAAGGCGTATTGAATACATAATGGAGCGCAACCGTTAATTCGACTGTTCCTAAGCTTGAGCCTAGATGTCCCGGGTTGTGAGAGAGTACATCTATAATATAATCACGCAATTCCGTACATACTTCTCCCAGTTTATCCGGATCCAGCTTTCGCAAATCGTCCGGATAATTGATTGAGCCTAATATGTTCTCATCCTTGCATTCTGACATTGCTGTTAAAATTTTGCGGCAAATGTAAAGAAATAATGGGAGAAAAAATAGTTTTCTCTCTTCATTCTTTACTTAAATGAAAAAATGATATTTCATCTTTATTTTTTGGCAGAATCTGATTCCGATGATTAGCGGATGGCAATCTTACGAACGGTGTCGCCGATACGTACGATATAATAGCCTTTGGCAATATCAACGGTATATTCACATGTTGATTGTTTAATAATGATTTCTTTCACTCTGATTCCTACAACGCTGTAAATCTCTAATTTGCTGCCAATAGGAGCGTTTTCAACCAGAATCTTGTTGTCGTAAGCTGTTATTTCGATTGTATTAGGGTCTTTGTCTTTGACAGAGAATACACTTTCGTACGCTTGATGTGCAGCGACTTCAAGCGGACAAGCAACTCCCAAAGAGAGTATGAGTATGATCAGATATACTATTTTCATCTTCCAAACCCTAATTTCCTACAAAGGTAGAAATGTTTTCTGAATATTGGCGTTAATTATTCGTTTTTTTATTGTAGGCCATAAATTTGATGCTTGGGAAAATGTTAAATAATTCATTCGAATGCGCGAACCTTTTCATTCGAATAAAAAAAAATTTCATTCGAATGAAATGACTTTCGCTTCCGAATGAATTGGAATTTACATTCGGATGTTTTTTACGGAATGAGCGGAAATACCAACCCTTCGTTGGCAAGGATTGTTTCGGGAAAAATAGTGTCGGCTTCCTGTTTGAGTATGGAGCAGTCTTCGTACCGTGCAGAATAATGACCGATCATAAGCTTCTTGACATGAGCGTCTCGTGCAATCGTGGCAGCTTGGCACGCTGTCGAATGGAAAGTCTCTTTTGCACGTGCCTCGTCGCTTTCAGCAAAAGTAGCTTCGTGATACAGCAGATCAACGCCTTCTATAATAGGAATGATGCTAGGGTTGTAGGCTGTGTCAGAGCAGAATGCATAGCGCTTGGGAGGCTCGGCCGGACGTGTAAGCCAGGGATTGGGAATAGTTTCGCCTTCGGGTGTTATATAGTCTTTTCCTTGTTTGATATCTTTCATCCATTTTATGGGCACCTGATAGAAATCGGTCATCTCGCGGATGATATGCGGCTCCTTCGGCTTTTCTGAAAACAGATAGCCGCAAGTAGGGATGCGATGTTTCAAAGGAATGGAATAAACAGATAATGAGCGGTCTTCCATCACAAGGGAATGTACGGTTGTATCGACAGGTTCGAAGATGACTTTAAACTCAAGTCCACGGCAGAATTCCGTGAGTACACAATTTAGAAAGGTTGAAAGTTCTTTGGGTCCGTGAATCACCAGATCGCCGGTGCGCCCCAACATACCCAATGTAGAGATCAATCCAGGTAATCCGAAACAGTGATCACCGTGCAGGTGCGTAATAAAAATATGTCCCAAACGATTGAATCTGATTCGCAGATTGCGCATCTGAACCTGTGTACCTTCGCCACAATCAATCATATACTGTTTGTCTCGTAAATCGATAACTTGTGATGTAGCTAAATGTCGGGTTGTCGGCAGCGCTGATCCGCATCCCAAAACGTGTATGTTAAAATCTCCCATTGTGCCTATCTTCGCATTTCGAGTGCAAAGATAATACAAAAGGGCTGGTTTACTGTGAAAAATAACAAAAAATGGGGTAAACTTATTCGCTGATATATGAAGATTGAGTACATTTGTTTGCTGTCTCGTGATTAGGAGACTCTATCACAAGAAAGACTTAAAAATAATTCATTAAGCCTTGTTGGCTTTCTTTTTTGTTTAAAACGGTTAAAATGTAGAAACGGCTAAGTGTGAGCTCCGCCGTTTCTTTTTTTTTGTCTTTATCTGTTAGTAGGTGTGTCCTTTTGGATTTTCTATTTCTTCTTTAGTTATTTTCTTCAAGTCGAGTGCACGCCATGCATAGAAAATGTAAGCCAATACAAATGGAATCAATATCGAAACGATGCTCATCACCTTCAATGTAAACGGACTTGAACTGCTGTTCTGTATTGTCAATGAGCTTTGAAGATCGGCAACAGATGGATAATAAGCTGTGTTGTTCCAACCGGCGCAAAGCAAAAGTGCCAGAACAACAAGAACAGTTCCTGTGCCACCGTACCAGATGCCTTTGTTCCATTTTGAAGTCTTGATGGTTCGACCAATGGCATAAAGAACCAGTACAACACCAATCAACAGTATTCCCAATACAACAGGCATCGCTAACAGGTTGTGAAGATATTTGTAGGGTTCCATAAATATTTCACCTGTCTGCGGATTATAAGCAAAACCTGTCTGCAAAACGGTATGAATGAGGAATATTAGGAAGAAAACCAAGAACAGAACCGAGTTTACAATAAGCTGTAACTGAGCGCGGAACTGAATCTCCTCGTCATCAATATTGTTGAAGAAATAGAGCAGTGCCAGAACGCGCGAAAGGAAAAATACAGCCAGTCCGAGGCAAACGTTCCAAACAACGAATGCTGCTTCTAACCCGTGCCATGGATTTGCCCACGCAGAGATGACCGGTGCAGCTATATCCGTCAGTTGCGCTTTGTTCACCGTGAATTCTGCTCCGTTGAAGAATGTGCCTACGGCCGTTCCGATCAGTACCGGAGCTAAAATACCATTGATCATCAGAAATATCTGATAGGTCTTTTTGCCCAACAGATTACCTTTCTTCGATTGATATTCATAAGACACAGCTTGCAGTACGAAGCAAAGCAGAATCAATATCCAAACCCAGTATGCGCCACCGAAACTGGTGGAGTAGAAGAGTGGAAATGATGCAAAGAATGCACCGCCGAAGGTGACCAGGGTTGTGAATGTGAATTCCCATTTGCGACCGGTCGAATTGATAATCATCTTTTGTTGGGCTTCTGTTTTGCCCAAGCTGAATACTAAAGTCTGTCCGCCTTGTACAAACATCAGGAAGACCAACAGCGCTCCGAGTAATGATACCAGGAACCACCAGTATTGTTGTAATAATATATATGTAGACTCCATGTTTTTTATGTATTATATTAATATGTATGGTTTATTGTTGTTTATCATCGATGTCCGGACCTTTCTTGATGGCTTTCACCATGATTCCTATTTCTGCAATCAGCAGGATGGTGAACAACACCAGGAATACAAAGAATGTGATTTGAACCGACGACGTAGCCAGTTTTGAAATGGAAGCTCCTGTTGGTAGAATATCTTGAATAGCCCATGGTTGGCGTCCTACTTCGGCAACGATCCAACCTGCCTGACTTGCAATGTAAGCCAATGGAATAGTCCATAAGAAGATCCATTGTAACCAGCGTGCATCTGCGAATTTTTCTCTTTTGCTCCAGATGATTCCGATGATGAATAGAAGAATGAAGTAAGCACCGAGGATGACCATGATTCGGAACGAATAGAAGGTGAGTCCAACAGGTGGAATCAGATCTGTAGGATTTTTAATGTAACCATAACCGAAGTAGGCAAAATTTTCGTCCAACTGTGCGCGTGCTTGTAGTGCTGCTGCTTCATTTTTATCTTTGACTGCCTGGCGATAATCGGCAAGAGCTTTGATGGCCAGTTGACCTTTGGCAATCTTTTCGGTCGCAGGCAAGGCCGTTGTTCCTTCATTAGTTGTATAATTACCTTCGATGAGGTCGGCAATTCCAGGAACATACGCGTTTCCGTCTCGTTCGGCTAAAAAAGATAGCATTTTAGGTATCTGAATGTTGAAGAGGAACGGATTGGCACTGTCATTATAACTTTCTTTGGCTGGATTAAGAATGCCAACGGCTACGAGTCCGACTCCATTGTCTCCTTTATAGAGCCCTTCCATGGCTGCCAGTTTCATAGGTTGCTTCTGTGCTACCTGATAAGCAGAACCGTCGCCTGTCCAAGCACTCAACAATGCTGCAACCAAACCAACAATGGCACTGACTTTGATGCTTTCGAGCGCAAACTGGCGTGATCTTTTCTTTAATAAATACCAACTGCTGATGCCGACAACGAATACTGCGCCGACTATCCAACCAGAGAGTACAGTATGAAAAAATTTGTTTATGGCAACAGGCGAAAGAGCTACGTCCCAAAAGTTGAACATCTCATTTCGCACTGTGTCCGGATTGAAATGCATACCTGCCGGATATTGCATCCAAGCATTGGCAATCAATATCCATAATGCCGAAATGGTGGCACCAGCGATCGTTAGCCATGTTGAAGTGAGATGAAATCGTTTGCTTACTTTTTCCCAACCAAAGAACATGACGGCGATGAATGTTGCCTCCATAAAGAATGCCAGAATTCCTTCGATGGCCAGCGGCGCACCGAAAATATCGCCGACAAACCAGCTGTAATTTGACCAGTTCGTCCCGAATTCAAACTCCAGGATTAGTCCGGTGGCGACGCCGATGGCAAAGTTGATGCCGAAAAGTTTCATCCAGTACTTTGCCGTACGTTTCCAAAACTCGTTTCCGGTCTTGTAATAGATGGTTTCCATGATGGCTTGAATAAAGCCTAATCCCAATGTGAGGGGCACGAATAACCAATGATAGATGGCGGTGAGGGCGAACTGCGCTCTCGACCAGTCGATTAATGATGTGTCAATACTTGTAATCATCATGTTACTATTTTAAGGATTTATTGCTCGTTGCACTAATTCGGATGAAACATATTCTTCTTTGGCTTCATTACTCCCATATTTCTTCAGAAAATTAGGAAAGAAGAACAATTTGAGAATAAAGAAAATGATGAACAACTTTATTAAAATTATAATCCATAAGGTTTTACCAATCTTCATCTTTTGGAATCCCTCGAGATAAAAATGATAAATGCGCATGCAGATATTTCCATTGTTCATATGATGTAAAATAGCAAATTACAAACATTATTAGTTTATTTTTCAAATATACGAATTTATTATGGAATTCTTACCACCAAATGAATAGAAATTATTTATGGTTATATAGCTTTTGTTTATTCGCCCTGTTAAAAAAAGATATTTTATCGAGAAACCTGGCTAGTGAGTTTGCAAATAAAAGCGCTTTTCCTATATTTGCATCAATTTGTGTCTATATGAAAATATGATGGCGCAAACAAATTTTTTATTATAAGCTATAATCTATAAAAAGTAATTTACTATGTCTAACATTTCAAGAAGATCTTTCCTCCAAAGAGGAGCAGCTGCTGCTGCAGTATTTTCTATCGTTCCGGGATCAATCCTTGGTAAGAGCCATGGATATGTTGCTCCCACGGACAAGTTGAATATCGCCGGTGTCGGCATTGGTGGTATGGGTAATTCTAACCTGAAGAACATGGAAAAAACAGAAAATATCGTAGCATTGTGCGATATCGACTGGAAGTATGCTAAGAAGGTTTTCGATCGTCATCCAGAATCCAAGAAATATTGGGACTATCGTAAGATGTTTGATGAAATGGGCAAATCGATTGATGCCGTATTGTGCGCAACAGCCGATCATACACATGCCATCATTACATCTGATGCAATGACTCTTGGCAAACACGTTTATACCCAGAAACCTTTGACACACTCTGTATATGAAGCACGTCTGCTTCGTACGTTGGCAAAGAAATATAATGTGGCAACCCAAATGGGTAATCAGGGCTCATCAGCAACTGATACCGACTTGGTATGCGAATGGATTTGGAACGGTGAGATTGGCGAAGTCACAAGAGTTGACTGCTGCACAAACCGTCCTATCTGGCCACAAGGTCTGAATGCTCCTGAGAAAGTAGACAAGATCCCGTCAACATTGAATTGGGATTTGTTTACAGGCCCTGCAAAAATGCATCCTTACAATGCCATCTATCACCCATGGAACTGGCGCGGATGGTGGGATTATGGAACAGGTGCTCTCGGTGATATGGCTTGCCATATTATTCAGCCTGTAACAGCTTCATTGAAATTAGGTTATCCTTCAAGAGTTGAAGCATCATCTACATTGTTGCTTGCAGACTGCGCACCAAATGCACAGCATGTAAAATATGTATTCCCGGCTCGTGAAAACATGCCGAAGGTTGCATTCCCAGAAGTAGAAGTTCATTGGTATGATGGTGGTATGATGCCTGATCGTCCAGCAGGATTCCCTGAAGGAATGGATCTGATGCGTGAAGGTGGTGGTACATGTATCTTCCACGGAACAAAGGACACTTTGATCTGCGGTTGCTACGGACAACATCCATGGTTGATCTCCGGTCGTGTTCCGAATGCACCGAAGATGTGCCGTCGAGTAGAAAATGCAATGGGTGGCGGTCACGAACAAGACTGGATCCGTGCTTGCAAGGAAAGTCCTGAGAATCGTGTTCAGACAAAGTCAAACTTCGCTGTATCAGGTTTACTGACAGAAATGGTTGACATGGGTGTTCTTGCAGTTCGTCTGCAGACGCTGAACAAAGAATTGTTGTGGGATGGTCCTAACATGCAGTTCACAAATATCAAAGACGACGAAGTTATCAAGATCTTGAAGAAAGACGATTTCAAGGTTGTCGATGGCGATCCTAAGTTTAATAAGATTTGGAATGATCCTATTCCTGCAAAACAATTTGCACAGGAATTGATCAAACATAATTATCGCGCTGGTTGGAAGTTAGTTGATATGCCTGAATAATGTTTTAAACAAATTAGTAAAATGAAAAAGACAGTATTTTTTTTGAGTGCTGCTGCTATGGTTTGCTTGATGGCATCTTGCGGCGGTAAAAAGGCAGACGATTCAGCCAAAGCAGCTGCTGCTGATACAGTTGCTGCTCCTGCAGCTGTTCCTGAGTACAAACTCATGGATAGTCTTCCATTGACTGATATGTCTAAATTTAAGAAAGACAAAGATGGCAAGATTGCTATTTTTGATGGCAAAACGCTTGAAGGTTGGAGAGGTTATGACCGCGCTGACGTTCCTGCAGCTTGGGTAGTTGATAATGGTGCAATCCATATCAAAGGTTCAGGTCAGGGTGAAGCTGGTGCTAAAGATGGCGGTGATTTGCTTTTCGCTCACAAGTTCAAAGATTTCGAACTCGAATTTGAATGGAAGGTCGACAAAGGTTCTAATTCCGGCGTATTTATTTTGGTTCAGGAAGTAGAAGGACAACCTTCTTATATCTCTGCTCCGGAATATCAGGTTTTGGATAATGTAAACCATCCAGATGCAAAGTTGGGTAAAGATGGCGATCGTCAATCTGCTTCTTTGTATGATATGATCCCTGCTAAACCACAGAACTCTAAACCGTTCGGACAGTGGAACAAGGGTAAGATCATGTGCTATAAGGGAACTGTTGTTTACTCACAGAATGGACAGAACGTTGTTGAGTATCATTTGTGGACACAACAATGGAAAGAATTGCTTGATGCCAGCAAGTTCAGCAAAGACAAATGGCCGTTGGCTTATGAGTTGTTGATGAATTGCGGTGGTCCTAACCACGAAGGCTTTATCGCTTTGCAAGATCATGGTGATAATGTTTGGTATCGCAACATCACTGTAAAGGAACTTGATTAATTGAGTTTTCATATAGATTTTAGAACCTCGGCAAGTGTTGCTTGCCGAGGTTTTTTATTGGCAAATAAAAAGAGGCATCATCACGACGCCTCTTAAATTAAACTAACTGATAGAAATAAAAGTGTGTATAAAGGTCTATTTAATCTTTTGATTTGTAGTTAAGTTCTACAGTTTTGTCCCCGTCTTGTGTCTGATAATGCAACGTTAGTTTTACTATCTTACCGTTCGTCTTGGGGAGTCTGTCGAGTTTGAAAGAAACGACACTTGAAAGTTCACGCGAAATCATGTCGTCGTTTGCATTATGGCGGAATTCCAATTCATAAGGATCACTGCTTCCTGTTTTGTGAATCAAGTTCAGAAAGTGTTTCTTGTATCCTCCAAATCCAGTAATGAAATCAATATTCAGATATCCGTCCTCAATCCAAACTCCGTTCTTCGACCATGCGCTGTAGGCATTTAATCTTATAGGGTCCTTCCCATAGATAGAATCGTTTTTAGCTCCTAAGTCGTCTGCTATGCTTTTGGTCAGAACTGAATCCATTCGTACAATCTGTGCCGCATGGCTGTATCCGCTTATTGCATCGCTGAGTAGCGTGAAGTATGCAATTGCGCGGCGTTCTTTCAGATTGGAAGGAACGTAGGAGTTGACCGGCATAAGTGTTGTACTATCGTCCAACTGCAAATAATAAGAGTTGTCGCTTAGAGGCTTGATAGTTACAATGCCGACTGACATTTTATCCAACGAATAACCATCGTCGTCTCCCAGGCATGCAAAAAAACTAAGGGAGCATAATATGATCCCAAACATCAACATTAAATTTTTCATCCTTTTCATATTATCTTCGATTTTAATATTATCTACTTGTTAGATGCATATTTCAACCGAAACGCTGCATAATCAGGATTGTAAAGAATGTTAAATGTTTAAAGAGTTGTAGATGAGGATTGCGGCACGGTCTGAGGCACCTGCTTTTCCCAATATGCGGATTATATGATCGTATTCGTTCAGCATGTGGTTGCGATAATCAGTATCATAAAGGATCCGTTCCAGTTCTTCATGAATTTGGTCTTTTGAAAAACGTCTGCCAAATAATTCCTGTACGATTGTTTTTTGCCCGATGAGGTTGACTAGCGAAATATAAGGAATGTGGAAGAAATGTTTGAATACGAAAGAGGCTATTCTCCCAAGAATGACATAATAGCAAACGACCTGTGGCACACGCAGCAAGGCCGTTTCCAAGGTCGCTGTACCGGATGTTACCAAAGCAGCTGTGCTATGTTGCAGCAATTGATATGTTTTGCCAAAAACTATTTTGACTTTACTGTTGCCTGTATATATTTCATAGTCTTTTGTCTCCAGTCCGGGCGCTCCAGCAATAATCGTTTGCATTTCCGGATAGCAACCTGCCACTTCGAGCATCGTTGGCAAATTGTCCTTTAGTTCCTGTTTGCGGCTTCCGGCAAGCAGAGCAAGGATTGGTTTGTCGTTCAACTTTTCTTCTTCGACAAAATGATCCGGATGCTCACTCTGTTCAGCTTCAAACTGAGCAATGGCATCAACGGAAGGATTCCCTACATAATCAACCTTGTATTGTAGCTTATCATAAAACGCCGTTTCAAACGGCAGGATACAGAACATTCGGTCTATATTGCGGCGTATGGCTTTGATACGATATTTCTTCCATGCCCATATTTTGGGTGAGATGTAATAGTAGACGGGCAGATTCAGTTCTTTCTTGACGAACTCGGCAATCTTCAGATTGAAACTCGGGTAGTCGATAAGAATCACTACGTCGGGACGATATTGGCGAATTTCTTCTTCGCACGTTTTCATATTCCTCAGTATGGTTTTGAGATGCATGATGACGGGGATGAATCCCATGTAAGCCATTTCTTTATAATGCTTGATGAGTTTTCCACCAACAGCCTGCATCAGATCGCCGCCCAGGAAACGGAAATCTGCCTCTTTGTCGACTCTTTTTAGAGCTGCCATCAGGTTCGAAGCATGCAAGTCGCCGGATGCTTCGCCGGCAATGAGGAAATATTTCATTACATTACGTGTTTCAGTTTTTCCATGAATGCGTAGTCGGTAACATCAATTTTGCAAGGCACCAGTGATGCATAGCCGTTGTCGAGCGCGAAGGTATCGTTGTCGGGATGAATAGGCTGAGCGTTGACGAAATCACCTGAGAGCCAATATATCGTTTCACCGTTTTCGTCTTTTTTGGTTATGTATTCGTGCGTCCATCGACCATCAGCTTGGCGACAGATTTTTATTCCTTTCACTTCTTTTCCTACAGGAACATTCAGATTCAGGTATGTTCCATGTGGAAGTCCTTCTCCAAGCACCCATTTTGCGAGATAGCGGCCCAAACGGCAGCTTTCGGTGAAATCGGCATCCATGTCACAGTCCATCAGTGAAACGCCGATGGAAGGGACTCCAAGAACACAACCTTCTGCTACAGCACCCATCGTTCCGGAGTATTGAACGCTGATCGACATGTTTCCACCATGATTGATGCCGGCTACGACCAGATCCGGCTTCTTATCAAGAATTTCGTTGATTGCCAGTTTGACACAATCGGCAGGCGTCCCTGTACATATATATATGGTAAGATTCTCTTCTTTCTTGATTTGCTTACAGTGTACAGGTTCTATAGAAGTGATGGCACACGAAGCTCCCGAACGAGGTCCGTCAGGCGCAAACACGACTATTTCGCCCAAGTCCTTCAGGCTGTTAGTGAGTTCCTTGATGCCTTTTGCCTGTATTCCATCGTCGTTTGTAATCAATATAAGAGGTTTGTCTTTTGTCGTCATTCCTTTTAATTTTACTGCAAAGGTAATAATAAATTCCAATCTGTTTTTAAGTCGGTATGGAGGATAGCACGAATGTGTCTTTGTTTGTTCAACCAGCAGAAGCAATTTTCATGTTGTCCTTAAATTGCGAGGGTGAAAGGCCAGTGATGTTCTTGAAAGCGTTGTAAAAGGTTTTCCGATTGTTGAATCCTACCTTTTCGGCTATATTTTCGAATGACTCTTTGTCGTTTTCGGAAAGAATCTGAATGGCCATTTTGATACGGTAGCGGTTGATAAATGTCGAAAAATTCTCTTCATGGCTATTGATAATATTTGATATGTATGTGCGGTTAACACCTAAATCTTTAGCCACAGTGTCAAGTGTTGTTGTACTGTTACAAAAGCAATGGTCGTTCTCCACATAATTCTTGATATTGTTCCATAATTTTTCGTCTTCATCGTTTTCCTTTTTAGGACTGACAAATCCAGGATCTCCATCAATCGGTCTGTTTGCCCATTGTTGATTTTTTTGTACCAGTAACTGATAGGCTTTTTGTTTCTGAAAATAAAGGATAATGTAGAGTATCAGCGAAACGAAAATTATAATTGACAAGATAAAAAAGAATGTATAGCGGTTCTGATAGATCTGCTTTTCGTTTGTCTCTTTTTGCAGTTCACGTTGTGCAGCCTTTTGTTCGAGCAGCATGAATTTGTTCATGTTGTAACGGTTGTCGATGCGACTGTGTTCAATATAGGCCGAATCTACGTAAAGGCTGGCCAGTGTGTTGTTGCCTATTCCTCCGTAGTATTTGCTTTTTGCTGCATACAAGTCTTCGTACTCAGTGTGTCTGTTGGATGATAATTCACTGATGCATTGCTCAGCCAAAAGAATGTACTCCCGCGCTTTATCATATTGCCCCAAAGTACTGTAACATTGTGAAATGACAGGCGCTATATCGAATGTGAACGAATAGTCCTTAAGAGCGTACATGTATTCGACAGATTGCGTCATTAAGGCAATGGCATGCGTATATTCACGCCGGAAATAACAGTTCTTTCCAATATTGGCCTTGGCAATAGCTCTCCATCGGTCGGCTTTATCAATAATTCCATATTTCTTGTCGAAATCGAGGATAGACTGAAACCATTTGTCTGACTGTTCATAGTCGTGATAATAATTTCGATAGATGATACCGAGGTCATTGCGGGCATGTATGTAGATCAGTTGGATCTCGTTATTGACAGGTGAGGATACAACCAGGTTGAAATATTTTTCGGCCCGCTTGTAGTCTTGGTAATTCATATACAGTTCGCCAAGGCGGAATTTGCAGTCGATGATATCTGGAAAATCTTTCTGAGAAACTTCTTTCAATATCCTTTCCAAGTGGATGGTATATTCCACTTTGTCGGGGATTCCCTTATCTACATAGTAGTCGAACAGTTGGCGGATGATGCGCAGTTCAAACACTTTGTTCTGATATTTTCGACTTTCGTCCAACAGCCGGTTCAATGTTTTCAGATAGACATTGTCGGAACCATGCTGGTATTTGAAAGCATATTTTGCCTGTACGAAGTCAGCCTCAATCTGCCACTGATGATTGTTGTAAGTGTCTGGTAGTTGCCGCATCTGCTTGACAGCTAAAGCCATAGCCTGTGCATCGGGATATCTTTTGCGTAGTGTGTCGCGGAGCGCATAATGATAAGATGCATACGGCTTCCCGGCAAACTGTTTGAAAGGATTCTCTTGTCCTAAAAGAGCGTAGTTAATGACTAACAAGAACAAGGTAATATATATAAAAACATGTTTCATTATTATTTGGCCCATCTTGACATATCGCAAATATAGGAAAACTAATGGAACAGTATTTCTCACATTTTATTTTTTTCTTGGAATTTTTTTTGGAGGGCATAAATCCTTTTGTAAAAAGCATGCGTCTTATGAAAAAAAAGGACCGCGACAGAAGCCGCGGTCCTGCTAATCGAGACGAATCTTTCACTGCGCCATTGATTCTTCATCAGTGTTTTCGACGTCAAAATATATCTGTGCCAATCATAGGAAGCTAATTATAAACCACCCGGTTTTTCCTCCGGAGTGCTGTCTATTTTCGCATCTTTATGGTAAAGATACTATATCCTGTACATCTTGCAAAATAAAATGTCAATGATTTTTGAGCATAGATGATTATCTTTCCTTTGCTCTCACGCTGTATGACAAAAAAAGGCCGTGACAGAAGCCACGGCCTTACAAATATAACTATTCCCTTATTGCGTTACCGCTTTTAGGGTAAGTGTGAATGGAGCTACATCTGTACCACTAACTCCATTTTTAGAAAAGTTGAATGTTTCGGCAGCTGTGTAGATAGCGCTGGTCTGCTGAC
>DAIMYP010000042.1:0-32891 GCA_036734445.1 Tannerellaceae bacterium
AAAGTTCCATTTCATTCGAATGGAGTGAAGGTTTCATTCGAATAAAATGGTTCGCGCATTCGAATGAAATGGAGTGTCCTTTTAGATGTTTTTTTCGACGTGTCAAAAATCTATGTTTTACATATTACAGTATAGAGAGCACTCGATTTAAAGCTATGATTTTTTGTTGTTCATCAAGTTTTTGTATGGTCTTTTGTAAAATCTTTTGAGTAGTGGTTCTTTCCGGATATTCAAACTTAAAGATTGACGCCGATATGTAACTCTTATCCGAACAATATTGAAAGCAACTATCTGAAAATGGATAAAGTGTCCGAAAATGGTCAGGATAAATAATCAAGGCAAGTGGAAATGATCAAATGTAAATAGTATAAAATAGTTTAAAATTGAATAGACGTTGCAGCGTTTGAAGATAATAATGCATCTATCGTATAGATTTGAATATAAATTAATTGTTAACGACATGGAACAACATAAATATTATAAGATTATGAACAACAAAGTTAGCTTTCTGGTATTGATGTCTGTCATGATATTCTTCTCATGCAGCAACGACGATTTGTCTCAACCGAAGACAAAAACCAATGCGGAATACGAATTGTATGTAAAAGATGCATTGGAAGCAATGGGCATGTCTCGCCCTACTGACTCTTATAATTATCCTTGCCTCCCGGGAATGGAAGAATGGAAAACGCTTCAATCGTCAAAAGAGATGGTCGATACCTGCCAAGTGCCGGTCGACTTGTTGAAAACGCAGTCTACGCAGGCGGTTATTCAGGATTTGTGGGAGTTCCCATTCTTTAACTCTTGGGGAGAGGAAAGTAGTTTGTGTTATACTTTTCAGGATCACATACTCAACATCGTGAAGGATTTGAATGCATACACGGAGTTGAGCTCTCGAAAAGATGCCGCCCAATGCCTGTTCAATCGTTACAAGGTGATGCCGGTCAACCTGAAGCTTTCTTTTTACAGGAATGACTTCGAGCTTCTTTTTTCACAGCCGCAGTTTATCGCACAGTTGTCAAAAGAGGATAAAATAGCCACCGTTAAAGAGGCTTTGGCAAAGGATGCATCATTGAAAGAAAAATCAAAAGGTGATTGGTCCTATTTTCCAAATGCTGCGCACAGCTGTACTTGTTTCCTGATAGGCAGAATCATGCAGAATGCCAATTATGAACCGTTCGTGCAGCTCTGTAAGGAGAATGAACTTGTTGCCCGCTTTGTTGAATTCGGTTTCGAGCAGTCATGCCCATCGAATCCGGAAGCCGACAAGAAAGTTTTCGAACTGATTATTCAGCATGGAGAGGATTATTCCAAATAGCATTCCAATTGGCAAAGAGTTGGAATATGGTTTTTACGAATGAGAGAAGTTGACTCCTCAAGATCGGCGTAAACTTCAGTAACCAGTCGCGCAACATCGAGAAGTGGATTGTTAAGTAGCAAGCCCTCCTCATGAAATAGTTACCTTTTATCCACGACGATGAAAGGCTGAAGTTGATAAGGTTTGGGTGCAATAGCGCGGTCTTTCCATGAATAGAAAAAACGTTCCAATGGAGCGATGCTGTAACCATCTTGACGATGATCAGAAGTGTCGTATGGATCAGCAAAGATCAGCGTGTCGTCGCCCGTAAAGTTTGGTGTGCCGTTGAAATCAATTCCGATAATCAAGTCCCAATGCCCGTCCCAGTCGCTCCATTCTACCATAACGGGGCGATTAGCACGAAGCTGAACTGTAAGCCATGCGGAAAAGGCATTTATTGATTGGAAAGTGGGATAGAGGTTGCCATAATCGCATTGCGGAAATGGATCTCCGGATTTCACAATGTCCGAGTTTGCATACTTCAAACGATAGCTACTTGCCACAATCTTTAACTGAGGATGCTTGTAAAAGTAGTTGTAAAGATCTTCCAGATGTGTACCATAGTCTGCAAAGTCTTGGGCGGAGCCGGGTTTTGCATCCGATATGCTGCGGTTGGTCATACTTCTCAGTGCTTTGGCTAGATCCCATTCCGTCAAATTATTGTCGCAACCAAAGTGATGCAACAACAGCAGAGCGCATACATCACCACATGACCATTCTGTAGTCTGTTGCATAGTCTTGAAGTGCGGAATAATGATGAGGCTGCTGTCCGATTGAAGAGAATAGTAATCAGGATTACCATAATAAATAGAATTAAAATGGTTGCCCCCGCAAGCATAAGCGTCGGCTCCTCCACTTTGATCATAGTCTTTACCAGACAGCATGTGAGAGTCATCTTTTGCCTTCGGTTGATCTTTGTCAACCCGACACGTAGTAAGAGTCAAAAGTATCATACAGGAACATGCAAGTATTATCTGCCTGAAGGCAAGAATAAACATTCTTTTAGATGGAACTGAATGATGTATATTTGTTATGTTTTGCGTATTCTTCATATAATAGATTTTACTTATAGCAAAGGTAATACTGGTTGGCGACAAGACAAAATAAATAGCTTATTTGTTTTCATCGTTTTCAAACTGATCGGGTTCTATGCGTAAGCAGAATATCATACTTCCGAAGGGCATATTGACCTGCTTCTCCAGACGGACAAGTACATTTATATTATAAAGTTCAAACTGGAATGTACAGTCGCAAACTCTTCAAGATTGGCGTGAGCTTCAGTAACCAGTCACGCAATATCGAGAAGTGTATTGTCAATTAGTTGTTTGCTTGAACAAAGAAAGAAGAGAAAAAGCTTTTTCTAGAAAAGCATGTCGTTTTTTTACTATTTCAAAACATTACGGCTATTTATTTTTGCACGTTTACTATTGGGTTGTGTAATTATTATTTGGTAAAATAATGAAAAGTAGCCTCTTCATTTTATTTGTTTTTGTCGTCAATCTGGCTGTCAATGGGCAGAATTATTCAAATAAAGCTGTGACAGTAGGCGAGACCACCTTTTTACCATATTTAAAGGGAAAGGTCGTTAATCGTGTAGCCATAAATGATGCAAAGCATAAGCAATTGTTTGCTTTGTTGCATTCGTTGACATCTGTCAGTGCGCCCCAAGGCTATGAGGTTGAAGCATATAGTGATGTAAATAATCAGTTTTTGGCAATATATTTTATCCCATATGTTTTAGAACAGGACGAAACGGTTCGTGCAAAGGCAGGAAGTAGCTTGAATGTTTTCTTTAACGATATAACAGCACTTTGGCAACCATTGGATTTGAATTTATCCGGTATTTATTTGGCTCCTGTAAAAGTTGGCGAATTTGTAGGTTTTCCCATTTATAATCAGAGCGGACGCGAAATGACAATGATTTACAAAGGCAGTGAACCTCTATTTCTGCCAGTTTCGCGTGAAGAATATCTGCTTGCCCTAATAAGATCGGAAGAAGAAAAACAGAAAGAGAGTGGCACGCCGAAGTCGCCAAAAGAAATATCCTCTGAAGTAGACAAGGTCTATCGTGAACTATTGAAAACAGATAAAGCTGCGGCTGAGGAATTTAAGAAAGAAATGGGTGATTATGAAAAGGATTTGGAACAAAATAGGGAAACAGAAGATTTACTTACTTCTTATCGAAAGGAATTAGCCGGTCTTTCATCTTTAGAAAAGAAAAAACAGGCCTATTATGCTGTTTATGCGATGGAAAAATATGGCACTTGGTCAGGGCTGGTTCCTGATGGCGAGGAAAACAATGCTACTCCATTAGTAAAGGCCAATATTAAAGCAATACAAAAGAGTTCATACAACATCCAGTTGATGACATTGGGTTGGGATCTGGTTACACCTCCCCAATCAGAAAAAAATTCGCCGCGCTTTTATCATATAAATAATAATTTTGGTTATGAACTTGCAGACGACAGAATGTGTGAACTTTATAATAATGAAGCTCTTTGGAAACGAATCATTGAACTCGTCTGTAAGTGATTTTGATACTGCAATCGACGTAGGTTATTTTTGTAAACTGCACTTCGATTCCGTCACCTGTGGGTGATTGTGCGCTGAGAGCAAGATATGCTATTGGTGGATATTCATTGCGATACAACCTTACGAGTTGCCATGACTTGCCGTTGAGGGAATAGTAGAATCCAATTATTTTGGTGTCTGAACTGATTTTTAAATAAACGTCCTTTTGGTTGATGACATCATGGTTGTTGACGTCTGATGTGCCGTTAGTGCGAATGGACACCAATCGGGTAAGACCTCTTTCATCTTGTTCAAACGCAAATTTCTGCCAGAGATTATGATTGCAATACAGGTAGATGGCACCGGCATCGTATGTTTTCATGAACGACGGCTTTACTTTGGCAAAAAAGGTGAAAGGTTGGGTGTTATCTATTTTTGCCATCAGAAGTGGTGCATTGCATGGTTTAGTGCCATCTGGATCATTGAAAAAGTCTGTTTTTGCGTCACTGCAAATAATCAGAGTATCATTCAGTAAGGTTATTTCAGGGCTGTTCTGTGATTTATTGAACATCCATATATCGCAATCTTCTGTATTATTATCTGAATTTTGAATATCATTACAGCAGGTCATAATCAATAAGATTAGCATAATTGAAGGCAATACCTTTTCCATATTATTCTTTTGTTTTACAACAAAAGTAGATAATCAGGATCGGCAAAAATTTTAACTACTTAAAGAAATAGTCCTTTTTTCCTAAGTGCGCACAGTGTGACATGAGATATTCCTATGAAAGAGGCAATGTATCCCAGGTTAACACGCTGAAACAGATCATTGTTATCCATCACAAATTCTTTATATCTCTCTTCGGCAGACATATATAATCTGTTTATCAATCGATGGTCAATAGCTAAAAAGGCTTCTTTATATAAAATCCTGAGCCAATTGGCAATATCCAAATCTTCATTGCAAAGTTGGTCCAGTTCATCTATAGGCAGGTAATATAGTAGAGAATCTTCCAGCATCTGTACATATTCATTTTCATAACCTTTCCTTTTTCCATAGTAGCTATTGGTGGAATATAACAGTTGTCCTTCTTTGGCAAACCAGGTGGTGACTTCTTTCCCTTCGATAGTAATGAATGATCGCCCTACACCTTTTTCAATAAAGTAAATGTTTTTGTTTTTGGTAAAAGGCTCAATCAATATGCTTTTCTTAGTTATTTTTGTTGACCTTAATTCGGATGTCAATTTGTTTAATGACTCTTGACGCATCTTGTATGTGTTATTGATTGACTGTATGATCTTTTCCATTCTATTTATGATTTGCTGTATAAATTCTTTTATATACCTATTTATTTTTTCCCCCTGTTATAGGGATTAGGGATTTTCTGTATTCTGATGGCGACATGCCCAGATGTTTGGTGAAATATCGGCTGAAATAGGAAAGTGAAGTAAAGTTCATTTTCTCAGAGATTTGTGTGAAGGATAACTTATCCTCCTTCATATAAGATAAAATAATCGGTACAGTATATCTGTCTATAAAAGACGTAACACTGTTGCCCGTCATTCTTCTGACAGTATTCTCTAGATATTTTACTGAAACGTGCAGTTCGTTGGCATAGAAGTGAATATCCCGTCTGTTTCTGCTGGCGCCACTTTCTAACAAGTGCATGAATCCTTTGATAACTACCGATGTACGGTCCGTGGAAACAGTCTGATTGTATAATTTCGAATGGAATCCGAATAGATCGTATATCATGGTGAGGCAGAGACTGCCCATTACTTCTTTTTTGAAAGCATGTCCTTTATCTTGCAATCTTTCCCGGATGCGATGGATATCGGACAGGAACAGATGGAGGTCTTCGTCGCTGACGGGCATTACCGGATTGTCGAAAAGCGCAATGCTTCCACCAATACCATAATGATTGGCAGGTAACATGTAATTCAGCATTGAACTTGGAGCTGCTACATATTCCACTTTCATATCAGGCGACGGAGATATGTTCTTTATCAGATTTGTACGCGACGTGATTACAATATTTCCACGACATACATGGAAACACTTTTCTCCAAGAACAAAACTGCCATCTCCATTTGTACAACATAAGTGGATGCACCATTTATTGAACTTCGGCGAATCGATTTCTCTGAAGTCATATCCATACACAATTTCTATCTCGTCGTCTTTCATCTAATCCGATTTTAAGCGAAGATAAATATATTTTTCTTTTAAGACAAGATATTTATGCAAATGGTGAAAATAGTGGAGCAGATAGTGAAATATCTCTTTAGTTAGTCAGCCGTAATTTTGCAACAGATTAAAAGAAAAGAAATATGGAAACAAGAAGACTTAGAGACATTGAAGTTTCACCAATTGGAATGGGATGTATGGGATTTTCCCATGGCTATGGTGCAGTGCCTGAAAAGGATTATAGTATAGAAGCAATCAGAAAGGCGTATGATTTCGGATGTACGTTTTTCGACACCGCAGAAAGCTATGGTGAGGAACAATTCTATCCCGGTCATAATGAACAGCTTGTAGGCGAGGCAATTAAATTATTTAGAAAGGACGTTGTGCTTGCTACAAAACTGCACCTTCATCCGGAAGAGTTTACTGTTGGTACAAGTACTTATGAAGTTGTTCGTCGACATTTGGAAAAATCAATGAAGAATCTTAATGCTGATTATGTCGATTTATACTATTTGCATCGTGTCAATGAAAAAATATCTGTTGAAGAGGTGGCCGGTGCAATGCAGCAACTGATAGACGATGGTTTGATTTGTGGTTGGGGAATGTCTCAAGTATCGGTTGAGATTATTGATAAAGCAAATAAGATCGCACCTCTATCAGCAGTACAGAATCTGTATTCGATGGTAGAACGCGATTGTGATAAGGAAGTTTTTCCTTATTGTATCAAGAATAACATTGGAGTAGTTCCTTTCTCACCAATAGCCAGCGGCTTCCTTTCCGGAAAGGTTACGGTTGAAACCCAGTTCGGCAACGACGACGTCCGCAAGTGGGTGCCTCAACTGTCTAAGGAGAATATCGTCGCCAACCAGCCTATTCTTGATATCCTTGCTGAATATTCTCAACGCAAAAACGCTACGAATGCTCAAATATCGTTAGCTTGGATGTTGCATAAATATCCTAATGTTGTGCCGATTCCAGGTTCAAAGAACCAAGAGAGAATACTTGAGAATCTCGGCGCTTGGAATGTAGAACTTTCGGATAATGAGTTCAATGCTATAGAAAATGCGCTTGACTCTTGTGATATTTATGGTCATCGAGGAAGTGTGGAAACAGAGCAGCATTCGTTTGGTAATAATTGGAAAAAACAATAATATAAAACAGAAAGATAATGGAAACAAAGAAAACAATTACATTGAACAATGGAGTGGTTATGCCACTTGTAGGTTATGGAGTGTATCAGGTAAATCCTGAAGAATGCGAACGTTGTGTGAGCGATGCTTTAAGCGTTGGCTATCGTGCTATTGATACGGCCCAAGCTTATTTCAATGAAGAAGGTGTTGGTAATGCCTGGCGTAAGAGTGGCGTTTCAAGAGATGAATTGTTTATTACTACGAAAGTATGGATAAGCAATTTCGCCGGGGATAAAGCAGCTAAAAGTATTGATGAGTCATTACGTAAATTGCAGACTGAATACATAGACCTGTTGCTCCTTCATCAGAACTTCGGCGATTGCTACAACGCCTATCGGGCAATGGAAGATGCCTATCGGGCAGGGAAAGTGAGAGCTATAGGCGTTAGCAATTTCTATTATGATCGTTTTGTTGATATTGCTGAGAACATGAGTGTCAAACCGGCTGTGAACCAGATAGAAACTCACGTGTTTAGCCAACAACGCAAAATGCAGGAGATTGCTGGTAAGTTCGATACGAAACTGACTGCCTGGGGACCTTTTGCTGAAGGCCAGAATGGATTGTTTACTAACCCGACACTAAAAAAGATAGGTGAACATTATGGTAAAAGTGCTGCTCAAGTGGCGTTGAGATTTCTTATCCAGAGGAATGTCATTGTTATTCCAAAGTCAACGCATAAGGAGCGTATGGAACAGAACTTCGCTGTTTTTGACTTTATACTTTCGGATGCGGAAATGAGTGAGATTGCAAAACTTGATATGGGATATCCGCTGATTGCTAACTTTGAGGATTGGAATGTACGTCTCGGGATGCAGCAGATGCTGAAGCGATATACGGTATAGTCAAATAAACCACTTGGATATAGTCGATGCCATTGTTATAGGCTTTATAAATAGACTTATGCAAAAACAGGAAGAGGAGCAAATGTCCTCTTCCTGCACCATAAATTTTAATTAGTTGTGTTTAATGATCATCATTTGTCTGCTGTTGCAGCTAAACGTTCTGCTTCACTCATGGCTGCCAGCATTTCGACTTCTTTCATATCCAGATTCAAGCCTTTAGCAATGCGAGTACCATAGTCTTTATCAGCCAAGTAGCAATGAGCGGCGTGGCGGTATTTAACGTTTTCGGTAACAGGCATAATGTCTTCAACTGTGTTTGAGATCAATGCTTGTTTCTGTTCTTCAGTCATCAAACGATACAAATCTCCCGGCTGATAGAAGCAGTCGTCAGTTCTGTCTTCATATGGGCTGTAGTGATCGATAGCTCCATCAACAGGCAGTGGATTAGGACGGTATTCGGGTTGTTGTTCCCATTCGCCGAATCCGTTTGGTGCATAACCTTTCGTTGCTCCATAATTGCCATCTACACGCATATATCCGTCGCGATGATAGGCATGAACAGGGCAGTGAGCACGGTTTACAGGAATCTGGTCTGCATTGATTCCTAAGCGGTAGCGTTGTGCATCGCCGTAAGAGAACAAACGACCTTGAAGCAGCTTATCCGGTGAAAGTCCGATACCCGGAACCAGATGTGTAGGCGAGAATGCCGCTTGTTCAACATCTGCAAAATAGTTTTCCGGATTACGGTTGAGTTCCATAACACCTACTTCAATCAACGGGAAGTCCTTGTGACTCCATGTTTTTGTGATGTCAAACGGATTCTCTTTGTAATGAGCAGCTTGTTCCTCAGTCATAATCTGGAAGTAAAGCGTCCATTTTGGGAAGTCTTTGCGTGCTATAGCTTCAAACAGGTCACGCTGATGACTCTCACGATCTTTGGCAACGATAGCTGCTGCTTCCGCATTGGTCAGATTCTTAATTCCTTGTTGAGTTCTTAGATGGAACTTGACCCATACGCGAACGCCGTCGGAATTAATCAAACTGTAAGTGTGACTTCCGAATCCATGCATGTGGCGATAGGATGCCGGAATGCCTCTATCAGACATGACAACTGTTATCTGATGCAATGCTTCAGGAAGCATAGTCCAGTAATCCCAATTGTTTTGCGGAGAACGCATGTTGGTGTAAGGATCACGCTTTACTGCATGATTCAAATCCGGAAACTGAAGCGGGTCACGGATGAAAAACACCGGAGTGTTATTGCCAACCAAGTCCCAATTGCCTTCTTCTGTATAGAATTTGATGGCAAAACCACGTATATCACGTTCGGCATCAGCTGCACCGCGTTCGCCAGCGACCGTTGAGAAACGGACAAATAATTCGGTTTGTTTACCAATTTCAGAAAATAACTTGGCACATGTATATTTTGTTACATCATGTGTTGTTGTAAAAGTTCCGAAAGCACCGCTTCCTTTGGCGTGCATTCGTCGTTCCGGGATAACTTCGCGGTCAAAATGTGCAAGCTTTTCCATTAACCAGGTGTCCTGCATCATGATTGGACCACGTGAACCGGCAGTTTGTGAGTTCCGATTGTCTGAAACGGGAGCTCCTACTTCATTTGTTAATTTTTTTTCTTTCATGGACCTTGTGTATTTTTGTTCGTCTCAAAGATATGAAATGAAAACCATATTTTAGATTTATTTCTTATAAAGTTGTTTGATAAACTGATAAACAAAATAGATGTAATGATGTCTAAAAGATTTAAGGCGTTGGATGTCAATTTTCAGTGATAAAATATCTATCTTTATACCCGAAAATAGAAAAATAGATATTATGTCATTAAAACGTTTTGGTGTATCACTTGAAGATGATTTGTTGGAATCGCTGGATGATTATGTGAAGAATAATAGTTTTTCCAATCGCTCGCAAGCTATTCGTTTCTTGATTGAAAAGAATGTGGCCGAGCAGAAGTGGCAATGCGATCATATCGTGGCAGGTACTATTATTATAATGTATGATCAGGTGAAGAAGGAGATTACTGCCAAAATTGCTCAGATACAGCAGGATTATCAGGATGTGATTCTTTCGTCTTCTCAATTTTATATCAATAAAAACTTTTGTCTGCATATTGCAACCGTTATGGGTACTGCTCACCGTCTAACAGAACTGTCCGACAAGATGACCGCTATCAAAGGTATTAAACATGGCAAACTCGTTATGAGTCGTGCTGATTAAGATATTTTTTTTGTCTATATGGTAACACGAATTTAAAAATATGTGTTACCTTTGGCGCGTTGTGAAATGTTTTTAATCAGTAATAACAAGAAAGCATATGAATAAAGGATTACTAATAGCTTTGATTCTCTTGTCAGGAGTGAGTTCGTTTGCTGCAACCCCTGAAGCGGTAGACAGTTTGATTAATTTGAATGGCGTTGTGGTGACTGCCAATAGGATTTATGTGAATCGTAATAATGTTCCGCTATCTATATCGGTGATTGACAGGAGGCAGATTGAGGCCAGTAGCGAATCAGCATTACTCCCAGTGCTTTCTAAGCGTATTCCCGGATTGTTTGTTACAGAAAAAGGCATAACGGGTTTTGGTATTTCTTCAGGTTCAGCCGGTGTTATCAATATCCGTGGTGTAGGACAGAGCAACAAAGTGCTGATGCTTTTCGATGGACAGCCGCAGTGGGCTGGAGTATTTGGTCATGCTTTGCCAGACACGTATGTCGCTTCTGATATTGAAAGGGTAGAGGTTGTGCGTGGACCGGGTTCATTGCTCTATGGTTCGAATGCAATGGGTGGTGTTGTCAACATTATTACCCGACAGCATCTGGAACAAGGACGCCGTACGCAAGCACGTGTGATGTACGGTTCGTACAATACACAGAAATATATGATTAATAATGGATACAATATTGGCAAGTTCAGTAGTTTCCTCTCGGTTAATCATGATCGTACGGATGGACATCGTTCGAATTCGGATTTTCATATTACAAATGGTTTTGCCAATTTGGGCTATAAGTTTAATGATGCCTATAAGATGACCGGTAATGTCAGTTTGGCTAAATATCGCACTGTTGATCCGGGAACAGTGACTAGTCCGCTACTCGATCATGTAATGAATATCTTTAGAGGTACATCATCATTTGGTTTCGAAAACAATCATGAGAAAACAAGCGGCGCTTTGCGATTTTTCTATAGTTGGGGTCATCATAAGATTAATGATGGTTATGCACCGAGTGGAACTCCGCGTAAATATCTGTTTATGTCTGACGATCATAATACGGGCGTACAATTATATCAATCATTCAGACTGCTTCCGGGCAATACGATTACAGCCGGTTTTGATTATAAAAACTGGGGAGGGCATGCGTGGAACGACTCTGTGAATGGCAAAGTAGGTGAAATTGTGGATAAGACAGTAAACGAAACAGCCGGCTATGCGATTGTACAACAAGATTTTGGTATTTTGAGTTTGAATGGGGGTGTACGCTATGAGCATAGTAGTGCTTATGGAGGCGAATGGGTTCCGCAGGCTGGTTTTTCCATAAGACCAATGAAAGGTAACGTTATTAAAGGATCGTTTTCTAAAGGATATAGAAGTCCGACGTTGCGTGAACTGTACATATCCTATTTGCCTTATTCAAAAGCAAATCCGGATTTGAATCCGGAGAGTATGCTGAACTATGAATTGTCTGTCGGGCAATATTTTATGGATAATCGTTTGCATGCAGAACTAACAGGTTTCTATATTGAAGGGAAGAACATGATTTCAGTCGTACAACGTCAGCTGAGTAATGTGAGTCATTTCTATAATAGCGGCATTGAGTTCGAAGCCGATTTTCAGGCAACTAGAAATTTGAGTTTTGATATGAATTACAGCTATCTCCATACTAATAAGACACTTATTGCCGCTCCTAAACATAAGTTCTACGCAGGAACAACATATACGCCTGGACGATTTACTTTTGACGTAAACGTTCAGTCTATCTTCGGGCTATATACATACGTTGGGAGCAAAGAGACTGATAATAAGAAAGAGGATTATACTGTGTTGAATGCAAAAATCTCTTATCATCTTGGAAATATGCATAAAGGGTCTAATTTGTTTGTCAAAGGCGAGAACTTAACGGCAACGCGTTATTCTATAAATGATGGATATCCGATGCCGAAAGCTATTTTTATGGGAGGAATCGATGTGATATTCTGAGAATTTTATTATTCTTAACACTGATTCTAGAATCAAAGTTCAATAAGTTTTGTTATTTTGGGGAATTGAAAGATTGAATAAAAAAACACAGATTGAATTGATGAGTATGGTAAAGAAACTTATGATTCGTGACCTGACCTTGCGCGATGGTCAACAATCTGCTTTTGCAACTAGAATGTCGCAGGAACAGATTAATAGAGTGCTTCCTTTCTATAAGGAGGCCGGTTTTTATGCAATGGAAGTTTGGGGCGGAGCTGTTCCTGATTCTGTTATGCGATATTTGGGTGAAAGTCCTTGGGATCGCTTGGAAAAGGTAAAGGCAGCTGTCGGCGATGTTTCAAAACTGACAGCATTGTCACGTGGCCGTAATCTTTTTGGTTATAGTCCATATCCAGACAATATCATTGAAGGTTTTTGCCGTAATTCTATCGAAAGTGGATTAGGCATCATGCGTATCTTTGATGCTTTGAATGATGTTGATAATGTCAAATCAACAATCAAGTTCGTTAAGCAGTATGGTGGAATTGCCGATTGTGCCGTTTGCTATACGATAGATCCTACATATACAACTATGCAGCGCATTATGGGTGCTCTGACAGGTCATCCGATTCCAAAACCAGTGTTTACAAACAAATATTTCCTTGATAAGGCTCTTGTTCTGCAGTCATTGGGTGCTGATATGATCACAATCAAAGATATGAGCGGTTTGATTCCGCCGTTGAGAAGTGCACAGTTGGTTAAACTCTTTAAAGAGAATCTGAAGGTGCCTGTTGATTTTCATACACATTGTACACCGGGTTATGGTTTGGGCTCTGTTTTGGCTGCAATCATGAATGGTGCTGATATAGTGGATACCAATATGTGGTATTTTGGTGGTGGCCCTGCTGCTCCTGCTATTGAGTTGATATATATCTTCTGCAAGAAGTTGGGTATTGAACTGGGTGTAAATATGGAAGCTGCTGCAAAAATCAATCCTGAATTGAAGGCTATCAGACAGGAATTGGCTGCATACGATACATCAAAAGTATTTCCAAAGCCATTTAATCCGTTGACTGATACTCTGCCTGCAGAGATTGATCGTCAGTTTGATATAGCTATTGAAGCTGTCAATAAGGGTAACGAGCAGGCTTTGTTGGATGCTTGTCATGCAATAGAAGTTTATTTCGGGTTCCCGAAACCAAATGAATTAGTTAAGAATGCACAGGTTCCTGGTGGAATGTATACCAATATGGTAGCTCAGTTGAAAGCTTTAGGACAGATGCCGTTGCTGGAAAAAGCTATGGCGTTGATTCCTACCGTACGTATGGAATCAGGTCTTCCTCCGTTGGTTACTCCTACAAGTCAGATTGTTGGTGCTCAAGCTGTTTCATGCGCTCTCGATCAGGAAAAAGGTCGTCCGATGTACAGTAATCCTTCCAATCAGTTTATTGCATTGGTAAAGGGCGAATATGGTAAGACTCCTATTCCTATCAAACCGGAATTCCGTGAAAAGATTACAGGTTCGCCAGCAGAAATGCCTTATGATCCGTCAGGCTATCAGATGCATGATAATCCTGTGATTGAAGATTTGGGTGTTAAATTGGCCGAAGATGAGAAGGAGGTTCTTTTGTTGGAATTGTTCCCGGCTGTTGCAACTAATTTCTTGACCAAGCAGAAAGAAGCACGCAAAGCTCAACAAGCTTAAAGATCAGGTAGATGGCGTATTTACGCCTCTTAAATAATTAAAATTGGCCCAAGTGTACTTATGTATACTTGGGTTTTTTTATGTAACCGGATTGTCATCTTCTCGTAAATATATTGTAAAACTATTGTTATTATTTTGAAATATGCACGCTCTACTTTTGCATCAGAATTAATAATAAAAGATATTATTTATGAGAGATGTTTTTACACGAGCATGTATTTTAATCTTTTTTTTGTGGTTAAGCGTAGGGCAAATAATGGCAGAGGAAGATGGCGGTTCAATCTGTGGAAAGGTGATTGATAAAACAAACAAAGAACCACTTATAGGTGCAACAGTGCAAATTGGAGGGACAACCTTAGGAACGGTGACCGATGGGGAAGGTCATTTTATGATACGAAATTTAAAACCGGGAAAATATCAAGTCAGTATCAAATATGTCTCATATAAAACAATAGATATGGGAAATGTACAAGTTGCCAAAGGTAAAAGTACGACTCTTGATGCAGAAATGGTGGAAGCAGATCTGGCTTTGGAGGGAGTGGTTGTTGTTGCGCAGGTGAAGCAAAATACAGAAATGGCGATGCTCAGTGCGATAAAATCAGGAATGTTGGTACAATCGGGTATATCAGCGCAACAGATTCAAAAGATGCAGGATAGGAACGCTTCAGAAGTGATCAGGCGTATTCCCGGAATCTCGATTATTGATGACAAGTTTGTGATGGTGAGGGGATTGGCACAACGCTATAATAATGTATGGATTAATAATGGAGCTGTACCTAGTTCTGAAGCTGATTCACGTGCCTTTTCATTTGATGTGATTCCAAGTTCACAGATGGATAATATGGTTGTCGTGAAAAGTCCGGCTCCTGAATTGCCGGCAGATTTCTCGGGAGGTTTTATTAAGATAAATACAAAGGATGTACCCGAAACAAATGGCTTTTCTTTTTCTATTGCAGGGAGTGTTAATGATAGAACACATTTTAAACAGTTCTATTCGGCTCCCAGCAGTACAACCGATTTCCTTGGATTTGATGATGGCATGCGAAAACTTTCTGGTTCATATAATAGTCGTATGAATAATAATGATGTTGCAGAAGTTAATCAGATAACTCGAAGTGGCTTTGATAATAATTGGACCATATCACATAAACGACCAGCATCGGATTTGTTGCTGAATGCATCGTTTAATAGAACACTTCATATTGAAGACAAGAGTTTGGCTATTATTGCAACAGCCAACTACACTAATAATTATAAAAGTCTGATTGGAATGCAGAATATTCGTTACAGTCTGTATGATATAGATAAAGATAAACCGGATTATAAAAACAAGTATACAGATGATGTCTATAATCATCATGTTCGGGTTGGTGGAATGATCAATATTACATTCCTTCCAAATAAGCAGGATAAATATGAATTTAAGAACATTGTAAACCAGTTGGGATGGAGTCGCTATACAACTCGAAGCGGAGTATTGTTTAATAGTGGAGAATATGTACAGGAACAGCAAGAGTATTTTTATAATAGTCGTACAACATACAATGGACAATTTACAGGCTTGTACAATCGAACGCATGCAAAGACTGACTGGAGTATCGGGTATGCTTATGCTAATAAGAATCAACCGGATCGACGAATAATTGATCGTGAAGAAAATGGTTTTGTGGGTGATGCCCATAAGGGAGAAATGCGCATTGACCAGAATGAGATAGAACGTATGTTTTATCGCTTGGATGAACATATCGTTTCTGCCAGTTTCAATCATCAACGCAATTTGTCAATAGGAAATGTAACCCCATCATTGAAAATTGGTGCATACGCAGAATATAGAGCTCGAATCTATAATAATAGAGCCTTCTATTATCGCTATAATAATCAGAATCTGCCATCAGGATTTGAATATCTGGATGTCGTTAATGAGATATTGACACCTCATTATTTGGATGCCGATAAACTCTATGTTTACGAAGATACAGATAACCGTGATAGTTATAAAGGAAAGAATTTTCTGTCTGCAGGATATATGGCAGTTAATATTCCTTTAGGTCGGTGGAATGTGTATGCGGGCGCCCGTTATGAATACAACAGAATGCAACTGACTAACTATACAACCATTAAAGAATGGCGAACTAAGAATCATTCTTATTCCGGAGGAAGTCTTTTCCCTTCTGTAAATGCTGATTATAAGTTGAATGAAAAGAATCAAATACGTTTGGCGTATGGTTCATCTATTAATCGACCAGAATTTCGTGAGAGATCGGCATCCGTCTATTATGATTTTGACTTGTTTAGCAGTGTGATGGGAAATAAAGACCTTAAACAAGCATATATTCATAATGCCGATTTGCGTTATGAATATTATCCTTCATCGAATGAAATTATCTCTGCTGCACTATTTTATAAACATTTCAGTCATCCGATCGAATGGAGTTATATTGATAATGGAGGAAGTTATACCTATACTTATGTGAATGCGAAAAGTGCTGATAATTATGGAGTAGAAGTTGAAGTTAAGAAGGAATTGAGTTGCATAGGCTTGTCTAATTTCAGTTGGAATTTTAACGGCTCTTGGATTCATAGTAGAGTTCATTTTGATCCGGGAACTTTAGCAAAGAGCCGTCCGATGCAAGGACAGTCTCCTTATCTGATTAATACGGGCATATTTTATCAGGACAATCGTCGAGGCTTGAATATGAATGTCTTGTATAACCGTATTGGCAAACGAATTATGGAAGTGGGCAATGATGATATGAGTGTAGGTGCTTCTGTGAATAATAATTTTCCGGACACTTATGAATTGGCACGTAATACGATTGATATGAATTTTAGCAAATCGTTTGCAAAGTATTGGGAGATAAAGTTCAGCGTTCGAAATCTGCTTGCAGAAAAGGTGGTATTTATACAATATCCGAAATTTTATGATACAGAAGGAACATTGCAGAAGCGCGAACAAATCACCAAACAATATAAACCTGGAAGAAATGTCTTTCTTACGTTGATCTATAATTTGTAATTCGATATAAACATATACTAACTTAAAAACGTAGAGTATGAAAAATGTAAAATTATCTGTTTTGTTTTTAGGCATGTTGCTCATAGCTTCTGTTATGGCATCATGTAGCAAGGATGACAATTCGCAAACTACTCCTGAAACAACTGACCCGTTGGCAAATGTATTGCTTTTTAAGGCAGCCGACGGAACAATGACTCAATTGGGTAATGGCGATCAGGAGTTTGAAATTCCAAAAGGATCTTATACACTAAAGAAGGGCGTTTATTCAATGAAGGGATGGTGTTATATAGCTGATGGCGTTACATTAACTATCGAGCCCGGAACTGTAATTAAAGGTGATAAAGATACAAAAGCAGCATTAATAGCAGAGCGTGGAGGAAAATTAATCGCTAAAGGTACAGCTAGTGATCCAATTGTTTTTACTTCTGCTCAAGCACCGGGTGCGCGGCGACCAGGAGATTGGGGCGGACTTATTCTTTGTGGGAGAGCACAGAATAATGGCGTCGAAAAACAGATTGAAGGTGGACCTCGTTCATTCTATGGTGGTAGCGATAATACAGATAATTCAGGTGTAATCAGTTATGTTCGTATTGAGTTTGCCGGGTATCCGTTTAGGACAGATCAAGAAATCAATGGATTGACTTTTGGTTCTGTTGGAAGCGGGACGCAAGTGGATCACGTTCAGGTGTCGTATTCTAATGATGATTCATTTGAATGGTTTGGAGGCGCTGTGAATTGTAAGTATTTAGTTGCTTATCATGGTTGGGATGACGAATTTGATACCGATAATGGTTTCTCTGGAAAGCTGCAATTTTTGTTAGGAATAAGAAATCCAAGAATAGCCGATACTTCATTGTCAAATGGTTTTGAATCGGATAATGACGCCGATGGCTCAACCAAAGAACCTTATACCACTGCTACCTTTAGTAATGTGACTTTTGTAGGACCGATAGGTCAGGCTTCTGATTTTACCAATTCAACGGATTATATAACCGGTGGTAGCATGAATCCGAATAATGGTTCGAAATTGGGAACATTTCAAGCAGCGATGCATATCAGACGCAATAGTAAATTGAATTGTTTTAATTCTGTTGCAATGGGTTATCCTGTCGGTTTGATTCTTGATAATCAGAAAGGAACGACACAATCATGGGCAACCAATGGCGATTTAAAGCTTAATAATATATACTTTGCACAAATGACTGTTATTGGGTCTGATGTGAATAAATCATGGAAAGATCAATATTCTATCGATGGTAAAACGGAGGACGCCTCGAAAGAATCATTTTCGCATTCTTTCTTTATGAAACAGGGAGGCAATAAATATTATAATACAATCGCTGAACTTGGTCTTGCTCAACCTAATGGTCTTACAACTTCTCCAAATTATGGTCCGAAAGCGGGGAGTCCGTTGCTTTCGCACGATAATCTATTTAAAGATGCGAAACTTGCCGACTCATTTTTTGACAAAGTTACTTTTATTGGCGCATTTAAAAGTAATTCGGATGCGGACAATTGGACTAAAGGCTGGACGAATTTTGACCCTGAAAACACTATATATTAAATCCTTCTTTTATTACACATTCTGTTTTCTCTCGGGGGACGCTCGTCTCTCGGGAGATTTTTGTGAATTAGGGTTTGTATTTTGATGCTGTCAGTATTCCTTGGCTATTATTATTGTTCATCAGGTCTTCGACTGTTGAATTTGTTTCATTCATGTATTTTGTGACAATCTGCCATCCAATCCAAGTGCCAATATTACCAGGAGCATTGTTCAACAGCGAATTGTTAGGCATGATTTCAAAATATTTGGAAGTTGTTAATTGATCGGGTGTATACAGATGCTTACGTTCAATGATTAATTTCCAAATATCAGATTCGTTATCTTTACACCAAGTCAACTCCTGACTTGTGTATGACATAAGCATTTCGGCAGGAATTTCGGGGCAGGCATGTTGAACGAGATATTTGAGTTTCCCTTCATAAATCATGCGATCAAGCAAAACATTGTCTTTGCCGGCAAATGGATATTCAGACATGATCCATCCTGTCAGATAATCGGGAATAATACGTTCGGGTATCATGGTTGAACGCTGTGGTTCATAGAAAAACTCTTGATACAAAGGATAGTCAATACCCATATATTTATCAATGGATAAAGATAATGTACTGTCACTTACCAAAACGTTTTGATTAAAACCTGATACATGCATGTATACTTGAGGGATGGTGATTTTTGGAAGAGCTATTTTTAACCATGCAAAGCCATTGCCTAAAGCGATTTCTATATCTTGAACCTGATCATATTTTTGAATGGCTTCAGTATAAAGTTTTTTTAGAGTAGGTTCAGAATAGAAGTTTATCAGTTTATTCCAATATCCAGGTTGCGACGTCGATTTCATATTTAAAACGCCTTTCCCCAATAATTCAAGCATTTTAGGATATTTCTGATTCATTTCGGCTATCCGGGCTGTGTCACCCATGTTGATTAGCTGATATAAATCTTTGTCAAAACGATTAATATGTATGGGTTGTGCATTTGTGACAGCCGCTGGAATGTTTGTGTTCTGACCTGTACAGCTAAAAAGACAGAATGTCAATATGGCTGTGAAGGCTATTTTTAATGTATCTTTTTTTAGTAACATGTCTTACTTGCATTAAATCATTTCGATTTATAACGGGCGTATTTTCAATATATTGTATAAATGTATCATTATTTGAAATCCTTATGACGGATTTGATATGAAGTTCAGCATGGAAGTGCTCAATAAACTATGAAAAACTTATTTTAACTAAATTAACTGCCAATGCTTATTTCTGGCATATTATTTGTACTAATAAGCACGAGTGTTTGTGTATAAAATGTCATTGATGCTCAAATGAATAATAATTTATAACTAACTTATAATTATAGGAGATTAAAACTATGGGTGCAGCTGGAAACAAAAAGCCGAAGAAACCAGGTAAAAAGCACGAAGCTTCTTATTTGGAAGAGGACAATACAAAAGTAATTCCTTTGAAGAACAAGAAAAGTAAGTAAAACGGTGGTTATGGAAGCGTACAGTTGAAACGAATATGAAGCGTTTGAACTGTATGTTTTTTTATTGTCTGACCAATCGAGTTAGTTTAATGGCAATATCAAAAAATACCATCTTGGGGTTAACATTTTGTGCTATATCCCGTTCTCCCTTAGATAGTTCATCTACTATTTCGAAGACGTTCCTTTCGTTTACATATGGTGAAAAGTTACGCGAGAAAGCAGCTTCTTCCAAGTTTAAGTAATTTATTTCAGGTAGTTGAAAGCGATAAATAAAGTTTTCGCGAATCAAGTGTTGGCAATAGATCAGAAAATTCTTTTGTCTTTCACGCCCTATGGAAGCCAGCGAATCAGCGATATTTTTCAATCCTCTTACGTCGCGTTGCCATGACTTACGCATCATCTGTATAAATTGTTCCAGATAGTATTTGTTTTCTTCGTTTACACTGATGGCCTCCGTCGCTTTAAGATAGTTCCCGTTAGCCAAATGGGCAATGAAGGAAGCATCTTCTGTTGTTAATCCAAATTTTGCCATCATGGCAGCTGACAAATCTTCTTGATTTATGCCATGAATGTTGATTCGTTGTGCACGCGATTGGATAGTGCCTAAAATAAGATCAGGTGTTTCGGATATCAGGAGAATAACCGTATTTTGTGGCGGCTCTTCAATAACTTTAAGAAGTTTGTTTGCACAGACAGGATGCAATTTCTCGGGTAACCAAACAAGAAGAATACGGTATTTTGCCTCATAAATTTTGAGACTTACTTTGCGAATAATCTCATCGCTTTCTTTGGAGTAAATGATAGCTTGAGAATTACCAGCATCAATGCAATCTAGCCATTCATCGAAAGTAAAATAGGGGCGATCTTTCAGAAAGGTGCGCCATTCAGTCAGATAATCATCGCAGACCTCTTTTCCCTTATCTTTTTTTAAAACTATGGGAAAGACGAAATGTAAATCAGGATGTGCTAAAGCTTCATATTTCAAACATGACGGACAATGTCCACACGAATCATTATCAGTCCGGTTGGTACAATTCAGATATTGAGCATAAGCCAATGCTAATGAAAATGTCCCTACGCCATTTTGACCTGCAAACAGTTGTGCATGTGGTACAATGCCTGTTTGTGCCGATTGTATAAGTTCTTTTTTTATTTCTTCCTGGCCGATGATATCTTTAAAGTACATATCCTTTATTGTTTTGTCTGCACAACAAAGGTATGTATTTTTATTTTGTCAAACAACTGCGACCCTATATAGTACATCAGTAAAAATGGATACATACATGCATCGATAAGGATGAAAAACAGATACTTCATGACTATTATCTAATTTTTATTGTTCGCTAGTAAGACGTGGAATTTGAAAAATCCCCTACTCACATATCTATAATTTTGAAATATTTACTTTTCTTATGGGAATAGTGAATGTGAGGAATTTATACTGTGATTTCAAAATGTCACTTTTTTAACCTAAGTTGGTACTTGTAATTTGCAGTATAAATAAATTTTAATTCTTACTTAAGTTGTTTTGATTTCAAAATGATATTTACTATCTTCGCGGTGTGATAACAAACAAGCACGATCAAAGATATGAACAAACTCAAGGAAAATAATTCTATTCTCTTGATTTACACAGGAGGAACGATAGGAATGGCAGAAAATACTTCGACAGGTGCTTTGGAAGCTTTCAACTTTCAACACTTGGAGGAACATGTACCAGAATTGAAAGATTTGGGTTTCCAAATTGATTGTGTCCAGTTTGATCCTCCAATGGACTCTTCTGAGATGGGCCCTGATTACTGGAAGAAAATTGTACGCATTATTGCAGACAACTATCATGATTATTGCGGTTTTGTTGTTCTTCATGGTACGGATACAATGGCATATACGGCTTCAGCACTAAGTTTTATGCTGGAGAATCTGAATAAGCCAGTTATTTTGACAGGTTCGCAGTTGCCTATCGGTGTGCTTCGGACAGATGGAAAAGAAAATTTGATTACTGCTATAGAGATTGCGGCTGCAAAGGATGAGAAAGGTTTGCCTATTGTGCCGGAAGTATGTGTCTTTTTTGAAAATGATTTGTTGCGCGGAAACAGAACCTGCAAGGCAAATGTCGACAATTTCAATGCATTCCGTTCATATAATTATGCACCTTTGGCTCATGCAGGAGTGTCAATCAGATATGATTTGTCACAGATTTATTATCCAGTTTCTCCACGGCCATTGAAGCCACACTATCTTTTGGATAGAAATGTGGCTATTTTAAAGATTTTCCCGGGTATTTCTCCACTAGTAGTTTCTACAATTTTGAACATTCCTGAATTGAAAGGTGTTGTGTTGGAAACTTTTGGCAGTGGAAATGCACCCGGAGAGGAATGGTTTCTGAAAGAAATAAAAGCAGCTGTTGATCGTGGATTGGTGATTGTCAATGTTTCTCAATGTCGTGCCGGATGTGTGGAGATGAGCCGTTATGAAACTGGACGTCAATTACTTGAAGCGGGAGTTGTCAGCGGATATGACAGCACAACAGAGTGTGCCGTAACCAAACTGATGTTTCTATTTGGTCACGGTCTGACTGCTGATGCAGTGAAAGAACATTTGAACTGTTCCTTGATTGGAGAGGTGACAATTCGTGATCAGCGATAAACTACTGTCGCTGAGAATTTGCTCAGTTGTAATATTTGCTGTACTCTTTTTCTCTTTCTTTAATTATTTGCCCGAATGCTTCGATATCTTCTTTAGGCATGAGGGCTTTTTCTTTCCATGAGGCTGATCCTTCAACACCTGCCTTTTTATAATCGAAAGGCATGAAGCCGATTTTGCGGACATTCTTCAGACTCTTAAAAGTGAAATTGGCATGAACGGGATCTTTGAACATCGGATCGGCAATGATTGAATGTTTGTCTCTGATAGCCTTCCATTCTTTAAACGGGTATTTCAAGAAAGATGGCATCTGCCCTTGCATGTCCCAATAGCAATTATGATCCATATCAATTTGGACTTTGTCCCAAGGACCTGACATAACATCGCCGCAGTCCATCAGGATAATGTTGTTTGTGAACGAGAAAGAATGGTGATTTTCAATACGAGTTACTTGCAACTGTTGTTTCATGCCAAAAGCAAATATATTGTTACGGAGGATATTATTTTCACCATAGTGCTGATGGAAGCCACCGCTTTTGCAGGCATACACCAGATTGTTTTCCAGAACAATATTCGAACTTCCTTCGTCGGTATACAATCCCCATCCTCCATAATCGAAGGAGTAGACGTCGTGTATGACATTATTATGTATGTGTGTGCCCGGAGAAATGCCGAGCGTATATACAGCACCCATGTCAGACAATTCGCCCCAACCGATGTGGTGTATATGATTGTAAGCTACAATATTATTTATGGCTGCGCTCCTGATGCTATCGTTTGAATTAGGCTTTGCTACCGCATAACCCCACATCCATCCGATAGAAACGCCTGTGTAACGCAAATCAGCAATTTCATTGTGCACCACCTTGTTATCGCCGGAGTTAAGAATAACGACACCTCCTGCACAAGGAAAGACGAGTCCGATATGACGGATGATATTATTTTCGACAGAAGTATTTGTCGTAATCAATCCTTGGCTGCATCCTAATTGTGTTTCGCCAATCTTAAAGCCACCGGCACCAATATCGAAGATGAAAGAGTGACGGACGATATTGTCGTGACAAGCGCGTCGGAACCAGAATGCATAATTGCCAGTATGTTTGACTTCACAGTTGTCGAAGAGCAAGTTTTCTCCCCAATCTATTTGGATAGCCGCATCAATGCCAGCGGCAGCTTGAGAAGGTTCGTTACCGTAAGCAGGCATGGTGTACGCTGTATAATCGAAAGATATATTGCGGAATGTTTTGTCTTTTACTTCACTTCCTGCTTGTCCGGTGATGATCAGCAGTTGTTTCAGAATCGGAGCATAGCACTGTGCATTTTCAATCTTTTCACCCTTGCGTGGAATATAATACAAATCGCCATTCTCTTCAAGAAACCATTCGCCCGGTTCTGTTAGAGCTCCTTTGTAGTTCTCAAGTGTAAACCGTGTCGTATTGTCAAGTGTGTTCCAAGGTTTCATTCCTTCGCCATTCGTACAGAAGAAGCCGGAATCAGGTTGTATATAGTCGATATATTTTCGAGTATTGTCCCATTTGTGATAAAAAGTGGCAACGACTTTAGTTAACTCGTCTTTATTAAGTTTGGCCAATGGTGACAAATAAGCTGGATCGGTGTATAGTTTTTGCGTTGCATATTCAGGCGCACGGCCTTTACCGGTATAAAGCGAATTCTCTGTTACTTTGCTAAGCATGAACCATCCTTTATCCGGTGTGCATGCGCGCGTGGCGCGCTGTCCGTTAACGTAAAGTTGTTCGAAACGTATGCCATAGCGTGTAACTTCAGGCACATTGCATTTCCACCATCCATCGCCGGTCATTTTCCATCCGCTGATGGCAATGCCTCCATTCAGAGAAGGTTTATTATTAGCATCACCTTCGAAAATAATAGGGCGCTTGTCTTGAGAAGTCAGCTTGATAGGTTCGTTTAAAAAGTAATTGCCTGAAGCGATCTTGATGTAGGCTGTATCACTGCCTGATTTTGCACGTAATTTCTGAAGTGCAGCCGAAACTGACTGCAACGGTTGTTGGGCACTTCCCGAAGCATGATCGTTACCATCAACGGATACATATATGATATCTTGTCCGAAGCCAACTGATGAAAGACAGCAGCAGTAAAAAACGAGTAATAATTTCTTTATATTCATGGGATATTTATTTGGGTTTGAAAAAGTATATACTTCTGCTTCAAAAAGTATATACTTTCAGGGTATAAAAGTATATACTTTCAGGTATCAAAAGTATATACTTCCGTATGTCAAAAGTATATACTTTTTTGCATGGATGTAATGATGTTTCAAACATGGTTTCAATATATTGCTTTTGCAATCTGATAAACGCTGTCTGAAGCCATCATTGTATAGAAATGCAGACTTGGTACTCCGTGAGCTATCAAGTCTTTACATTGCTGAATGCTCCATTCTATGCCGACTGCTTTAGCCTCTTCATTGGTATGGCATTTGCGAAGTTCAATGGCCAATGGTTCAGGAATCTCGGAACGGAACACTTTGGGTAATACCGTTAACTGGTCGCAAAAGACAATCGGTTTGACTCCTGGAATGATCGGAACCGTAATGCCTGCTGTCCGGCAACTGTCTACAAAAGCGTAATATTTACTGTTGTCGAAGAACATTTGTGTCACCAGATAGTCTGCGCCATTATCCACTTTCATCTTGGCATAATGGAGATCCGATTCCATATTCGGTGCTTCTTCATGTTTCTCCGGATAGCAAGCCATACCGTAGGAAAATGGTGTTTCGTTGGCTTCAAATGTGGAACCATCTAGGGCAATGCCTTTATTGAAATTATTTACTTGTATTTGCAGATCGGTAGCATGTTCGTGATACAGTGACGTATCTTCAGACTTCTCGATCGTTTTTATGTCTCCCCGTAATAATAACAGGTCGTAGACGCCCAGAAAGTTGAGGTCAATCAATGCATATTCGGTTTCATCTTTGGAGAATCCTTTGCAGATGATATGTGGGACGGCAGTAATGCCATATTTGTTTTGTATAGCCGACGCGATGGCAACCGAACCAGGACGTTTGCGAATATTGACTTTCTGAAAGCTTCCATCCGGCAGAGTCTTATAGATGTATTCGCTGTGATGCGAGGTGATGTTGATATACTTCGGATCGAATTCTCTCAGTTTGTCAATCACCTTATACACTTTTTGAATGCTGTTCCCTTTGATGGGAGGAAGAATTTCGAAAGAGAAGGCTGTACCTTTATTGTTTTTAATCAAATCGATAACTTTCATTTGTGAATCTTTTTATGTAAGTTAGTGTTCACTGAAAGCAAAATTAGAGAAATATATGATACAAACGACTATTTTACTCAAGAAATTGTAGAATGATGTTCAATTGTTAACTACATCGCATGTAAATTGTATCGGCATCCAGACATGTTTTGTTTATTTTGTCTATATTTGCGTGAGTAAAGATTAAGATGGACGATAAGTCACAGATAAGATTGTTGAAACAAGGCAGTGAAAATGCTTTTACCTATTTATATAAGCAGCACTGGAAGCAAGTATACAACTTTAGTCGGCTGTACCTGAATGATCGCAGCACGGCTGAGGAAGTTGTACAGGATGTTTTTGTTAAGCTTTGGGAGTCGCGTGAGTTTATCCATGAGGATGAGAATTTTGATGGTCTGTTGTTTATTATCACTCGTAATCTGGTGTTCAATAGGAATAGGGATGAGGTAAATCAGGATTTTTACAAGATGACCATCTTGTCGGCCATGGAAGAATCGAGTAATTCTGTGGAAGAGGAAATTGAAGCCAATGATCTGCGTAAATATATCGACCATTTGATTGAAGAACTGCCGCCGAAGCGTCGTGAAATATTTAACTTGAGTCGTCGGGAGCATAAGAGTTATAAGGAGATTGCACTCATGATGAATATTTCGGAAAAGACTGTAGAGAACCAAATTTCTGAGGCACTCAAATTCTTAAAGAAGAATGTTTTCCTGTTAACGATCTTCCTGTCATGAGAAAAACAGAAATGCCGTTATTAACTAAACAAAGAATATTTTGCCATGATACGTTTGAATCAAAAACAATCAGTTTTAAAACATAGCGTTGCTATTGTATTACTCTGTATTCTTTCCTTACCATTGTATGTAGGGGCGAAAGGTTTGAATTATCGTTTTGATAAACGGGGAATTCAGCGCACTGTACTTGAAAACTATTTGGACCGTTCGATCACTTTATCTTGTGTTTTGGTGCCGGATTCCTATACAAAGTTCAGCGATAACAGAGAGGCGGATGATAATATCCGAATGGTGAAGAATATCGGGGCGAAGTTTATAGGTCGTTCTATCTTTTGTTGGGAGAATGAGAAGAAACTCAATCGCCCCACTTTTTGGTCAACAGCGCAAGCGATGATTCGGCGGATGCATTCTACCGATCCTGAGTTGGTATTTCAAGCTTGTTTGTTTGAGGCCATTTCGACGGATGTCGATTCTATTCCTGTGCCTGACTGGGTTTTCAAAGGGTTTAATCTTCCTGTAGAGAAGCGGAACTTTTCCTATCAATCAATGTTGAATACAACAGGAAAATATGTGGATTTCTGGCACAAGGGAGGCAGTGTTCCTGATATTAGTCAGTTGGAAACGCGATTATGGTTCTATTATTTGGCTTGTTCGTATATCCATATCGGTTGCGAAGCGCTTCATTTGGGACAGATTGAGCTGATTGGTATGAATGATCCGGATAGAACTTTTTGGAAAGACTTGATTACTCATGTACGAATGTATGCATCGAAGAACGCACGTCGGCATTGGGTTATTTTGGACGCTCATACACCTAAGGGCGGAATGTTGAAGGATGGTGTCAGTTTGTTGGATTTCAATTCTTTTCCGATGCGAATATGTGCAATACCTGGTCATCCTGCCGTTGGCGAACCTCAGAAGGCAGAACTCCGAGCCAATCATCTGGATGGCATTTACAAGAAAAGCAAAGGTTGCAAGACACCGACGGGATGGTCGTGCGAGCATCTGCCTTATTTGGTGGAGATAGATAATTACGGTCATGAAGCGAAGACAGATGTGGCTGATACAACCTCTTATTTTCCATGGGGTTGGGACGAAATATCCTGGTATGCCAAACAACCGGAGTCTTATCGAAATGAATGGTTGCATTATGCTTGGAATTGGATGAAACGGACGGATAAGGATGGTCATATCGAGATGCCCGGACTGCGTGGAATATGCTGTCCGAACCAGACGAATAATCTTTATAAAGCCAATACAAAAAGCGATGCTTGTCCGAATGGATACAGCCAAGAAGAGACGATAAAAGAAATTTGGAGCAACGATAAGTAAATTGTTTAATATTTATGTTTACTTTTACGTATCCTAATGATTACGATGAAAGAAAAATAAATTAGTAATAGCATGAAGAATAAATTAAAAGTACTAACCGGTAGAAAAACAGTTGTTTGTCTTATGGCCTCATTGTTGCCATTAGCTTTTGGAAGCTATACGGCACAGGCCCAGATAAAGTTTAATGAAGCAAATGAGATTCGTGAAGCGCATTTAGGTGTAGAGCGGGTGGCTCGTTATTATATTCCTGCTTATTCTTCGAAAGCAGTGAGCAATAATGAAACAAAGTGGGTTCAGATTGACTTGGGCAGTACCAAGAAGATTGATGGTATCAAGTTGTTGCCGGGTGCACAAGGTTGGGGTCCTGCAGCAGGTGGGTTTCCTGCAAGATTCAGGATTGAAGTATCCGATGATCCTAGTTTTGCGCATTCAATCATGTACGAAGATTATACGATAAAAGATGAATATCCTATTCCGGATGATGTAGTTGCCTCGTTTGCGACGAAGGAAGTCAACGGGCGTTATGTCCGGCTTACGGCAACACAACTGCGTGACAACAAACTGGTCATGACAAAGATTATGGTCATGTCGGATGGCAAGGATATTGCAGAAGGATGCAAAGCTACGGAGTCAAATCCGAGTAATGATTCAAATATAGAACTGGTTACACGTCCTGCACGTCCGCAAGGCGAGTTTGATATTACCGATAATCCAGGCAATGTGATGCCGGAAAAGACGTGGAAGCCTGTCGCTTATAAGGCTGAAACTCCGATGGGTGGCGTGAAGCTGAGTGACGGATTGTTTAAAACTACCATGGATAATAACATCAACTATCTGCTCAATTCTTTTACCTTTGATCAGCTGGTTCGTAATTTCCGTGTTAAGGCAGGTCTTCCTGTTGAACCTTTTGATAAGGGTCTGAATGAGTTTTGGTTCAAGCAGCTTCCCGGTTCTGAAGCAGGTCGTTTCTTGATGGGTGCCGGAAATACTTTGCGGTGGACAGAGAATGCGGCTCTCCGTAAAGAGATGAACGATATTGTTGATGTGATTGACCAATGCAAAGAGCCGGACGGATATCTGATGGCTTATCCGAAACATTGTATTTTCGATGTTGAATATGGCGCTTATACGCGTTCTTGGGTGACACACGGATTGATTGAAGCAGGTTTTGCTGGTAATCAGAAAGCTTTCCCGTTGCTACGCGGATTCTATGATTGGTTCGACAAGTGTGCTTTCTTGCCGGAGATGTTACGTCGTCCGAGACAAGGTACGCAGGGTATCATTCCGATGACACGCACTTATTTTACTCCGATTGGAAAACCTAAAGATATTCAGGTCGTTCAGCAATATTTCCAAGAAAATTACTGGATGGAACAATTGGCCAATCGTGATCCTAAAGCTATCTGGCAATATCCTTATGATCGTCCTCATAACTATTTGGTTACAGGCATTGAACCTTATCTTGATATGTATCGTGCGACTGGCGCCAAGAAATATCTGGACGCTGCTTTGGGTGCATGGGATTTGTATCATGACAATTGGGAAATCACGGGCGGTTCGCTTGCTATCAATGAAGGTCCGTTCCTTTATGCTCCAAAGTCATATTATCTGCGCAGGGAAGCAGGTGAATTGTGTGGCAATGCTTTTTGGATCAAATTGAATCAGCGTTTCCATCTGCTTTATCCGGAGGAAGAAAAATATGTCTCGGAGATTGAGAAGTCTCTTTATAATGTTGTCATTGCCAACCAGTATGGTTCGGAAGGTATTCGCTATTTTGCCAAGCTGGTCGATCGCAAATACCATCCTCATGTATCGAACACTTATCATTGCATGAATACTTGCTGTGAAGGTCAAGGTACACGCATCTATGGTTCTCTCCCGGAATATATCTATTCTGTAGCTAAAGATGGCGTATATGTTGACTTGTTCTCGGCTTCAGAAATCAGTTATACAGCAAACAAGCATGATATCAAGTTGAAGATGTCGACACAGTTCCCATACGATCCAAAGGTTGAGATTGCCGTTTCAAGCGAACAACCTGCACAGAGCAAAATATATATTCGTATTCCTTCATGGGCTGCAGGTGAGATGGCTATATCTGTTAATGGCAGCGAAGTAGGTAAAGGAAAACCGGGTTCATATTTCTTGATCGATCGCAAATGGGCGAGCAACGATTTGATTTCATTTACACTGCCGATGAGTTTCCGTGTTACCAAATACAATGGCATAGAAGAAGGTTTTGAAGATGGTCATTATGCTATTGAATATGGTCCGGTATTGATGGCAATGGTCGGTGTTAAGGGAAAGAAGATTGACATAGGTGTGAAGACAACTCCCGAAACTGTTCAGTCGTTGTTGAAACCCGTAGCAGGCAAGCCGTTGCATTTTGCAATCGAAGGAAATCCGGAGTTCGAATATTGGCCGTATTATGAAGTACAAGACCAACCGTTCTCCTGTTTCCCGGAGTTCTTTAAATAGTGGTATGATTTAATATAGTAAATTAGCATCTGCTAATGGGGCGCTTTAATAGAGATGATAAACAATATTTGAATGTTGCATCCTTAGAGCGCCCTATATTTTAACATGATGAAAAGTTATGAGATATACGTGTATTCTTTGGTTTTGTCTATTGTCTAGTGCATTATGGGCAGGTAATAGAGTGAAGATTATGGTTAAAGCCGGTCAATACGATCGGAAAGATTGTGTCGTTTCTGTGGATGCTTCAAAATTGGGATTGGGTAATATTTCAAATGTCTCTTTGTTTGAGAAGAAAGGGAAAAAACAAATTCCTGTAAAAAGTCAACTTATTCATGAGAAGAACGGTTCGTCTGTTTTATATTGGATTTTAGATGGAAATACTCCATCTGGAATTACGCGCCAGTATTTTGCTCAAAAAAACAGGCAAAACCAAGTAGTCAAAGAGATGAGTATAGAGGATACACATAGCGCATTAATATTGAAGAATAAGGGAAAGGACATCTTTCAATATAATTATGCTGTAACCTATCCGCCGGCAGGTGTCGACACTGTTTTCAAAAGAAGTGGATATATTCATCCTGCCTATTCTCCTTTAGGAAATATATTGACGACGATTCAACCCAAAGATCATCGTCACCACTATGGAATCATGAATCCATGGACACATCTTATTTATGATGGTGTTTTGTATGATTTGTGGAATTTGGGTGATAAGAAGGGAACAGTTAGAGCTAAAGAAGTTGAAGGAGTATATCAAGGATCAGTTTGTGCAGGATATGATGCCAGTTTGCAACATTATATATTTACCCCACAAGGTGAAAAGATGATTATGAATGAATTGTGGAAGGTGAAAGCATGGAATGTGCCAACAGGCTTTTTGTGGGATTTCGAATCTAATCTTGTTCCGTCGACTGAACTTCCGGTGTTATTAAAAGAGTATCGCTATGGAGGTTTTGTGTGGAGAGCAACAGAAGAATGGACAAAGGATAATTGTGAAATGCTGACATCTGAAGGGAAGAAACGTCCTGAAATCGATGCTTCAAGAGCGCGTTGGATTTATGTCACTGGACAATGTGGAAGTGGTCGCTCCGGTTTTTTGATGCTGAATAATCCTGAAAATTATAATTCACCTGAACCACTCCGCATTTGGGATGAGAATGCCAACAATGGACGAGGAGATGTGTTTGTGAATTTTGCTCCGACGAAAAATAAAGATTGGGAGTTGTTGCCTCATCAGAAATATCAATTGCGTTATAGGATATTTGTGTACGATGGCGAAATGACAAAAGAAATAGCTGACCGTCTATGGAATGATTATGCTTTTCCACCTCAAGTGATTGTTGAATAAATTATGCTTTTTATGTTTTTAGATTCTGTTTAGATGACTTTTAAAAGTCATTTTAAATAATGTCTGCTGTATTTCTGCTTTTGTAAAGGAATATCATGACATGTTGGAATATTTATTTTGAAAAAAAATTATCAAGTGAATAGGGGAACTCCATTTCTTGTGTGTATTTATTTATGTAAAGCAGATAGAAATGGAAAACGAAGATAAGAAACATATACTAAAGAAGTTGATGCAAGATGCCTTGACGGAGGACGAACATCGCGCATTATTGTCATCTGAAGAGGTGACTCATGCGATGACGCATCAATGGGATGGTGCTTCTTCGGAAAAGGCGGACAATGCAGATGCCGAAAATACAATCTGGCAAATGATTTGTCGCCGTCTTTGGAATCAGAATGATTCTCGGAAGGTTGCATTCTATCGCGTTTACAGTGCAGCTGCTTCGTTATTGCTTTTGCTTGCTATTGGTAGTGCCGTTTATTTTTATGCAACCAATCGAAAAATGCCTCAGATGTACGTCGTTACTTCCGGTATTCAGAATATGGAAGCTGTGCAACTGCCTGATGGAACGAGAGTTCAGATGGGAGCGGGCAGTACTTTGACTTATCCGGCTGTTTTTGAAGGCAAGACACGTGAAGTTACTTTGACGGGACAAGCTTTCTTTGATGTTGCTAAGAATCATCAGAAACCATTTATCGTACACACTTCTGATATGAATGTTCAGGCAGTGGGAACGGCTTTTGAAGTATTTAATTATGAAGTAGAGGATAAGTCGGAAGCCATTCTTGTAAATGGAAAAATCAATGTTGGAATTACTGATAAAAAGAGTGGAAATACCAAAGAATATACAGTCACTCCGGATACAAAATTGGTATACGATAAGTTGAACGGATCAGTAACGACAAGTTATGTTGATGCCGATAAGTATTCAGCTTGGCGTAAACAGCGGATATTAAGCTTTGAGAATGAACAGTTGTCGATGATTATTCCTCGCCTGGAACAATGGTACGGCCGCAAGATTATGTGTCAGAAAGATTTGTCAGAAAAATAT
>DAIMYP010000043.1:0-32630 GCA_036734445.1 Tannerellaceae bacterium
GTAGCAATATCTTTCAGATGCAGTACTTGTCCATCCGATTTGGCTTTGATAACGATGTTATCGAATTCAGCCGGTTTTTGCAGACGGCCTTTATAACGGATGGTGTATTCGAATGTCTGGTTTCCTTGTTCACCGAATGAACCCGGAGCAGCCTCGATATTCTGTTCAGCCAAAGCCTGAGTAACATCTGTCGGTACCAAATGATATTCGGCCATCACATCCGGTTTCAACCAGATACGCATGGAATAGTCGCCACCCATAACCTGTGTTTCACCTACACCAGGAATACGCTGGATTTCAGGAATCAGGTTAATCTTCGCATAGTTCTCCAGGAATTTTGTATCGTAGCGACCGGATTTGTCGTAGATGGAGAACATCACCAGGAATGAAGTCTGACGCTTCATGGTGATGACACCAACCTTGGTTACTTCTGCCGGCAGCAGACCTTGAGCCATAGATACACGGTTCTGTACGTTGACAGCATCCATATCCGGGTTACTGCCTTGTTTAAAGTATAGTGTGATCATTGCGGAACCTGCGTTCGAAGCTGTAGAACTCATGTACATCATGTTTTCTACACCATTCAACTGGTCTTCCAAAGGAGCGATTACACTCTTCAATACTGTTTCAGCATTTGCACCTGTGTAGGTTGCCCGCACGGCTATAGTCGGCGGTGCGATGTCCGGATACTGCGTAATAGGCAAGGAAATCAAGCCTATGATACCCAAGATAACAATCACGATAGAGATTACCGTGGAGAGTACCGGACGATTTATAAATCTATCTAACTTCATAATCTAACTCTTCTACCTATTTATTTGAATGCCGTTTGAATATTGCCGTCATGCTGGTCTTTCAACGCTTTATCATATTTAGCCTGACGCTGTGCAGGTGTGATAGGTTTGATTGCCTGACCATCTTTCAGTCCCTGGACGCCTTCAATAACAATCCTGTCGCCCGCCTTCAATCCGTTGGTAACGAGGTAGTTCTTCCCATCATCGAGGTTGGATACCTGGATCTCCGTGTTCTTTACTTTATTGTCATTGCCTACTATATAGACAAATTTCTTATCCTGTATTTCAACGGTAGCCGATTGCGGAATAACCAGAACATCACTGATTGTATACGGGAATATGATATTACCTGTACCACCACTTCTCAATACATCTTTCTTGTTCGGGAAAATAGCACGCATGCTTACAGAACCGGTGTTCTGATCGATCACGCCACTGACAGCATCAATCTTTCCATCTTCTGTGTACATCGAACCGTCGGCCAACTGCAGTTTTACTGCAGGCATTTTTGTCAGTTGCTCTTTCAATGAACCTTCGGCTTTCGTCAGACGGAGCATTTCTTTTTCAGTCATCGAGAAGTAAACATATACGTCTCCAATTTCTGATACTGTTGTAAGTGGTTGTGAGATTGAAGCACTAACCAAACTTCCTACACGGTAAGGGAAAGTTCCGACAACACCGTTGGATGGACTTTTTACCGTACAGAAGGACAGGTTCTGATTGGCACTGATCAAAGAAGCTTGTGCTTGAGCCAAACTGGCTTTTGCTGAAGCCAACTGATTGACAGCAGTCTGATATTCGTATTCACTGATGATCTGCTTGTCGAACAGTGTTTTTTTGGTCTGTTCTGTCAATGTTATTGTGTTGACACTTGCCCTTGCCATAGCAACGGCTGCTTTTGCCTGTCCTACAGCAGCTGAATATTGGGTAGGATCAATCTGAAATAGAGCTTGCCCTTTATGAACTGTTGCGCCTTCATCTACGCAAAGTTTAACAATGAAGCCGGCCACTTGCGGACGTACTTCAATATCCTGTAAACCTTTGATTGTTGCTGGGTAGGAAGTCGTTTGGTCGCTCGATCCGGAACTTAAAGTCATAACCGTATACTCGTCGTCGCCTAATTTCATTCCACTTTGGCCGCCGCCACCGCATGCAGTCAATAAAGAAAGACCCAATGCAAATAATGCAATTTGTTTGGTTGAATTCAATTTGATTTTCAGCATTTGTTTATTCATATTTGAAATTTATATATTTTGACATCCTATGTCAGTCTAACTATACGTTTACCAACGTGATTTTTGCTTATATTAATTTTGACCGCAAATGTACGCTATTTCAAATTATATGTTTTCTAACTAAACGAATCTATATTCGTTCAATTTATTATATTTGGTTGTAATGAAGCCTTTCAAGCGAACTTGCCATAGACTCATTGTTACCTCCGCTGCAAATATAAAGAAGTGCAGTCATATATACAACTTGTTTTTGATAAAAGCGGATAATCTTTTCGTTAAAACGAAAATATGAGATTCAAAGGGAGCCAAAGTTTTTATTATAAAAACAAGAAACATAGAAAAATGTTTTTACCGGAAATCGAGAGGAATCATGCAAAAATAGTGAATATTTGTTTCAATTTTCTTTATGTATCTATAAATTAGTATATTACGCTCTTGGTTTCATTCGGAAGAAATTTCCAATTCATTCGGAAGAAAAGTTCATCTTATTCGAATGAAATGATTGCTCCATTCGAATGAAATGGTTCGCGCATTCGAATGAATTATTTAACAAATCCGAATGTATAAAACATGAATATTTGATATTCGTAGAATTCCTTATGCAGGCGTTTTTTTGATTTGTTATGCCGGTATGTTATTTTTATATTCTTCACCCGTTGAATTTGTTTCTTCTTGAAATTTTGCCTTATTTTGTAACAGATTTGATTTGTAATGAAAAAAAATGAGTATGAAGAAATTTTGTGGATTAATATTGGTTGCAGCGATGGTGCTGGCTGTATCGCCGGCTCGTTCGCAAGTAAGATTGGGTATTAAAGGCGGTCTGAATGTGTCAACTTTTCACATGTCTGATCTGCCTTCCAACTGGAGTAATGGCAATGTAACCGGATATCAGCTTGGTGCGATGATTGAAGCAACAACGCCAGTAACCGGCTTTGGTATTGAGGCTGATATTCTTTATTCGCAAAGAGGTGCGAAGGCCAATAGTTCGGAGGCAACAACTTCCGATGTGAATGTCAAAAACAGTTATATTGATATTCCGCTCAATCTGAAATGGAAGATTGGAGCTGTTGGAACAGCTTTTTACGTGCAAGGCGGACCGTATATCAGTCTGCGCGCCGGTGGCGATAAAAACTGGGACGCATATAGTTCGCAGTTGAAGGCTAAATCATTTGGAGCCGGAATTGACTTGGGCGCTGGTGTCCAGTTGATGAACCATTTGCAGATAGGTTTTACATATTATATAAGTATGACCGACAATTATAGCGTGCAGAAAGCAAGCACCTCTAATTCGTCAAGTTCTAACGCTAAGGACCGTGGTTGGTCGCTTACTGCAGCCTACTTGTTTTAAATGAAATATGCCGATGTAATACTCCCGCTTCCGCTGGAGAACAGTTATACGTACAGCATCCCGGTCGACCTGGAGAAGCAGGTTGTACCGGGATGTCGTGTGATTGTGCATTTTGGAAAGAAGCGCTATTATACGGCTATCGTTCTGGCTGTTCATGAACTGCCTCCGAAGATGGAGGTAAAAGAAATTTTTGCTATATTGGATGTGGTTCCGATACTTCGTCATCCGCAACTTAAGTTTTGGCAATGGATTGCTTCGTATTATATATGTAAACTCGGTGATGTCTATAAAGCCGCTCTTCCTTCTGGATTGAAGCTGGAGAGTGAGACGACGGTGATTTACAATGAATCATTTGAAGCTGACGGTCCTTTACGTCCTGCCGAACAATCTGTTCTGGATGCTTTTAACGGCGTTCCTAAACTGACGGTTTCGGAATTGGAAAAGAAGACTGGATTGCGGAATGTCGTACCCGTTGTCTCTTCACTTATGACACGTGGTGCCGTTGAAGTGAGCGAAGTATTGAAGCATGGCTATTCACCTAAGATGCAGTCGTTCATTCGATTAGCAAACGAATATAGTGATACGGAACACCTGCAGCCGGTGTTTGATGCTTTGAAACGAGCCAAGCAGCAAGAACATCTGCTTATCTGTTTCCTTGATTTGAGTCATGCGTTGAATCCTACTTTGCGACAAGAGTTGTCGCGTAAGGAATTGCTAGAACGCAGTGGTTGTTCGCCGGCCATTTTGGACGGTCTCTTGAAACGAGGTGTTTTCGAGAGTTATGACAAGGAAGTTGGGCGGTTGAACATGCATGTTTGCAAGCTTCATCCTCCGGTTCCACTCACTGAGGCTCAACAAAAGGCATTCAATGATATTCATGAAACGTTTCGTACCAAAGAAGTGTGCCTCTTGCATGGCATTACTTCAAGCGGCAAAACTGAAATATATATACATCTGATTAAAGAGGTTCTGGGTTGGAGAAAACAAGTGCTTTTTCTGCTTCCCGAGATAGCTATTACCACACAGATCACCGAGCGTCTGGCAAAGGTTTTTGGCAGTCAACTCTTTGTATATCATTCAAAATTTTCGGACAACGAGCGGGTTGAAGTCTGGAACCACTTGTTGCATGAAGGTGACCCGGTCGTCGTGCTGGGCGTTCGCTCCTCATTGTTCCTGCCGTTTACCAATCTGGGATTGGTGATTGTGGATGAAGAGCATGAATCATCCTATAAGCAACAGGATCCCGCGCCTCGTTACCATGCTCGCAATGCCGCGATGGTGTTGGCAAATATGCATGGTGCCAAGACTTTGCTCGGTTCGGCAACGCCATCAATCGATTCATATTTCAATGCTTTGGCTGGCAAGTTCGGTCTGGTTGAATTGAATGAACGTTTTGGCGAATGCCTGATGCCTGAGATTATTCCTGTTGATATTAAGGAATTGAAGCGGAAGAAGATTATGAAAGATACTCTTTTTTCGCCTCTTCTTATTGAGAAAATCAGTGCGGCACTGGCTCATAACGAGCAGGTTATATTATTTCAGAATCGTCGTGGTTTTGCTCCGATGATCGAATGTAGGAGTTGTGCATGGGTTCCGCGTTGTAACAATTGTGATGTGAGTTTGACTTATCATAAGCGGACAGATGAATTGGTTTGCCATTATTGTGGCTATCGTGTCCGAATGTATCGCGAATGTCCTGAATGTCATAGCGTTGATCTGCGTTTGGTAGGCTTTGGAACGGAGAAGGTAGAAGAAGAGATTTCATCGTTGTTTCCGAATGCAAAAGTTGGACGTCTTGATTTGGATACGGCGCGAACGCGTATGGCTTATGAGCGTATCCTTGAAGATTTTGAAAAACAGAAGATACAGATTCTCATTGGTACTCAGATGATTTCTAAAGGACTGGACTTTGCCAATGTAACGGTTGTCGGTATATTGAATGCTGATGGCATGATGAATATACCGGATTTTCGGGCGCATGAACGCGCCTTCCAACTGATGGTGCAGGTGAGTGGTAGAGCTGGAAGACGAGATAAACGAGGAACTGTTGTTCTGCAAACTTCACAACCTGATCATCCTTTGATACAGATGGTGAAAAGTTATGATTATAAAGCGATGGTGAATATGCAGCTTGGCGAGCGCCAGTTGTTCAGATATCCGCCTTATTACAGATTGATTGAACTGATATTGCGGAGTCGTAACGAATCTGTTTTGGACACGATGGCGAACCTCTATGTCGAACGATTACGCAAATCATTGGGCGAAAGGGTATTGGGTCCTGTCATACCACCTGTTTCATTTGTGCAAATGCTGAATATCCGAAAGATTGTCATCAAAATAGAGATAACGGCAGCCATTGCTCCCGTACGTGACATACTGGAGTCGGTATATGCTGAGATGCAAAGCGATACGCGTTTCAAACAGCTTATTGTGCATTATGATGTTGATCCGGTTTAGAGGTCTCTTCTATTTCATCTTTTTTTATATCCGGATAACTGATACGCGTGTGATACATCGTTTTCAGTTTATCAACAAAAACTTCTTTGATTTTCTCAACATCCTTGAAAGTCAATGGTGCATTCTTCATCAATCCATCAGCAATTTGCCCGTCGATAATCTTGTTGACCAATGATAGGATGCTCTCTTCCGTATGTTCCTCAAGACTTCTGGAAGCTGCTTCCACGGAATCGGCCATCATTAGAATAGCTGTTTCCTTAGTGAAAGGATTCGGACCTGGATAGGTGAAGGCTTCTTCATCAATAGGACGATCGGGATATTTGTTTTTGAATGAGTTATAGAAATATTTGGCTTTGCCGCAGCCATGATGTGTGCGGATGAAACTAATGATATCTTTTGGCAGCATCGCTTTTTCTGCAATCTTTACTCCTTCGGTAACATGACCAATAATGATTCGGGCACTTTGGTCGAATGTCAGCTGACTGTGCGGATTGATTCCGCTTTGGTTCTCAGTAAAGAAAACAGGATTGACCATTTTACCAATATCGTGATACATTGCACCGGTACGTACCAATTGCGCATCTGCTCCAATCTTTTCTGCGCCTTCGGATGCCAGGATGGATACTTGAACGGAATGCTGGAATGTGCCAGGAGCCGTTTCTGAAAGCCGCTTTAATATTGGCGTGTTGATGTTGGACAACTCAACCAGTGAAATGCTCGAAACGTAACCGAACGCTTTCTCCATGATGTATACCAGAATATAACTGAATGTCAGCAGAATGAAATTGATACCGAAGTAAAGCATCATGATCCAGTTGATCTTTTCGAAGTCGGCCTCTTGATAAATATAAAGGCTTAAGTAGCATAATGCGTACGATATGAAAATGAAAAAGGCACAACGAATCAGTTGGGAACGTTCGTACAATTCTCTCAAACTGAAGGTAACAACCATCCCGGCAATGATTTGGAGTAATAAAAACTCATGTGGAAAAGGAACCATCAGTGAACAGATCAGCACAACGATCAAATGCGTAAACAGTGCTGTACGCGAATCGAAAAAGGTACGCACAACAATGGGAACAATCGCGTATGGAAGAATATATATGTTAAATAATTTGTATGTGACACATAACTCAGTCAAGATGCAACTTACGAAGACACATAAGATGAGGAAAAAGGCATTCCGTCTGTTTTGTAGAATCTTCTTGCGGAATGACCACAGGTATAACCAAAAACAGAAAATAAGGCCTAATACCAGAATGAACTGTCCGGCAAGAATAATACTTTGCCGCTGAGAACCGCCTGACTTGGTTTCGTGCACGATCTTCAATGAGCGCAATTCATTATACGTGTGGCTATCAATGATCTGTCCGCGGTCGACGATACGTTCGCCCGCTTGTACCATATCATTTGCCAAAGGAATGCTGTTGAGGATATTGTCCTTTATTTTCTCTGACATCGCTTTGTCGTAGCTGACGTTCTCGACGAGGTAGTTGTTTAAGTCGCATGATTGCAAAACGGTTTTGTCCAGTCGGATCGGACAATTGTTGATGATGAATTCGTAGGCAGTCTTGATTGTAAACAGATCGCTGCTGTAATAGGATTGGGAGACATTGTTTTCAATCAGATTGATTTGCGGGAAACCTTTCTTCTGAAAAGCTTCCTGGTCTGTTATGGCAACGATGCCACTTTTGTATAGTTTTTGGAGTGTATTAATAATGTAAAGAGAATAGGTAGCTGGAATACGACTCTTGAACTTATTCTGGTAATCATTGCGGAATTTCGTTATCTGTTCGGCTTCAACATTTGTATTGAACCGATAGTAAGGCTGGAATTTGGTAAGCGCACTGTCTCGTTCAGCCTTGATCTGATTGTCAGTTTTATAGATAGGAAAATCGCTGGGCGCCGTGAGAAGTCCGTAGCGCCATGGTTTCCCTTCGTAAAACTGGTAGCGGAATTTTCCTTCTCTTGGAAAGAAGTAGGCTATCAGCATCGCTGCCAAAATGAAATATACACTGGGATGAATGTTGTAATTCTTTAGTATCATAACATCAACTTTTCTATTAAAAGGCGAAATGTACATAAAAAAGTTTATTAGGAGAAAAAAAAAGCCTACTTTTGCCACATTATTTTAGAAAGGGGCAGTTATGACAGAAAGAAAAGTAAGAGTACGTTTTGCACCAAGTCCTACGGGAGCATTACATATTGGTGGTGTTCGTACAGCATTATATAATTATCTGTTCGCTAAACAAAATGGCGGAGAGATGATTCTTCGTATTGAAGATACCGATTCACAACGTTTTGTACCTGGCGCTGAAGAATATATTATTGAAGCGCTTACCTGGTTGGGCATCAAGTTCGACGAAGGCGTTAGTTTTGGTGGTAAATATGGTCCTTATCGCCAGAGCGAGCGTAGAGATATTTATAAAAAGTATGTCAAACAGCTTTTAGATAGTGGACATGCCTATATTGCATTCGATACGCCTGAAGAATTGGAGACAAAGCGAAATGCAATACCTAATTTCCAGTATGATGCTTCTACGCGAATGCAGATGCGTAATTCACTGACTCTTTCTGCATCTGAAGTTCAGACTTTGATTGATTCGAATACGCAATACGTTGTTCGTATTAAGATCGAACCGAATGAAGATGTTCATGTACAGGATCTGATTCGTGGTGATGTCGTCATCAATTCGTCCGTTTTGGATGATAAGGTTTTATATAAGTCGGCAGACGAATTGCCTACCTATCATTTGGCAAATATCGTTGATGATCATCTGATGGAGGTTACGCATGTGATTCGTGGTGAAGAATGGTTGCCAAGCGCTCCGTTGCATGTCCTTTTGTATCGCTATTTTGGTTGGGAAGATACGATGCCCCGTTTTGCTCATTTGGCATTGCTGTTAAAACCGGATGGCAAAGGCAAGTTGAGTAAGCGTGATGGCGATCGCTTGGGATTCCCTGTTTTCCCATTGGAATGGCATGATCCGAAAAGTGGCGAAGTGTCGTCAGGGTATCGTGAAAGCGGTTATCTGCCCGAAGCTGTAATCAATTTTCTGGCTTTACTCGGTTGGAATCCGGGCAATGATCAGGAGGTGATGAGCATGGATGAACTGATTAAGGAGTTTGATCTGAGCCGTTGTAGCAAGAGTGGTGCAAAGTTCGATTACGAAAAGGGCAAGTGGTTCAATCATCATTATATTCAGATGATGGATAACAAAAGAGCTGCCGAGTTGTTTATGCCTGTACTTGAGGAACATCATATTCATGCCGATGCGGCTTACGTTGAGAAAGTAGTAGGAATGATGAAAGAGCGTGTCACGTTTATCAAGGAATTGTGGGATACTTGTTCATTTTTCTTCGTTGCTCCAACCGAATATGATGAGAAAACCTGCAAAAAGCGTTGGAAAGAAGATAGCGCTACCCAGTTGGCAGAGTTGATAGAAGTTTTGAAAGCTCGCGAACCTTTTGATATAGAAGGTACAGAAGAAGTTGTTAAAGCTTGGGTAGAAAGCAAAGGCTATAAGTTGGGCGACGTAATGAATGCTACTCGTTTGGCATTGGTAGGCGAAGGTAAGGGTCCGCATATCTTCGATATTACAGAAGCTATTGGCAAAGAAGAATCAATCAGGCGCATTCAGCGTGCTATTGAGATTCTTAAATAATATTATCAGTAAAAGATTCGCATGTACAGCTTGTTGATACACTTCTATGCTTTTATAATTGCATTAATTTCGCCTTTCCATAAGAAAGCGCGGGCGATGCGTTGGGGGCAATGGAAAACGAATGATATTCTGCGTCAGAAAATAGATCGGAATGCTAAGTATGTTTGGTTTCACGCTTCGTCATTGGGAGAGTTTGAACAAGGGCGTCCGCTGATGGAACGAATTAAAGCTGAACATCCTGAATATAAGATTCTCTTGACGTTTTTCTCGCCATCGGGCTATGAGGTGCGCAAGAACTATAATGGTGCAGATGTGATCTGCTATCTCCCTTTTGATACACCTTATCGAGTCAATAAGTTTTTGGATTTGGCAAATCCTTCAATGGCTATATTCATCAAGTATGAATTTTGGGGGAATTATCTGAGTGAGTTGAAGAAACGTCATGTTCCTCTGTTCATCATTTCAGCTATTTTTCGTCGCGATCAGTTGTTTTTCCAGTGGTTTGGTTATCCATATCGGAAGATGCTTTATTGCTTCGACCATTTGTTTGTGCAGGATGAGCGTTCGGCAGAATTGCTTCGTTCGTTCCATATCAATAATGTGACGGTTGCAGGAGATACGCGTTTTGACCGGGTTTTGAATGTCTGCAAGCAAGCGCATGAATTGCCTTTTATTCAGCGTTTTATTGGAGGAGAAGAGGCTAAACGTCCATTTGTATTTATTGCAGGAAGTTCTTGGCCTCAGGATGAAGAAATATTGATTCCCTATTTCAATAAACACCCTGAGATGAAGCTTATTATAGCACCTCATGAGATCCATCACGAGCATCTTCATTATATTGAATCTCTTTTGGAACGTCCATCGGTCCTTCTTTCACAAGCGATGAAGGATGAGTCGTGCGTCGATAAGGCCGATTGTTTTATTGTTGACGGCTTTGGATTACTGTCTTCTATTTATCGATATGGAAACGTTGCTTATATTGGAGGTGGTTTTGGCGCAGGTATCCATAATACATTGGAAGCGGCCGTTTATGGCATTCCGGTTATTTTTGGACCTCGCTATCACAAGTTCCAGGAAGCAAAAGATTTGATCAAAGTGGGAGGTGGTTTCTCTATTTCTAATGAAAAAGAGTTTACTGCAAAGCTGGATGAGTTTATGACTAACTCTGATATTCTGAGTACTGCAGGTAGAAATGCGGGTAATTTTGTTCAGAGCAAAGCAGGTACAACAGATACTATTTATAAAGCACTACCGCTTTAAATTGGATAATATGGATTAAATAAAAGCGGACCGACTATTTACGCCGATCCGCTTTTATTATAATTACTGATTTATTGTTCTGATTATTCTTCTTCAGAAAACATCGGATCCCATGCAGGCAGCATGATAGGTTTCATCTTCATCACTTCTTTCACTTTATCCGTGATATATTTCTTGTCGACTACCAAACGGAACATATACTCATTGAACCATTGATCGGTCATGATCAGATGTCCGTTATTTGCGCCCGGTCCCCAACTGTTCTCAACCATCCATTTCTTTGGCGTTCCGTTAGAATCCAGATCGACAGCCATTAAAGTCATGGCATGCGACGAACCGCTGGCAAATGTTTGGATGCGTTGTTTTTTATTCATGTCAAAAGTAGTTCCCATCAATGAACCATAGTCGTAATAATTTACATCCAGTACACCGAGGTCGCGATTAAAAAACTTGCCAACATCGCATGAGAAGTACAACATCGTACTGTCTTTGATGGAAGCAATAGCCATTCCTTTTATATCTTCTATTGGCAGATTGACGTAAGTCCAGTTCTCACCATCGTATGTATGGCGGTCGAAATCGATCTCATAGAGTTTGTAGTAATCGCGTGAAGGATCGTTCATCAGCATCACATAGTTGTGTTTCAAATCTTTTCCGATATATTCATTGTAGAAAGATTGTGGCGTGTATTCTTTTGTTTCAACAGGTTTCCCTTGTGCATCTTTGCGAGTCCAAGTAAAATGCGTGGGCGGTTCGCCTAAGTTGAGTACAAGCATGCGATAAACTGTTCCGAGCATCTCCGTCTTTTTCTTATCAAACTCTGACGTTTTTGTTGCTTTAGGCATTTCGCGTAGTTGGAGTCCGAATTCTTTTAATTTCAGACCAATGATATTGGCCATATGCCCTGTGCTGTTGCTACTGTTCGTTTCGGCCATTACATCCGAAGGGACAACACCATATTTGGTCAGTATATCGGCGATACCGGTGAATTGTCCGCCGTCGCTGATCGGATTCTTGAAAAGCCATTCTACCATCTTGTCGTCCATTGGCTTATCGCGTGTATCAATAATGCCTTGCAAGAATAGGTTGGCTTTCTCTAATTGATCCCAGAAGAAACAATAGTTTTGAGAAAATTGGAAATCACCCATATTATATTTGGCGATAGCTTGCGAACGGAATACGTTGAGTCCGGTAAATAGCCAGCAACGACCGGATGACTTCTGATTGGTAATGCCTTTGCTGTTTACCTTATTTGAGAAATAGGTGTCCAGATTGTTCTGACTGTCGAGATTGACTACTAGCTTGTTGATGTCATTGTTTGTAATGGCATTGCGGATTGCCTTATCGGCCGCAGTGGCTTGATAAGACTGTTTGATCTGTTTTAGCATTTCCGGTGTGAGGCCTCCTGCAGTCTTTTGACCGAAAGCATTCATGGAGAGGCTCAAAGCACAGATGGCTAACCATAAGTTTGTATGTCTCATAAATTCTTTTTGTTTAATTTGAGCAAAGATATTAATTATAATTTGTTCGTGACATATTCTGCATAGAAGTTATGTTCTATTTCTGCCAAATGAGGATCCAATCTTTCATGGATTACTTTTGTTACAAATGAGGGAATTCCTCCATAGAAAGCTTCTCCTATACCTCCGGCAATACAAGTGAGTGTATCGCTGTCGCCTCCTAAAGAAACGCCAAGATGCAGCAACTCCTCAAAATCCTTGCTTTCGAGAAACACAATTATTGCTTCAGGAACAGTCTCTTGACAACTTTCATTAAAGGTATATGTCGGTCGTATCTCGTCGCATGTCCGGTTTAAATCGTAGCCGAAAGCAGTTGTAATATACTGTTGTATTTCTTTTTTTGTTTTTCCATTACGTGCTAAGAATATAGCGGCAGCAGTAGCCTGTGCTCCTTTGATACCTTCAGGATGATTATGCGTTACTTCTGCCGAAATTTTGGCTACTTCCATTGTCCGTTCCAATGTATCGAAAGCCCATCCGACGGCGCTTGCTCGCATGGCGGATCCATTACCCCAACTGTTGTAAGGCAACGGATTCGAACTATTGAGCCAACAGCTGAAGCCCCCGCCAAAACCACCCATCGGACAATTATATGTGTGTCCGTATTCTTGTAGTTTCTGAATCAAACAAGTGTGCGTCAATTTTTTGTCACTGAGAATCCAGTCTGCTACGGCGATAGTTAAAATGCTGTCGTCTGTATAGTTAGATCCTTTTTCAAAGAGTTTGAAATTAGTTGTCTTGATATTGTTGAATTCATAAAGGGAACCCGCAATGTCCCCTGCAATTGCTCCGTACATAATCGTTTATTTTTGAATGATACTTATGATGTGCATTTATTATCCAAATGTAAATACTCTTTTTCTCTTTGTGAAATATTGCTTCCACTTTCTTACTCAAAGATTAGGTTTTTGTTTGATTTTGAATAACTCTTTTATGTAAAAGTTCTTTTTCATAGTGCCTATTCATTTTTATCTCATTATATTTGTCATTGTTTTAAAAAGGATGGCGATGAGGTTGAAGTACTATATTATTCTATTGTTGTGTTTGTGTTGTTTTTCACTTTCAGCAAAAACGCGTAAGGCTGTATATATTATTGTGGATGGTGTTCCTGCTGATCAAATAGAACGTTTGCATACTCCTGCTATATTCGATATTGCAGCCAAAGGGGCATTCGGCCGTGCTTATACCGGAGGCGAGGTGGGCGCTTATTCACAAACGCCTACAGTTTCGGCTATTGGTTACACTAATCTGCTGACTTCTACTTGGATGAACAAGCATAATGTCAATGGAAATGATAATTTGAAACCGAATTATAATTATTGGACTATCTTCCGGATTGCCAAAGAACAAAAGAAACCTTACAAGACAGCGATTTATTCGAGCTGGACTGACAATCGGACTGTTCTGATTGGTGAAGGAAAGCCAGAAACGAATCATTTGACGATAGATTATGTAAAAGATGGTTACGATTTAGATACGATACATTTTCCAAAGAAGGAGAATGAACTGCAAATCTTTGATTATGATGAGCAAGTCTCAAAAGATGCTGCCGAAGGTATCCGTAATGATGCTCCTGATTTGAGTTGGGTCTATCTGTGGTACACGGATGATGCCGGACATTTGAAAGGCAATGGTACTTATTTTGATGAATATGTAAGGAAGGCTGATGCCGAAGTTGCTCGTATTTGGGATGCGGTAAAGTATCGCGAGAGTCATTTTGATGAAGAATGGATGATTGTTGTAACGACTGATCATGGCCGCGATGAAAGTGGTCATGGACATGGAGGACAATCACTTAGAGAACGTACAACGTGGATCTCGACTAATGTTCCGGTCAATGCTCATTTCCATAGCAAACAGTTGGCTATTATTGATATAGCACCTTCTATCAGTCGTTTTCTCCATTTCGAAGTGCCCAACAATGTGTTATGGGAGCAAGATGGAATACCTTTTATAGGCAGTGTTGACATTTCAGATTTGAAGACGATGCCTTACGATAATACTGTCCTTTTAACATGGAATAGCTATAAAGAATTGCTAGTGGATGTTTATGCTGCAGGCACTAATAATTTTAAAGAAGGTAAATCTGATAATTGGATTAAGCTGTCAACCGTACAATCACATAAGGGAACAAGTAAATATAAGGTGGATTTGAACAAGCTCCCTCAATCGAAATTCTATAAATTTGTCATTGTAGCTCCTAACAATCATTTAAACAGATGGTTGAAGCGTTGATGGATTTATTATTTTTGTTATTAGTAATGTAAACATAGGGTTTGCCATGAAGAAATTATTTTTGTTGGGTCTGATTATTTCCACTTGTTGCTTGTCATATGATACATTTTCTCAAGTGCCGGATACGGCGCGTTTTAAGATGATCATACGGCTGTGGCCACATCATCATACAGATTCTCTTTTGAGAAGCCAACTCTATCAGGCGCTGAAGAAATATCGGCCGGCTTGCGATGAGGTCTGGTTTTGTATGGAAGATGATCCTTATGTCCCTATGGAACGTCACAAGCATTCATCAGTGGCAATGGCCTCTATGAGTAAGGAACTAAGCAAGTTGGGTATTACATCAAGCATACAAGGAATCACTTTAGGTCATGGCGATAGTTTCGGTTTGGATGGAGACCGGGTCAATCTTGTCAGTTCACCTTGGGGAAAAATGGTCAATTCTGATGGAACAAAGACCTATTCGTGCAATTGTCCTCGTCAGCAGGCATTTCTCGATTATATTTCTGAGGCTTATGCCATCTATGCAAAGGCTGTTCATCCTGCGATTATCTGGTTGGATGATGATCTGCGGATTACACATCATTCTCCAGCAGAACATGCTTGTTTCTGTGATACCTGTATTGCTCAATTTAATTCTCAGACAAACAGACATTTGACACGTGAATCTTTAGTCGCTGCATTAGATCGTAATGATGAGAATGGATTTCTTCGGTTGCAGTGGATACGATTTAGTCAAGAAAGTCTAGCAGGTGTTGCTGCCGCAATCTCTCATAGTGTTCATGCTGTATCTCCTTCAACAAGAATGGGATTGCAGCATGCAAACTTTCACAGGGAGTTATTAGAGGGATATGATTGGAATTTGATTTACGATGCTATGGAAAATGAAACGGGATTGGTTCCGGCTTCTCGTCCAGGCAATGGATTTTATAATGACTACGCTCCAAGGGAGATGTTGATAAAAGCATATGATATGGCTAGACAGATCCGTCGTTTAAAACCTGAAATACGGCAGATTGCCCCAGAAATAGAGGGCTGGCATCATTGTGCTACAGGTGTTTCTCCACAAGGACTGTGTGTCGAGTCACAATTGTTTTTAGCTATGGGCACTACGCAGTTATCTTATGCGATATTATGTTCTGCTGATGAACCTATGGAATGGTACGCAGAGCATTATCTTAAGAATTTAGCCGATTGGCGTAGTTATTATGAAGATTATGCTAATTTTAATTTGGGTACAGAGCCGGGAGGACTTGATTCGTATATAAGTCCGGATATGGTGGCTCGTAATGAAGGCGATAACGAGAAAAGTTTTAGCTGGTCAACATCTATTGCCGGAAATATGATTTACAATCTTTCAACATTGGGTATTCCTTTTACTCCGGATGGCCATTTTCCTTCAGCATATATTTTGGATAAATATTCGTTGCAAGGATTGTCTGACGGAGAGATGAATCGTCTATCCTCCAAAGGAGTCCTGTTGGATCAGGAATCTTGGAGCTATATTCAGAAAAAGGGTTTTGATAAATATTATAGGAAAATCGATGCTCCGACAGGAATAAAGAATGTTGCCTGTTATCTTTCGCCTAAAGGAGGTCGTTTGGCTGTTATTCCAACATTCAGTACTAATAATGTAAACATACAACGTCGGCATGAATTGTTGCAGATTGCAGATTGGATCTCTCAAGGGAAGCTACCCGTTATTATTGAGTCGATGGCACAAATGGTTGCTGTACCTAGAATCGATGGTGTCGGTAATTTGCGAAGCTTGACTCTTTTGAATTGTAGTATCTCGGAGCAAGAACCGGTTGTTGTGCGTTTGCGTGGTTGTTCTGATAAAAAGTTGTTCTTGTGGAAACAGGCTAAAAAGCCGGATATAATTTTGAAATCCAAACGGGAGGGCACTGATATGCTCCTGACTGTTCCGGCAATGGATGGCTGGAATATCGGTTGGATTGCAGTAAAATAGTATGAATATGTTTCAATAAGTGTGATTAATCTTACAGATTGAAGGAGAATGCGAATATGGATTCTAGTAACGAAGAACAATTGGTTAAACGATTATCGGAAGGTGATGAAAAGGCTTTTCGAGTATTGTTTATGCGTTATTATCCCAAGATCCGCTGTTTTTTGAATGGTTTGTTAAAGTCTGAAACCGAAGCCGAAGATCTTACGCAAGATGTGTTTGTCAAAATTTGGATGAATCGTACGCGTTTTGCTGAGGTCAATACTTTTGGTGCCTATTTATATGTGTTAGCTAAAAATACAGCGTTTAATTACATTGAGTCTAAGCAAATACGTCAAGTCGGTTTGGATGAACGGCCATTTGAGGAGGAGGATGACAGAAATCCATACGAGGAACTGGTAGCAAAAGATTTGCAATTATTCGTCAATATGGTTGTTGACAGTATGCCTTCACAGCGTCAGGCCGTTTATCGTATGAGTCGCGAATCCGGATTGACAAATGATGAGATTGCAGAAAAGCTGCACTTGGCAAAAAAAACGGTTGAGAATCACCTGAACTTGGCGTTGAAAGAGTTAAGAAATGCAATGTTGCTATTCGTATTTCTCTATTTTTGTTAATGTTTTGGGTGCTAAAAGAAGATAAGTGGTCAATAAAAAATGAATGAAAGAAGAAGAATGGGATATATAAAAAATATAGTGGGATATTTTTATCACCATCAGTTTTCGAACGAAATGGTGGAAAAAGTTCAGAGCAGATTGACGGCTACTCATCATGAGAAGGAAAAAGATGAGGCTCTATTGTCAGTCTGGAATGACATTGGATTCCCTAAAATGTCTTCCGAAGCATTAAATCATGCCTATTCATCAGTTGAACAACGTGCCGGATTAAAAGATAGTTCATCTTTCAATTATTCATATTGGTTGAAGTTGGCTGCTATATGGACGCTGCCGTTTTTGCTGTTATGTGCTTCCTTATATTTGTATCATAAGTCATCAGTAAGAGAAAACACAATAGCAAGGATCACCTTTGTGGAACATTATGCTTCAGCAGGCAAACATGGTATCGTAACATTACCCGATGGAAGCAGGGTTTGGCTGAATTCAGGGACCTTATTGATCCATCCTTCTATGTTTGTCGGTCAGGAAAGACAGGTTTATATATCCGGTGAAGGTTATTTTGATGTGAAAAAGAATCCAGAAATGCCATTTGTTGTTCGTACCAATGTTTTGCAAATAAAAGTGTTGGGAACAAAGTTCGATCTTTCTGCATATCCCGAAGCCGAAAAGGTGACTACAACATTGGAGCAAGGAGCTGTAAGTGTTTTATTAAATCAGAGATCCACAAAAGGAAAGAATTTCTCTTTATCTCCTAATGAGCAGTTGGTCTATAAGCCTTCTACAGGAGAAGTTGAAAAGCTAAGTGTCATTGCCGCTAATTATTCTGATTGGAAAGAAGGCGGATTGAACTTTAGCAGTAGCTCTTTCCATGATATAATGATGACTCTTGAGCGTGTATATAATATAAAGGTACATGTGCAAACATCTGTGTATAACGAAAACCGCCTGACTATACACTTCAATAAAAACGAATCCATTGAGAATGTGATGATGCTTATCAAGGCCATGGTGCCCGGTTTAGAGTATCATGTGGATGGTCGTGATATCTACATACAATAATTTTACATACATTAACGATTATTGATTGGGTGTATTTTGTACCCTCACTGTCCTTATAGTACGATTTTAAATTTATTGTCAAACATTTATATCTATTATTTCATGAATAGGAACAAATCGATGCGAGTGATGACACTCTGCCTGAGTCTGATGGCGGCAGGATGTTTGCAGATGAGCGCACAGAAAGTGACTTTTCAGGATGGTACAGTATCGTTGAAGCAAGCGTTCGAGAAGATTGAATCAGCTTCTAAGTACAAAATTGCGTACAATGATACTCAACTGGATGTTACAAAACAGGTTGTGCTAAATCAGAAAAATAGGGATGTGCTTCAAGTGCTGTCTGATGTTCTAAGAGGTTCAGGCTATACATTTAAAGCTAAAGGTAATTATTTGGTTATCACGCCATTGAATCAGCGTGAAAGTCAAACTTCTCAGGGACAAAAGTCTAAACGTGTCTCAGGAAAAATAGTTGATGAAAACGGAGAACCTCTTTCAGGTGTCAACGTAGTTGAGAAAGGAACAACTAACGGTACTATTACTGGTCCGGATGGCTCTTTTGCCCTTAACGTAGATGATGCATCCATGTTAAGCGTTTCATTCATTGGTTATAATACTCAAGAATTTTCAGTTAAGAAGAATTCAACCTTTTCAATAAAAATGTCTGAAGATTCTAAACTATTGGATGAAGTGGTAGTCGTAGGTTTCGGCACACAGAAGAAAGTGAATCTGTCAGGATCTGTATCGTCTGTTAATGTTGCAGATATGGCAAAGAGCCGCCCTATCACGAACCTTTCAAGCGCTTTAGCCGGTGCTTCATCCGGTTTGAATGTAACGTCAAACAGCAACCGCCCTGGTAGTGATGATGCTGCGCTGCTGATTCGTGGTGTTGGAACATTAAACAATTCTTCTCCACTGATTATCATCGATGGTGTTGAAGGCGCTTTGAGTGATATCAATATCAACGATGTGGATAATATCTCTATCTTGAAGGATGCATCTTCATCTGCAATCTATGGTTCACGTGCTGCCAATGGTGTAATATTGGTAACAACAAAAGCCGGACAAACGGGTAAGATGAAACTGACCTATAATGGATATGTTACTTTCCAGACTGCTCGTAACAATGTTCTGGAACCGGTAAGCAATTATGCCGATTATATGGAGCTGATGAATGAAGCTTATACCAACAGCGGTATTGCTGCTCCTTATTCTACTTCATCTATTCAGGCATGGCGTAATGATAATGGTGCTAATCCATTGCAGTATCCGAATGTAAACTGGCTTAAAGATTCGTTCAGGACGGGTGTTGGTAGTAATCATACCTTGTCTATGCAGGGCGGCGTCGATAATGTTCAGTTCTATAGTTCTATCGGTTACTATGACAACCCTGGTGTTTTGGAAAACACAGGATATCAGCGTTATCATGTAATGTCGAATATCAGTGCGAATATTACTCCTTGGTTGAAGATGGGTATCAATATGAATGGATACTATGGAAAGGCTGATCCGGGTTCTGGCGATTTCGGTTGGGCATTTGCTACAACACCTGCCATGATTCTGAAATATGACGGTCGTTACGGAGGAATTCAAGATTCACAGGATGATGTATCGTCATCAACCAATAATATGTTGGCAAATTTGAATTCTTCGAGAGGTGATAATATTACGCGTAATGGAAAGGGTCGTTTCTTTGTTACAGTGAATCCAATCAAAGATTTGTCGGTAACAGGATCAATGGTCTATGAGTATACAAGCAATAACACGAAGGTTATTCCAATCTTTAATGATTTCTGGAATTTTGCAACGAATTCTATTATTTTGAAAGGTGGTGGACAAACCTATATTTCACAGTCTACATGGAGAAGACAGCGTAATTATATGGATGTTGTTTCGCATTATAATCATCGTTTTCTGGATAATAATCTGGGTTTGGGCGTTATGGCAGGTGCCAGCCAGGAACAATATACCTACGAAAATGAAGGCGTTACAAGAAAGGATTTGCTTGATCTGAGCCTTTCTGTTTTGGATGCTGCTAATGGTTCTTTGTCTGCTTCGGGTGCAAAAACCGTTTGGACCATGCGTTCTTATTTCGGTCGTATCAATTTGGATTGGCAGAACAAATATTTGTTAGAGTTCAACTTACGTACTGATGGTTCTTCTCGTTTCTTGAAAGACAATCGTTGGGGCTGGTTCCCTTCCGGTTCTGCTGCTTGGAGAATCAGTGAGGAAGGTTTTATGAAGGATATCGATTGGATTAACAATCTGAAGATTCGTGCTTCATACGGTTCACTGGGAAACAACTCAGTAGGTAACTATGCATCACGTTCAACTTATGGTAATTCAACATATGTTATTGCTAATGCAGTACAAACAGGTTGGGCTATTACTTCTTTGGCAAATCCGAATCTGACTTGGGAGAAAACAAAAGTGACGGATGTCGGACTTGATTTCAATTTGTTACACAATCGTTTGAGTACTACGATTGACTGGTTCGACAAGAGAACTTCAGGTATCTTGATTCAATTGCCTGTACCAGCAGTTCACGGTAACGCAAGTGCTCCTACGACAAATGCAGCAAAGGTATCTAATAAAGGTATTGAGTTGACAGTTGGTTGGAATGACAAGGTAGGCGAATTCAGCTATGGTGTTACAGCTAACTATACGCATATTAGCAACAAGATTGACAAGTTCAAAGGCGATGATTATAGTTTGAGTGGATACAACTATATTAAGGAAGGTGGATCTATCGGTGATATGTTTATGTATAAAAAAGATCGTATCATCAGCACGAGTGCCGATTTGGATATCGTCAATAAGATGTTGGCAAATAATCCGAAAGCATTCCAAGCTCTGGGTGGTGTTCCGGGTATGGGTGATATCCTGTTCCAAGATGTAAATGGCGATGGCGTGATTGATACGAAGGACCGTACGGTTGTTGGTAATACGAATCCTACCGATTTGTTTGGTTTGACGCTCACTGCCGGTTGGAAAGGTATCGATCTGTCGGTTAGATTGGATGGCTCATTTGGTTATCAAGGTTACATTAATGAGTATTATTATAATACCAATGTTTCTAAAGGACATCAATTATCTAAATATGTAACAGATAATGTCTGGAGAGAAGGAAAGACAAGTTCTAAATATCCGAAACTTACTTATTCTTCAACAATCAATACGATTACCAATACCACATGGATGCAGAATCGTGATTATTTGAAGATCCGTAACATTGAATTGGGTTATACGCTGCCTAAAGCATTATCACAGAAGATATATACCCAACGAGTTCGTTTGTATGGAACATTAGAGAACTTCTTTACTTTCACAGGTTGGAAGGGTATCGATCCTGAAACAGATAATTTGGTTTATCCTACTATGAGACAAGCTGTTATTGGCGTTAATGTTGAATTTTAATAATGAGCAATATGAGAAAGATTAAATTATATTTGACAATAGTATGCTGTCTGGGTCTATTTTTTACAACATCATGCTATGACTTGGAACAATATCCTTCAGATGCTGTTGTTGTAGATTATAATAATCAAAAACAAACCTATGAGGCACTGATTGGTGTTTATCAGGCCCTGAATCAGGGTGGGACATATAAAGGCTATTATTCTCGTGAGTCCACATCTGATTTAGGTTGGAGCAATAATGGATGGTGGCCATCGTATGATAAGTATAATATCGGTATGGGTACTGCCAATGCCTATTATGGAGGTTTTTCTGATGTATGGCAGGCTCAATATGCAGGTATATCACGTGCAAATACTTTTATAGGAAATTTGACTTCCAGCACACTTTCTGCTAGTTTGATACAGCAATATCTTGCTGAAGCTCGTTTCTTAAGAGCATTGTATTATAACAACTTGTTGAATGATTTCGGTGGTGTTCCAATCTACGATGAAACCAATTCGGGTAATGCATCTGAAATGTTGCTCCCGAGAAATACAGCTGAAGAAGTCCGTGCCTTTATTATTAAAGATCTGGATTTCGCATGTCAGTATCTGCCAAAGACAAGAGGTGACTCTGTGGGTCTGGCTTCACAAGGCGCTGCTTATTCACTTAGAGGAAAAGTTTATCTGTATAATAAGCAGTATGAGCTTGCAAAAGCCGATTTCCTTCAGGTTGTTAATGGTGGCTACGGCTATGCATTAAATTCCAGTTATGCAGATCTGTTCCGTCCTTATGGTTACGAAAAAGGTGCTGATAACTGCTCTGAGATTATCTTTGCTGTAGAACACATGGGTGGTACAAGTACAAACTATGGTATGCATGTTCAGTTCTTGGGCAATCGTGCTTCTTATGGCGGATGTATCAATACGAACGTTGCTTCTCAGCAGTTGGTCGATATGTATGAGTGCATTGATGGCAAACCCTACAATCGTGACGACTTCTTTAAAGGTATAAGTGATAGTGCGCTGTATCTGAGTGAATTCGATAAGACAGGAACAAAGGTTGTCAAATATCCGTCTCAGGTAGACAAACTTAAAGCTATGTATGCACAGCGTGACCCTCGTATGAATGCAACCATTATTCTTCCGTATACAAATTATGCCGGTTGGTATAATAATGCAAAGATGGATTGCGAGATGGTATTGTCTGGTGATGGTTCTTACCATTCTTATGAAGGCAATGGCTATGTCCGTAATGCTTATGCACAGGATACATATATGTGGAGAAAGTTCGTTCAGGAATATGATTGGGGTGGACAGATTACCGGCCGTGACAGATCTCCTGTAAACTGGCCTGTTATCCGTTATGCTGATGTTTTGCTGATGTTGGCTGAATGCTATAATCAGACTGGCGATCAGACGAATGCTGTAAAATATATCAATCAGGTTCGTGCCAGAGTAGGTATGCCTGGATTAAACAGCGGTCCGTCTTGGTTGGTTGCAACAAGTCAGGATGCCGTTTTCGAACGTATCAAACATGAACGTGCCGTAGAGTTCGCTCTGGAAGGTCTGCGTGCTAATGACTTGAAACGTTGGGGTCAGTTGGTTGAGAAGACAAATGGCCAGAAAGAAACGGATATCATGGGCAGACAAGTCGGTGGTGTTAAAGCAATCGATTCGAAATATAATTTGTGGGCTATACCTGGATCAGAAATTGATATCAATCCTAAATTGACTCAGAATCCGGGTTGGTAATAAATTAGGTAAGTGATTTTATTATTATTTGAGAGGGGAATGGGTTTTCTGTTCCCCTCTTTTTATTCAAAGAGATTTTACAAACAAAATATAAAGACTTAATCAAAGAATGAAGAGTAGAGCAAATCAAACCTTTGTGTTATTTATAGTTTATTTTCTCGTTGCAACTTTTACGGTACAAGCCAGCGGATTTAGAAAATTGGACAATAGCAGTATAAAGAAACTGAGTGGTGATGTCAATTTTAATGTCTATGGTAAGTTCGCCGTTTTCAAATCTCCCTATTTTGCTATGTCCTGGTACACGGATTTTCCCATGTTATCCTATTGGGGTGTTGAATCAGGTGGCAGGAGTCATCATTATGCAGAGCGTAATTTGTTGCGACCAGGCCTTGGTGGAACATTTGTTTCCTATAATGATAATTCTTTTGGCAAAAAAAGTTCGTTTAAAATAGTGGATGATGGCATCAGCTATGAATCTGTAGATATTGGAAATCATCGATTAAAGTGCTCAGTGCACGTTTTGAGTTCTAAGCAATATAAGATAACCATTAAGAGTCTGGATGGATATCTGGATGGACAAATCTTTAAAGTGGCAACGGCTCCTGACGTCGCTCCAGTTTCTGTATGGTCAGGTATACTGAATATTCCGGCGTCGACTGAATATGACGAACCTGAAAGCATATATAGTCCATTAATTGAAAAGGCAAGTCTGGCACTGCCTTCTGTCTTCTCTTTCCCCGATTATGGAAATGTCAGGATTGAAGCCAGCGACCCGAATGTATATATCCAGGAACATTTGCTTCCGGACAAATCGAATGTGGGTCTGAACCTGGGACAGGGTAATGTTGGCGGTCATGTAAGGAGAGTGTCTATCCATCTGGGTTCGGTGATGCTCTCGTTCCATACGTTGGTCCCTTTGAAGGAAGTTGAGTTGCTGTTTACGGTGATGGACGAGAACTATCCGCATATTGTAGGCTGTGATTTTAGCGACGCTCGCTTCGACGGACTCAAAAGGTGCTGGCAGAATAGTTTCACTTTGAATCCTGCAACCATGTCGATGGGCGATAATATTCTTTTGGATGGGATAGGACATATATCTCTCTATTTTAAATCAGACCTGTTGCCATTCACGCCACGATTCTCAACATCATATTCGATGATCGATGCGATGAAAACATCCATCGAACTGGCGTTGTTAAAGAATATCGACCCTGAAACGAACCGTTTGAAAGGTTTTGCTTACGAAGGAACGGAATCCACCTTGATAGCTATTTATAATTATTTGCTGACAACCCATGATTGGGCGTTTGTTAAAACCTACCAGAAACAGATCATACAGTTGGTACATGGCGTTCTTCGTACAGATATTGATCATGACGGTATACTGGAAGATCCTTTCCATGGCAATTATTTGGGAGGAAAAGTGACAAGCAGCTGTTGGTGGGATGATTTCGCTTTCGGACATAAGAATGCTTATCGCAATCTGTTGGCATATAGGGCGCTTACCTCTACAGAAAAGATCTTTCATAAGTTGCATCTCTCTTCTGAAGAAAAAGAGATAAGTCAGTTCTTGGATTCATTCAGAGCGTCATTCCATAAAACATTTTATAACAAGCAGTCCGGTTTTTATGCGGGATGGATCAGTCAGGATGGGCATATTCATGATTATGCTTTTACCTTTATCAATGCTACGGCAATTTATCTGGGCCTTGTTCCTCAAAAGCTTTCCAAAGATATTCTTACAAAGATGTTGAAGATGATGGAAAAGGAAAATTATGATTTTGTATATGGCGTTCCGGGTAATATCATTCCGGTTGACCCGAAAGATCGCATCGGTTGGGAAGAGATGTGCCGTTGGGGAAGATATGAAAATGGCGGATTATGTGGTCAGACCGCATATCATTTTATTCAGGCCCTTTATACGGTCGGCATGAAAAAAGAGGCCGATCATATTCTCTTCACTATGATGGCTACGTTTGAACGCGACTATACGCATTCCGGCTTGATGCCCGGCTATCAGAAGAGCATTGACTGGCGCACAAAGGGTGGCGAACCCTGTGGATATAACTATCTGGCAGACAATTACTATTTCTTGTTGGCTGCCCTAACAGGCTATTATCATATTCCTTATCCCGAGCTGCAGGATCCGGATTGAAAAACAGGTAAGTATTGAAGGCTTTTCAAGAAATTTCTTCAGTACTTTCCTTTTCCTTTCATATAGGGCCTGCCATTTTTCCAGAATACTTCTATGTTTGAAATATACCAAGTTTTGCCGTTATCTTTATTTCCCTGATAGAACAGGTAGGTCCGTCCATTGTTATCTGTAAACAGATGTGGATGTCCAGACTCGCTCGCGTTCCATTCGCCCGGTTTCCCATTGCGGAGGAATGGCTCTTTGGATAGTCGTTTCCAATGAATTCCGTCGTTACTGACGGCAACACCAATTTGTTGAGGCGCGTTATTGTAGGCTCCGGCATAAAACATATAGAGTTTGTTCCCTTTTTTAGCTATTGAAGCACCTTCTATACATTGGCCTTCCCAAGGATATTTTGGACGCAGGATGGGAGAATCGCAGGCTTGGGTCCAGTCTTTTCTACTAAAGTCTGTTGATAATGGAGCGGTTGCCACACCCTGCATCTGTATTTTGAAATCTTTGTCGCGTGTGGCAAAGTACATCAGATAATGTCCCTTGAACTCGCACACTTCGGCATCGATCGCCCGTCCACAAGTCCAATCGCCTGAAGGATGAAAGATGGGGTTCGTCAGATCTCTTTGAAAATGAATACCGTCTGTGGATACTGCATGACAAATGGCATCTGTCCGACCTCCACCATACGTTTGATAGAAGAGGTGAACCTTGCCATCACGGACTAATGCTCCCGGAGCACATAACCCTTTCTTTTCATATTCGGCAGCAGGGGTAATCTCGCCTGCTTTTTGCCAATCAATTAAGTTCTTACTTTCAGCAATGCCTATGTTCCACCCTGAAGCTACATCTCCTTTTTTAGGAGGAATGGAATAGTACATGAAATAGTGTCCTTTGAAATGAACAACTTCCGGATCTTTAGAGAAAGGAACGCCCAGTCTGCTTGTATCGCCATACATCATTTTTGTATTTTGAGCGCTCACACCTATGATTGTAAATAGGGAGAGGAGGAGTAAGGATGTTCCCGTCACAAAGAATCTTCTTGTTTTCATCATGATATTGACTATTAGAGATTGATGCTGCAAATATAATTATTATTGTGTGTACGGGAACAACATGATCAATTAAATTCGAATTCTTCTAAAAAAAATGAATGTGAATGTATAATTAGTAATGGACTAGATTTAAACAGTTTAATACTATTAAATGATTTCGTGTTGCAGTTACAATTATTTTATTTTTCCAAAAAAATATATATGATATTAGAATATTTCCTACATTTGCAACTGATAGTATAAGAAATAAATAGAAATAGCATTAGTTGAATATGCGAACTTTTCGGTTCTTACTATTTATTGAAAGGAGATTATTTTTGTTGTTTGACTATTTGTTTGCGGACACGCATGACTTTTTGGTATTTTCCTTTGATGCCTTTGTGCGGAGTTCTGTATTATAGAACGTCAGATATTGAAAAATAAGGAGTTCGTTATAGTCGAGTTAAGTTTATGATTTATTTCATTATGTTATCTTTAGAGATGTTTATTACAAGTAATTTTTAAATCAATTATTAACAAAATCATGATTTACACAAAAATCAAACAGCTGCACATTCCCCTTGTGTTGGTTTTTTTAGTATTTGTGTTCGCGAGCACAAATGCAGTTTTGGGACAACATTCTATTCGTGGAACAGTAAAAGATTCAAAGGGTGAGCCAATCATTGGCGCAAACGTAGTAGAGAAAGGAACGACTAATGGTATCATTACAGATGTCGAGGGCCGATTCACTTTTTCACTGTCAGGTCAAAATCCTACACTTTCGGTTTCTTATATCGGTTATAAGTCTAAAGACGTCGCTTTAGGAAACAAAAGGAATATTGATATTATTCTTGAAGAGGATGTAGAAGCCTTGGACGAAGTAGTGGTAGTAGGTTATGGTACCATGAAAAAAAGCGATTTGACCGGATCCGTAGCAAGAGTTTCCTTGGATGAAAAGGCTACAATGCCTAATGTGAATTTGTCTCAAGCACTGTCAGGCGCTTCTCCCGGTTTGAATGTTACGCAGACCGGTTTAGCTGGTGGTGATGCTTCTCTATCCATTCGAGGTCAAACATCATTATCTGCCGGTGATAGCCCATTGATTGTTTTGGATGGAATCATTTATAATGGAGCTATCTCAGATATCAATCCAAATGATGTTGAGTATATCGATGTTTTGAAGGATGCCAGTTCTGCCGCCGTTTATGGTTCGCGTTCGGCGAATGGTGTCGTTATCATTACTACGAGGAAAGGTAAATCTGATAAGCCGAAAATATCTTTTAATGGATATTACGGCGTTCAGGATATGACGAATAATCCTATGAAAGTGATGAATGCCGAGCAATATGCACTTCGTTTGACTGACTATTATTATCAGCAGAATTTGTATTCATGGTATAAAAAGAGCCCAACGAGTGATGTAGGTAAGCCGGTATATCCCGATATTACGAATAAAGATGTAGTTGCCAGCACATTACGTAGAGAGGAAGAGCGCGTAAATTATAAAGCTGGAAATGATATCGACTGGGTAAAAGAAGTACAGCGTGATAATGCTATCATACAGAGTTACAATGTCAATGTGTCTGGAGGAAATGACAAGTTTAATTATTATACTTCTGGTTCTTATGTGAAGGAAGAAGGCATTTTGAAAAATGATCAGTTCTCTCATTACACTTTGACAGCAAAACTGGATAATAAGATTACTGATTGGTTATCTATTGGTGCAAATATTAATTATTCTTATCGTGATTATTCAGGTTTGAACGCAAGTCTTGAATATGCACGAGATGCAAGCCCATTAGCAAATTATGATTTGGATTCTCCCGAAAATTATGCTATGTATCTGACAGGCGAATCGTATATGGTACATCCACTTGGTTATTTGAAAGCACAAGATCAGGATATCCGTAATAATATTTTCTTTGTGACGACCGCTCATTTGGATTGTCCTTGGATTAAGGGTTTGTCATATGATTTCAATTATTCTAATACCTATTATAATAGAAAGAAAAATACTTTTTGGCCGTCTTCAATAGCTGATGGATCAAATAATAAAGGTATGGCAGAAAAGAATCCTGATGATCAGAGAAGCTGGATTTATAATAATATCATTACCTATACCAATGAATTTGGTGATCACAGTATAAATGCTACTTTGCTGTATAGCCGTGAAAAGCATCATGGCGAATCGTATAAGTTTACTGCCCAGGGATTTGATAATGAGGCTCTTGGTTTTGATAACATGACAATGGGTACGGTTATTACCACAAGTGAGAATAAATCATGGGAAGAAATGGGGACATCCTATATGGCTCGTTTGAACTATCAGTATAAACACAGATATTTGTTATCTTCAACTATTCGTCGCGATGGTTATTCCGGATTCGGTACGAATAATAAATATGTGACACTTCCTGCATTTTCATTAGGCTGGGTTGCTTCAAATGAAGACTTTAATCCTTATAAGAATTTGTATTTGAAGTTGAGATTATCATACGGACAAAACGGTAACCAAGGTATTGGCCGTTATTCGAGCTTGTCTCAGATGTCGAATGCTTACTATACTTATGGTTCTACTACTGCTATTGGTGTTTATCCGAGTACGTTAGGAAATTCATCATTGAAATGGGAAAAAACCAATTCATTCAATTTGGGTATTGATTATGGTTTCTTTGATAGAAGAATCAATGGATCGTTGGAGTTGTATACATCAAAGACAACCAATGTTTTGGTTAAGAGAAATATCCCTACTACAACAGGTTACAATACTGTATGGACAAATATTGGTGGATTGAAGAACAAAGGTATCGAGTTTGAGGTAAATACGATTAATGTGAAAACTCCGAATTTGCAATGGCAGACAGGACTTAAGTTTTCTTTAAACCGTGATAAGATTACCAAGTTGTATGAAGGCACAAACGAAGATATCGGTAACTCATGGTTCGTAGGTAAGTCTATTTCCTCTATTTATGATTATCATATTATTGGAATGTGGCAGGAAGAAGATTTGTATAATGGAACAATTTATAAAGGATGGTATCCGGGACAGTATAAATATGAAGATTTGAATGGTGATGGTGTCATTGATCCTCAGCATGATAGAAAGATTATTGGTAAGAAGGCTCCAAACTATCGTTTCAGCATCACAAGTACGTTGACGTGGAAAGATTGGACATTGTATTTCTTGCTGAATTCTGTACAAGGTGGAAATGGCTATTATATGTATAATAACTATGATGTTGTCAATGTATCTTCACGTTCGGATGATGTTTATCGTATTAATCAATCGGCTGTACGTCATTATTGGACTCCGGAAAATCGCGTAGATAATGCGACAGGTATTTATAATTCACCGGCAGTAACAAGTGGTGTTTATGAAAGCCGTGCATTTGTTCGTCTGCAAGATATTTCTCTTACATACAATTTCAACAAGCGTCTTTTATCAAAGATGGGGCCGATTAATATGTTACAGCTCTATTTGGCAGCTAAGAATCTTTATACGTGGACAGATTGGTCTGGCTGGGATCCTGAATTGGCTTCAACGAGTTCTAACTATCCCGCAATGAGAAATGTTACTATGGGTATAAAATTGTCATTCTAATCATTTAATATGAAATTCATCATGAAAAAGATAAACATTAAGATAAAAACATTGATAGGCCTTCTCTTCTTATTGCCGACTTTGTTCATTACCTCCTGTAATGACGATTCGTTTCTGAAGGAAACGCCAAAAGATTTCCTTTCACCGGATAATGCTTACAATTCTATTGCCGGTATTAAACAGGGAATAACCGGATTGATTTACACGGTTCGTAATGACTGGTATTTTGGTGATGAGAACCAGGATGTTGGTAGTATTTTTAAAGGTCTGGGAACAGATGTTGCCTATCATGGAGAGGATCCAAATAGTACACGTTTCCTATGTAATTATGTGACCTATCTGACTCCATCGTCAGAATATGTTAAGTTTTATTGGGATCATCCGTATCGCTTGATTCAGCGTGCAAACGTGTTGGCTCAGGCTATTGATAATTTCGATCCGACCAAATGGACGAGTGATAATCAAAAGATGGCTTATAAGGCTGAAGCTTTGTTCTTTAGGGCATGGGCTTATCATCTGCTGGTTTCATTCTTTGGAGATGTTCCGGTTGTTACGGAGGTAACAAGCTCTGCTAAAACAGACTACGTACGCGACCCTAAGGCTAACGCTTATGCTTTGATGGAAGAAGATTTGAAGTTGGGAACACAGTATTTACCTGATCCGGGTACAGAAGAAGCTCCGGGCAGACTGACTAAAGGTGCTGCATGGCAGTTGCTGTGCGAAGTCTATTTGGAAGAAGGCAAATATGCAGAAGCTGTAGAAGCTGCTTCTAAAAATATTGATGGTGGCTATTATCACTTGATGACAGAACGTTTTGGTTCGACTGTTGATGTATTTGGTACAGGCGATGTCTATTTGGACTTGTTCGCTTATGGCAATCAAAATCTATCAGAAAATAAGGAATCTATTTGGGTTCTACAGTTTGAACCATTGATTGATGGTGGTTCTAATGCAAGAGGCTGTAGAGCTTTTGGTCCGGCTTATTTCCGTATGGGTAATACACCTGATGGATTTCCTGCTTTCAGAGGCGAATTTGTAGATGGTGCTTATACCGGCTATTCGGATACTTTGGGCCGTGGCGTTTCTTGGATTCATCCGACAGCATTATCTGCTTATACTGTTTGGAATAGTGATTGGAATAATGATATTCGTAATGCTCCTCATAATATTAAGCGTGATTTTTATTATGATAATCCTGCTTCTAAGTATAATAAACAGAAAATTGATTTCAGTAAATACCCTGCTTCTGCCGGAAGAGATCCGATACGTGATACTTGCCAATATATTTATCCTTTCTTTATGAAAGTTGCCGATCCATGCCATGTTGTTGATAATTTTGCGAAGTCTGGTAATGGAGCCACATATAAGGATATTTATGCCATGCGTTTAGGTGAGACCTACTTATTACGTGCTGAGGCTTATATCCAGTTGGGAAAGAAGGATCTGGCTGCTGCTGATATTAATGCTGTAAGAGCTCGTGCTCATGCTAAACCGGTTGATCCGGCCGATGTGAATATCGACTATCTGTTGGATGAGCGTATTCGTGAACTTTATGGAGAGGAATGTCGACATTTTGTTTTGCGCAGAACAGGAAAATTATTGGAGCGTGTACGCAAGTATAATAACAATCCAAAAAATCCTGGACTGAATATTCAGGATTACAATACATTATGGCCTATACCTCAAACACAGCTTGATTTGAATATAGGTGCAAAGTGGGAACAAAATCCAGGTTATTAATTAGCTAATAGAAAAAGGGAGGATCTGATAGATTCTCCCTTTTTTATGTTTACTATTGTGATATCACGTTATGCCTTTAATCGTTTTTGGATAACCCGGCTTCCAGCTCTTCTTTGATGATCAGTGCATGATTCTTTTCTTTGTTACGAAAGCCGTAGAGCAGAGTGATATGTTGGATATTCTTTGCCTTGATTTGCTGGATGAGCGCCTTGAAACTGTCTGAAGCCTGGAGTTCGGATGTATACTTTTCTTTGAAGGTATCCCAGTTCTTTTCAGGGTCTTCGTGGAAGAGCTCCCTTAATGTGCTGGACGGGGTGATATCCTTAGCCCATAAGTCATAAGGTAGGTCAGCTTTTTTGATGCCTCTTGGCCAGAAACGGTCTACGAGTATACGAAATCCATCAGTCCCTTCTTCGTCAGGGTCGTAAACTCTTTGCATTTTAATTGTAATGGGATTAGTCATGATTGCCATGTTTTATGAATAAATTTTATTTTATAAATATCTCTTCGGCAACTCTTCCTAATAGGAAGGCTGCTTTATTAAAATATGATCTGTCGATTTTCTATGCTGAATTACAGTCTATCGTCGCTATTTTTTATCAAATATAGAAAAGTTTCTGATAGCATCCAAATTTCAATAATGAATGTGTGGCTCGGTGGAGAAGGAGTTGATATTTATTATTTATAAAACCTGGTTATGTATGGATGAAATTTTATTTAAATATCCATGAAGAATTTCATATATATATTTGTAGTGTACTAAATAAGTTGACAGTATTTTCTAACAAGAAAATATGAGGAAG
>DAIMYP010000044.1:0-31633 GCA_036734445.1 Tannerellaceae bacterium
AAGCAACATGATTTACTGATCTAGGCATAATTCTAATCTGTTTTGAATGTTAGCGCCATCATAATGATGAACTTTATTTGCTAAAAACATTCGGTTAATAAAAATCTTGTAAAAAAACTCGCTTAATTTAAGTGATTACTTCATACCTAACAACTGTTTAACGCTGCTGTTATTAGCTTTGTCGACAATTGAGAAATAGGTTAAGTTTCTTTTTCTCTTCTTAGTCTTCTTCGTTAGAATGTGACTTTTGTAAGCATGTTTTCTCTTGATTTTACCTGTTCCGGTAAGGGCGAACCTCTTTTTTGAACCGGAATTAGTCTTCATCTTAGGCATTTTCCAATTATTTTAATTATTAAACATTACGCCTCTTTTATGAGGCACCTTTATTTTTTTATTCTTCTGTTTCAGCTTTCTTTTCAGGATCCACAGTTTTCTTTGCCGCTTGTTTGGTAGCTGTCGAAACACCTGCGCCTTTTTTCGGTGTGAGCATGATTGTCATTCTCTTACCTTCCAAAACGGGCATCATTTCAACTTTACCATAATCTTCCAAATCATTGGCGAAACGAAGTAAAAGGACTTCACCCTGTTCTTTAAATAGAATCGAACGACCTTTAAAGAACACATAAGCTTTTACTTTCGAACCTTCTTCCAAGAATCCTTTAGCATGCCGTAACTTGAAGTCATAGTCGTGATCATCAGTTTGTGGTCCGAAACGAATTTCTTTTACCACAACCTTAACTGACTTTGCCTTCTGTTCTTTTTGCTTTTTCTTTTGTTGATAGAGGAACTTCTGATATTCTATTACTCTACAAACGGGGGGCGCAGCATTCGGTGAAATCTCAACCAGGTCGGCACCTTGCTCTTCTGCAATTTTCAACGCCTGAGAGATTGGATATACTCCCTGTTCTACATTATCACCTACTAAACGAACTTCGCGAACGTGTATCCGCTCGTTAATTCTATACTGTTCTTTCAGACTGTCATTCTTCATTCAAAAAGATATATTCTCCTCGTTATTAGTTATTTTTGTATTACTTTTTTTTCCAACTATTCATTTGTTCATCTATCTCGCTCTTCAAAAGCGCTGCAAAGGTAGCAATTTTCATCGAACCTTTATCACCTTCGCCCTGTTTTCTTACAGAAACTTCATTATTTTCTGCTTCTTTCTCCCCTACAATCAACATATAAGGGATTCGTTTCAATTCCGTATCGCGAATTTTACGACCAATCTTCTCATTACGATCATCTATAACTACATTCAGATCTTCTGCTGTAAGTTCGTCGACAACCTTATGAGCATAGTCATTGAATTTTTCGCTGATAGGTAATACGGAAACCTGATCCGGAGCGAGCCACAACGGGAATTTACCGGCTGTCTGTTCGATAAGCAATGCGACAAAACGCTCCATTGATCCGAACGGAGCACGATGGATCATGACAGGACGATGTTTCTTATTATCCTCGCCAGTATATTCCAGTCCGAAACGTTCAGGCAAATTGTAATCCACCTGTATAGTTCCCAACTGCCAGCGACGACCGATAGCATCCTTTACCATGAAGTCAAGCTTAGGGCCATAAAATGCAGCCTCGCCATACTCGATCTTTGCTTTCAAACCTTTTTCCTGACAAGCTTCGATGATAGCTCTTTCTGCCTTCTCCCAGTTTTCGTCAGAACCGATATATTTTTCTCTATTTACTTTGTCGCGCAATGAAATCTGTGCTTCAAAATTCTCAAAGTTCAAAGCCTTGAAAATGATAAAGATGATATCCATTACCTTTAAGAACTCATCCTTCAACTGATCCGGACGGCAGAACAAGTGTGCATCATCCTGCGTAAAACCACGTACTCTTGTCAATCCGTGCAACTCACCGCTCTGCTCATAACGATAAACCGTACCAAATTCAGCAAAACGCAATGGCAGATCTTTATATGAACGCGGGAATGCTTTATAGATTTCACAGTGGTGAGGGCAGTTCATTGGTTTCAACAAGAACTCTTCACCTTCCTGAGGTGTATGAATAGGCTGGAATGAATCCTTGCCATATTTAGCATAGTGTCCGGAAGTAACATACAATTGCTTGCTACCGATATGTGGTGTCATTACTTGCAGATATCCGTAACGTTTCTGTATACGTTTCAAAAAGTCCTCCAATTTCAAACGCAATTGCGTTCCACGCGGCAACCACAAAGGAAGTCCTGCTCCTACAGCCGGAGAGAATGTGAACAATTCCAATTCCTTACCGATCTTACGATGGTCGCGCTTCTTAGCTTCTTCGAGCATAACCAGATAGTCATCAAGCATCTTCTTCTTCGGGAAGGTAATGCCATAAAGACGAACCAACTGTTTGCGTTTCTCATCACCGCGCCAATAAGCACCGGCAACACTGGTTACTTTGACAGCCTTCATATAAGAAGTATCTGGCAAATGAGGACCACGGCAAAGATCTGTAAATGCTCCTTGCGAATATGTTGTAATTGTTCCTTCAGCCAATTCGCTGATAAGTTCAGTTTTATAAACTTCGCCTCTTTCGCCGAACATTTTCAAAGCATCAGCTTTCGTGATGTCCTGACGTTTGATTTCCTCTTTCTTTGCTACGAACTCCAGCATCTTGGCCTCGATAGCCGGGAAATCACTTTCCTTAATTACTGTATCACCTGGATCTACGTCATAATAGAATCCATTTTCAACAGCCGGACCGATACCGAACTTAATGCCTGGATAAAGTTCCTGCAAAGCTTCGGCCATCAGGTGAGCACCTGAATGCCAAAAGGCATGCTTACCTTCTTCGTCTTCCCATTTGTAGAGCTTGAGTGAAGCATCTTCGTTTATCGGACGAGTCAAATCCCATATTTCGCCATTGACTCCTGCAGCCAAAACTTCCTTAGCCAAACGGGGACTAATACTTTCTGCAATTTGCATTGCAGTTGTTCCTGCGGCATATTCTTTTACAGAATTGTCTGGAAATGTAATCTTTATCATAATCTATACACTATAAACTCTTATTAATACAAGTTGCAAATTTAGCATTCTTTTTTATATCTAATGGGATTTTTCTCAAAAAGATACATATTTTGCCTAGTTACTTGTCATTCGTTTGATAATACTATAGGCATCTACGATACCTAACTCTCCTGCTTTACTCAAATCAGAAATGCCTCTGTTGGCATCACCTTGCGACAAACGGGCAAGGCCACGATTAAAGTAAGCTTCAGCAAATTCAGGATCCCGTTCTATTGCTTCATTATAATCTAATATGGCAGCGCGAAAATCACGTTGAGCACAACGTAAATTGGCACGATTGAAATAAGCATAAACAAAACCGGAATTCTGTTTAATCACCATATCATAGTCATGAGTTATCAATTCATGTTCATAAGCTCTTTTATTATCCTTCAATTGTGCTGTAATTGGATCTGAAGATGCTGCATTATTTGTAGTAACTGTTTTCTTTTCAAAATTCAAGCTCATCGCCGTCGAAAGGGCATTGTCATCAGTCGTTGACGTTTGTGACATATTATAATCCAATTGTTTATAACGTACTACGGCACGATTGAAATAAGCCATTGTAAAATTCGGATTAAGTTCGATCGCCTTTGAGTAATCTTTTATTGCTTCTGCAAAATCTTGAACCAGCATATAATCCAAGCCACGAGCAAAATATAAGTCAGCATCATTCGGCTGCTTGTCAATCTTCGCCGACAATTCATTAATAGAAGAGAAATGCTGAGATACCTGATCTTCCGTCAAGGCTGCTTCCTGATTGGTAATCCGCAATTTATGGCTAAGCAACATACGCGTATTATACTCTTCAACCGACTTATCATAGTATACAAGCTCCTTTATTGGATCTATCTTCTCATAATAAGTCAGAACGAACTGCGGTTCAAGATCTACACGAACATTACGATCCTGTACTCGACCTCGAAACTCATTCTGATATTTGCTCTTGCGCTCTTCGTCCTTATCATATACAACCAGGCGATTGAACTTTTCTATGCTTTTATCTGATTTCTCACGTGTGTTATCATCATTTGAGGCAACATCTGATGATTCATCTTTAGCTGTTGTATTTTTTCCAGCTGAAGCTGTTGCATTTGCATTACCCAATGACTTGCCCTTTCTCAACTTTTGCTCCATTTCAAAAGCTTTCCAATAATCATGATCAGCTCCAACATTATCATGTATCTTACGTTTAGCCTCGGATCGGCTATAATAACCGGAAATAAAATTAGGATATTGGGCTAGCACTTTATCAAAATCGACAACTGCTCCTTTGTAGTTACCTGTACCAAAACGCAACAATGCGCGATTATAATAAGCAATATAGTTATCAGGTTCTTGCTCTATAACCACATCAAAATCTTCGATTGCCCTGTTATCATCCCCTACTTGCGAACGAAGTAATGCTCTGTTGAAACGAGCAATCTGATTATGACTGTCGATATTTATCACCTGATCATAGTCTTCCATTGCACCTCGCAGATCATTCATCTGATAACGAACAAGTCCGCGATTAATAAAATAACCGCTTTCGCGATTGTTCAAGTGAATAGCTTCATTCAAATCGGCCAAAGCTCCTTTCAAATCATGTTTGTCATACAGCAAAAGAGCCCTGTTTCCATAGGTTTGAGCATAATAGGGATCCAATGTGATAGCTTTGGAATAATCCGCAAGCGCTTTTACTGTATCACCTTCTTCGGCATACATGGCACCTCGCGTCATATAATTTTTCGAGTCCTTGGAATAAAGTTTCATAATCTCATCAAACACCTTCTCGGCAGTTCTATAATCCTTGCTTTGAATGCAAGCAACTGCTTTATTACTCAGCATCTGTTGATCTTCAGCCCTAAATTCCAGACCTTTATCATAGTCGGCAATGGCATCCTTATATTTTTCCTGACTTTGCCTTGCAATACCACGGGCGTAATATGCTTGAACCAAAAAAGGATTGCGTTCAAGGCACAACGAACAATCTTCTTCAGCGCCCTTATAATCATCCAAATTGATTTTCGCTACTGCACGGTAAAAATAAGGCTCGGCCAACCAAGGTTTGGATCTGATAACTTGATTAAAATACTGTATTGAAAGGACATAATCCTCAAAATAGAGCGCATTACGTCCTATCGCAAGTACACGATCCGTATTAATCTGTGCAAATAGCGAAAATGAACATATTTGAAATAATATAAAAAGTATCGCCTTCTTCATTTTTTTTGACTGAGCCTTATTTGGCAGACAAAAATAAGGAATTAATCTTATACAGGCTTGATTTTAATCATCAAATAATCTTTAGAAACATTATCTCCGGCTTTAACGTCAACTGCTATAACTGTTCCATCTATCGGAGCAACTATGCGATTATACATCTTCATAGCCTGATGAATAAGAAGAAGCTGGCCCTTTTTCACAGGGTCTCCTTCCTTAACCCTTATCTCAATAATTGTTCCCGGCAAATGCGCTAAGACCTCTCCTTCGACAGGTTTATGCCATTTGGTCCGTTGATTATATTTATGCGTCAACTTTGTTTTGTAATCGCCATCGGCCATCACAAAATCCACAAATTCTTTATCTGTATTTTCCATATTCCCTGACAATTAAAATGGAGGTAAACCATGTTTCTTGGCAGGTCTATGTTCTTCCTTTAATGCTGAAATCTTCAATGCATGCAACAATTCTGCCCTCGTATTTTTTGGTTCAATGATTGCATCAACAAATCCTTTGCCCGCTGCAACATAAGGATTAGCAAACTTTTCAATATATTCCTTTACTTTCTCCTGGCGCATAGCATTAGGATCTTCAGCCGTTTTAATTTCTTTGCTGAAAATAATATTTGCAGCACCTTCCGGTCCCATAACGGCAATCTCAGCAGTTGGCCACGCAAAAACGAAATCAGCGCCCAAATGTCTAGAGTTCATCGCTATATAACCGCCGCCATAAGCCTTACGTAAAATAACCGTAATCTTCGGCACAGTTGCTTCTGAATAAGCATAAAGAACTTTGGCTCCATGACGAATCACACCGGCATGTTCCTGATCAATACCTGGCAAATAACCCGGCATATCTTCTAATGTAACAAGAGGAATATTGAAAGCATCACAGAAGCGAATAAATCGAGCCACCTTATCAGCACTGTCACAATCCAGAACACCTGCCAAAACCATTGGCTGATTAGCAATGAAACCTATCGTTTCACCACCCATCCGACCAAAACCGATTACAATATTGGCAGCCCACATGCCTTGAACTTCCAAGAAATCAGAATCGTCAGCAAGACATTTGATAATATCACGAACATCATAAGGTTGTTTTGGATCTGAAGGAATAACCTGTTCAATATCCAATTCTGTCGAAGGTTCTTTAGATGTACCAATTTTAGCATGTTCCGTATTGTTCCACGGAATAAAGTCCAACAGGCGGCGAACTTGATCAAAGCAATCTTTTTCACTCATTGCAAAGAAATGGGCATTACCGGTTATCTCAGCATGAACACGTGCGCCTCCCAAATCTTCCATTGAAATATCTTCGCCCAACACCGTCTTTATAACATTCGGACCCGTAATAAACATCTTCGAAATCTGGTCTACTACGAATACAAAATCGGTCAATGCCGGCGAATAAACAGCTCCACCTGCACAAGGGCCTAATATCAAAGAGAGTTGTGGAATAACACCCGATGAAAGAGTATTGCGATAAAAGATTTCGCCATAACCACCTAAAGCTCCTACACCTTCTTGAATGCGAGCGCCACCAGAATCATTGATTCCAATAACCGGACATTTCATTTTCAATGCAAGATCCATCACTTTGGTGATTTTACGTGCATGATGCAATCCTAAAGATCCTCCTGCAACCGTAAAGTCCTGCGCATAAATACATATAGGTTTACCTTGTATGGTTCCTGTTCCAGCAACAACACCGTCACCGGCGAAGTCCTTTTTATCCATTCCAAAATCACGACCGTCATGCTTAACGAATAAGTCATATTCCTGAAACGAATCTTTATCTAATAAAGATAAGATACGTTCTCTGGCCGTCATTTTTCCAATAGCTTTTTGTTTATCAATTGCAGCCTGACCACCACCTAATTCGACAGCTGCCTTTTTCACTCTAAGCTCTTTAATCTTTTCACTTAAATCTACCATAACCGCTTATAAATTATTTATTTATCAAGTGCCTTTGTTCTATAAGAACAACGCATTTTTCCCTTTATAATACTATTAAGTTTGCTTTTATCTAATTGGCGACGGATAGCCGAAATGTGGTCGATAAAAACATGCCCTTCCAAATGCTCATATTCATGTTGAACAACTCGAGCTGCAAAACCTTCAACCACCTCTTCATGAGTTTCCAGGTTTTCATCCATGTATTTTATTTTTATCTTCTTTGCACGTAATACCTTTTCATGAACGCCGGGGAGACTAAGACATCCTTCTTCTTCAGAAAGCTGTTCTTCACTCATTTCCAACATTTCAGGATTAATCATAGCTCTTTTAAAACCTTTGCATTCAGGATAATCATCACCCATTACATCTGCATCCAACACCAAGAGCCGCAATGAAAGACCAACTTGAGGTGCAGCCAAACCAACACCTTCGGCTTTATACATTGTCTCAAACATATTTGCAATCAGCTCTTTCAAATTTGGATAGTCCTTTTGTACTAATTCCGTTTGCTTACGCAATACCGGTTGTCCATATAAATATATAGGTAAAATCATGACTTTTGATATTTTATATTTTCTAAATACGATTGCAGAATGATTACTGCACTTATTTCATCTACTAATTCTTTATTTTGTCTTTTCTTCTTTTTCAGTCCTCCATCCAGCATTGCTCTATGAGCCAATACGGAAGTAAACCGTTCGTCATAAAATGTAATTTCAATATTGGAGAAGTTTTTTTTGAGAAGAGCAGCAAAAGCCTCGATGTATTTCATACTTTCAGAAGGCTCATTATTCATTTGTTTGGGAAGCCCAATCACTATAGTTTCAACTTTTTCTTTTGATATATAAGTTGATAGGTAGGCAATTAATTCAGCAGTAGGCACAGTTGCCAATCCATTTGCAATCATCTGTAACGTGTCTGTCACTGCCAATCCAGTACGTTTCAGACCATAATCAATTGCTAATATTCTTCCCATTGGTGCAAAGATAGCACATTTTCAGCTACTCACTTTGATTATTTACAAAAATTAGTTCAGGAGGTCTTTAATAAGCATTCTTTTCACCTTTGAACATGTTTAGTACGGTAACGACAATAATTTTTAAGTCAAGGAAAAAAGACCAGTTTTCAATATACCATACATCTCTTTTTACACGACCTTCCATCTGTTCAATAGTGCGTGTTTCACCTCTGTAACCTGTCACTTGCGCCCAACCTGTAATGCCTGGCTTAACCAAATGGCGAATCATATATTTATCAATTAATGCCGAATATTGTTCTGTATGTTTGAGCATGTGAGGACGTGGTCCGACAACCGACATATCACCTAAAAACACATTGATAAACTGCGGGAACTCGTCAAGGTTTGTTCTACGGAGAAAATCGCCAATACTGGTTTTACGAGGATCATCCTTTGCTGCTTGAACCAAATCAGCTTCAGCATTTACCCGCATCGTCCTAAACTTGTAACATTTAAAATCCTTACCATATAATCCAGTACGCATCTGTCTGAATAATACCGGACCAGGAGAAGTTAATTTAATCATCAGACCAATGACAATATACATTATCGGATAAAGCGTCACTAAAACAATGGAAGAAAAAAGAATATCAAAAGAACGTTTCAAAGCTCTATTATAAACAGCTTGCAATGGTTCTCGGCGTACTGTGAGTACAGGCATGGTTTCAATCATTTCCATAACCAGACTCTTCTTGATATTTCGATAAAACTCCGGTACAATGAAAAAGCGGATCATGTGTTTCTCCGAAAAATTCATCAATCGCAGAATCTTCTCATCATTAGTTCCCGGTAAAGTACAATATATTTCATCGACATCATTGGCTAAAACAAAATCTTCAACCTGATGAGTCATTCCTAAATAATTAGGAAGAACAGCCTTCAATGCGATATTATCATCGAAAAAGCCCAAGATATTAAAACCGTACGACAAGTCATTTTTCATTAATCGGTAAAGCTCCATACCATTCTTTCCGGCGCCAACAATTATGACTCTCTTAAAATTGTATCCTTTCCTACGATACATTTTCAAAGTCATTCGAACAATGACGCGCCACAATGAGAATACGACAACAGAAGAAAGATAGTATACTACTAAAAATGTAGCCAGGACATCACCAACATTCAAGAAAATCAAACATGTGGCGAACAAAAACATCATGAATGTAACCAGCACAAAGGCTCTTTGCACAATCTTATCAATGTATACAATGGCCAGATGCACCTGAAGAGGGACAAAATAGAGAGAAAAGAAATAGCAAAAGTTCAGAAGGAGTACAACTTCACGTATATTTGAAGCAATAGCCGATGTATAGTAGCTTCCCAACTCATAATACACCACAAAGAATAAAAGATTCAACACAATCAAATCCCCTATTCCAATCAACCACTGAATGAGAAATCCTTCTTTTTTATTCAATTCCATAGCCATTCTTTAAACACTTGCAAAAATAAGCATTATTATTGAAGACAAAAAAAGGCGGCACAAAATTGTGTCGCCTTCTTTATGATTTTATTATAGAGATTACTTATTTCCGTTAGAAGTCATAATAACTACACGGTTCCAATTGTTGATTGAATACGGTTGCTCTTCACAGCCCTTCCATTCAACTGTAATCTGATCTGAAGGAATACCATACTTAGCTTGCAATTCTTTTGCAACAGCTTTAGCACGTTTCTCAGATAATTTCATGTTATAACCAGCCTTACCAGTCTTCTTGTCAGCATAACCAATAACCTTTACAGGAACGTTGTTATGTTTAACAAATTCAGCTGTGTTGTAAACGTTGATCTGCTGATTCTTGTCAATCTTAGAACTATTCAGACGGAAGAATACTACATTCTCAGCATAGTTGTTAACAACTGCTGGAGCAGCTTCTACCTGCTTGCATTCTGGACAAGATTCCGGACGTTTGCTCAACTCATTGTTCTGAGCACGTAAAGAGTTGATTTGGTTGTTCAAGTCGTTCAACAGATTGTAATCCATTGGCTGAAGAACTTCGAAATCAGTTTTACCCAATTTAAATGTGAAACCAGCGCTCAACTGTGTCAAACCATCACTCAGGTGATGATAGAAAATACGATTGAACTGTTCGTTCAACAATGAACCTTGGTACTCAATGTTCAAATCAACACGTTTGCTCAAACGGAAAGCGGTTAAAATACCGGCATTCAACGTAGGAGATTCTGTTCTGATTGCAACACTATTAAGAATAGGACTTACGTTTTCATCCGGATTCTTGAAACGTTGTGCATAACCAAAACCAACCCAAGGGATCAAACGAAATACTTTGTTCTCATTGTAAGGAGCCCAGAAGTTTGTAACATCCCATAACAAGTCTGCATGAGCTGCTACGTAACGGTTATGTTCCATAAATGTAGCATTCTTTTCGAATCCATGGACTGAACCTCCATTAAATTGCAAACGAAATGCCAAATAGGGATTAAACCATTTACCTAAAGAGAACTGAGGTGCGAAATTCAAACGGTTTGTGAATTTTGCATCACTGTTGTAATCTCCATACAAAGTGCTTACACCACCAGCGATAGAAATAAACCAATTATCACCAGCTTTGTTTTTCTTAAAGTTTGTTTTGTAGCCAGCTTCATTGCTAAAACCAACTTGTGGTTTAAACTCTTGTGCAAATGCAGTCGAGATTGCAAAGCTTGACAGCAAAGCTAAAACTAATACTTTAGTCTTCATATTCGTCAACTTTTAAATTAAACAATCAATAATCTATTTTCTTTTCTCAAATTTCGTGGCAAAATTAACTAAATTTCCAAATATAACAAACAATAAATGGAATAGTTTTTCGATTTATTCAAAATAATTCAAAATTTTATAGCCACCTTCTTTTAAATATAACTCTTTCTTCATCAATTTTATATCGCTCTGGATCATATCTTTAACTAATGAAGACAGATTATATTCAGGTTCCCATCCCAACAGATTATGAGCCTTTGTTGCATCACCTAGCAACAACTCTACTTCAGTTGGGCGAAAATATTGAGGATCTACTCCTACAAGCTCCTTCCCTATCAATTTCTTGAAATTAGAAAGATACGATTCTCCTACTTTATCATTAAACACAGATTCGTCAATATTGTTTAATATAGCTACTTCTTTAACATTTTCACCTGTAAAAACGATCTCAGCTCCTATTTCATGGAAAGCCATCTGAATAAAATCACGAATCGTAGTCGTAATTCCTGTAGCAATCACATAATCAGAAGGCTTTTCTTGTTGAAGAATAAGATACATTGCTCTGACATAATCTTTGGCATGTCCCCAATCTCGCTTGGCAGACAAATTTCCCATAAACATCTTATTCTGAATGCCCAATGCAATACGGGCGATCGCTCTTGTTACTTTTCGGGTAACAAATGTTTCTCCGCGCAACGGCGATTCGTGATTAAACAAAATTCCATTTGAAGCATGCATGTGATAAGCTTCGCGATAGTTGACTGTAATCCAATAGCCGTACAACTTTGCAACGGCATAAGGACTACGCGGATAAAACGGTGTCGATTCATTTTGAGGAACACTTTGCACTAATCCATACAATTCTGAAGTAGAAGCTTGATATATGCGTGTTTTAGGAATCAAATTCAATAAACGGACAGCTTCCAGTATACGCAACACGCCTAAACCATCAGCATTAGCCGTGTATTCAGGTGTATCAAAACTCACTTTTACATGACTCATTGCAGCCAAATTATATATTTCATCCGGTTGTATCTCGCCGATAATTCGTGTCAAATTCAAACTATCTGTCAAGTCGCCATAATGCAATATAAAATTACGATTCGCCTCATGAGGATCCTGATATAAATGGTCTATCCTTGCCGTATTAAATATAGATGAACGACGTTTCAACCCATGAACAGTATATCCTTTTTTTATTAAGAACTCTGCCAAATAGGCGCCGTCCTGTCCTGTAATTCCTGTTATCAATGCTACTTTTCCCATAAATTATTCATTTTCGAGATACCACTTATATAGTTTTTCAATTCCATCTTCAATCTCTACCGAATGATGCCAACCTAATGAATGCAACTTGGTTACATCCGTCAGTTTACGCATCGTTCCGTCAGGTTTGGAAGAATCAAAAGCAATATCCCCTTTGAATTCCTCCTTTATACTGATTAAATTAGCCAGTTCTTTTATTGATAGTTCTTTGCCCGTACCTATATTAATATGTGTATTACGAATCTCTTTACTACCAACAGGGCACAAATCAACATAATCAACTTTTTCCATCAGATATACACAGGCATCCGCCATATCTTCACTCCACAGAAACTCACGAAGTGGCGAACCAGTGCCCCAAAGTTCAACTTTTCCTGCATGGATGCCATATTTATTCAATACCGACAATATTTCTTCTGGAGCAGCCAAACCTGAAATACCTTCTATGGGATGAGAATTCATATCTTTTCGCAATGCATCCCACGAACCAGTCTGGAGACATTTTGCCAAATGTATCTTCCTTATCATAGCCGGAAGAACATGCGATGTTTCCAAATTGAAATTATCGTTTGGTCCATACAGATTTGTCGGCATCACAGCAATATAATTTGTACCATATTGCATATCGAAGCTCTCACACATCTTGATGCCTGCAATCTTTGCAATAGCATAAGGCTCATTCGTGTATTCCAAAGGAGAAGTCAGCAGACAATCTTCGGGCATCGGCTGCGGAGCATTGCCCGGATATATGCAAGTACTGCCCAAAAAGAGCAGTTTCTTTACATTATTAATATAGGAGGCATGAATCACATTATTCTGAATCATCAGATTCTGATAAATAAAATCTGCACGATAAAGACTGTTTGCCAAAATACCACCTACATGAGCCGCAGCCAGAAAAACATAATCCGGTTTCTCGGCTTCAAAGAAATCATTGACCTTGCCCTGATCAGTCAAATCCAACTCTGAATGAGAACGAAGCACAAAGTTTTGATAACCTTTTTGCTGCAAATTCTTCAAAATCGCGGATCCAACTAATCCCCGGTGTCCAGCTACAAATATTTTACTATCTTTATTCATCATGATATACTTCAACTTTTTACCGAAGATGCTAATGCCAACAGGTAACGTCCATATTGGTTTTTAGCCATCGGCATAGCTACTGTTTTCAATTTTTCCACATTGATCCATCCTTGGTGAAAAGCTATTTCTTCAAGGCAGGCAACTTTCAATCCCTGTCTTTTTTCTATAACTTCTACAAAAGTTGATGCTTCAGCCAAAGAATCATGAGTACCTGTATCCAGCCATGCAAAACCACGGCCGAGCAGTTGTACTTTCAGTTCTTCATCATATAAGAAAGCCTGATTTACAGATGTTATCTCAAGTTCTCCTCGTGCTGAAGGTTTCACCTGTTTGGCAACTTCTACCACCTTATTCGGATAGAAATACAATCCAACAACAGCATAATTAGACTTTGGATGCTCCGGCTTTTCTTCCAGACTCAACACATTCCCGTTTTTATCAAACTCAGCCACACCATAGCGCTCGGGATCATTAACGTAATAACCAAAGACCGTAGCTTTATTATTGTCCGCATTAGCAACAGCCTCACGCAGCATGATTGTAAAACTTTGTCCGTAGAATATATTATCGCCCAAAACCAAACATACAGAATCATTTCCAATAAACTGTTCTCCGATCAAAAAAGCCTGCGCCAATCCGTCAGGTGAAGGTTGCTCCGCATATTGTAAGTGGATTCCATAATCAGATCCATCTCCCAATAAGCGCTCAAAACCAGGTAGATCTTGTGGAGTAGAAATTAATAATATATCCCTTATGCCAGCCAGCATAAGAACAGAGATGGGATAATAAACCATTGGCTTGTCGTATATCGGTAACAATTGTTTCGATACGCCTTTGGTTATAGGATACAAACGAGTGCCGGAACCTCCAGCCAATACAATACCTTTCATATTAATTCAATTTTATACTCTATTCACAATAGAACCTTACAAATAGTATACCATAATACAAAAATCATTGCACAATGGGACAAATAGTCAACTTTTCATGAATTAGATTCTTTATCTTTGCCGCATTGTCACATTACAATACACACTTAAAGAACGTCAAAATGTCAGTTTTATTATTTATAATGGATTTTTGTATCGACGAAGCATAACTACAATGCCTTTATACTATTAAATAGAAGTATTTTTCTCCAATATGTTATGCATTCAACAGGCTTAGTTCCTACTTATATCATGAAACATTTTTGTGAAAGCCCAGACTTACTTATCGGATCGCATTTTTGGTTTGATAAAAATATTAGCACAATGGCAAAGATTCTATATGATTTGTACAAAAGTTTTTCCGTAGAAATGCAAAAATATTTCCAAAGCTCATTTTTTTCATCAAAAAGCATAGGGTATTTTCCTTCTGAAGCATCATAGTAATACAGAAGATTGAAACAACTAAAAACAATAGAAGTATGAAAGCAACATTCAAAAAATCGTTAGAGCTATTGCTTATCACCTTGCTGATTGCAGGTTTTGCACCGTTACAGGCTCAGGAAGAAACTCCTAGCGAGAATTATGTCACAGTAAGCGGCGTAATTAAAGACAAGCAAAGCAAAAAGAAGCTTGAGTATGTAAATATTTCCATTCCCGGGACAACTATCGGTACCGTTACGAATGAAGATGGAGAATTCGCTTTAAAAATAAAAGAATCTCTCCATGCCAGCAAAATTGCTATCTCCCATCTGGGTTATGTCAGCAATCAGATTGAACTGACGGGCAAAGACATGAGCGACCTGACTGTTTGGATGACACCTCACAGTAATTTACTGGAAGAAATTGTTGTCCGTGCACGCGACCCTCGTTATATCGTTGAAAATGCCATGCAGAAAATCGGTGCGAACTACAATCCAAAGCCAAGCATGCTTACCGGATTTTACCGTGAAACGGCCCAAAAAGGACGTCGGTATATCAATATTTCTGAAGCTGTCATCGATATCTACAAAACGCCTTACTCTGACCGTTCGACTTATGAAGATCGAGTTCAGATTTTTAAAGGACGCAAACTGTTAAGTCAGAAAAAGAGCGATACATTGATTGTAAAGCTTTTAGGAGGTCCTAACTTATCCATATACGTTGATTTTGTAAAGAATCCGGAAATTCTTTTGGATGAAGAGTCCTTATCATACTACAGTTTCAAAATGGAAGAATCGACCACAATCGATAATCGTCCGCAATATGTCATCAGCTTTTTACCTCAGGCTATACTTCCTTATGCATTGTATTATGGAAAGCTATATATTGATAAAGAGCGTCTCTCGTTTACACGCGCTGAGTTTAATCTTGACCTGAGCGACCGCAACAAAGCGACTCAAGCCATACTAAAAAAGAAACCTTACAAACTGATTTTCAAACCACAGGATGTTTCTTTCCTGGTCAATTACAAAGAGCGTGAAGGACGTACATATTTAAGCTATATCCGCAATGAAGTACATTTTAAATGTGATTGGAAGCGTAAGCTGTTCTCAACGAGTTATTCCATTACTTCAGAAATGGTTGTAACAGATGCAAAGAAAGATAACATCAATCCGATATCTTACAAGGCTTCATTTAAACCGACTGAGTCGCTATCAGATAACGTTTCTGCATTCATTGATGAAGACTTCTGGGGTGCTTACAACATTATTGCTCCAACAGAATCTTTGGAAAATGCAGTCAACAAACTTAAAAAACAATATAAATAACAACAACGCTTCTTTCAGATAGCTATAAATTCTCCTATCTTTGATTCAAACAAGCTAAGATAAGCAGCACCTCAGCACAAAAAACAAATAAATTCATTTTGTTCTGCTCTCGACTTGCATTATCTTTGACTCACAAAATAAGAGGGAATAGTTTTGATGCTAAACGATTTATTCATATTGACAAAAATCAAAGAGGGTAATGTAAAGGCCTTCGAACAAGTATTCCGCCTTTACTATACTCCTCTTTGTTTATACTCTGCCAGTATCACAGGGAAAATGGATTCAGCAGAAGAAATCGTACAGGAACTTTTCTATGTATTCTGGAAAGAAAGAGCGACATTACAAATTTTTCATTCCATCAAAAGCTATCTATATGGCGCAGTCCGCAATCAATCTCTGCAATTTTGCGAACACGAAGAGGTAAAACAACGATACAATGAACTCTTCATGAATGCAGATCCTGAAACAGAGAATACTCCGGAAGATGAAATGGAATATAAGGAACTCGAATTTGTAATTCAACAAACGCTTCATAGACTGCCCCAACGTTGTGCGCAAATCTTTTGCATGCAACGTTTCGAAGACAAAAAGTATTCTGAAATAGCAACAGAACTATCAATCTCTGTCAAAACCGTAGAGGCTGAAATGACTAAGGCCTTAAAAGTTTTACGTAAAGACATAGAGAATTATTATAATGAAAACAGATGATGAAAACAGATATTTATCAAATAAAAACAGATAAAGCATGGAATAAGCTCTATGCCAGGATTGAAAAAGACGGACTCTCCAAAGGAACAGTTCTGCCTGATAAACACATCTATATCAAAAGATGGAGTTTAGCTGTCGCAGCTGTTCTTGCTCTCGGACTTATACTGTCTGTCTCCTTTCTTTTCAAAAACAGCAACTCAATCGACCCAAAACTATTACTATTAAAGAATCAAGAATCCTCTTTTTCTTTGGTGACTACTTTAGAGGACGGGTCTATTGTATATCTTGCTGAAAAAGCATCCCTACAATATCCTCAGCATTTTTCATCCGATAAAAGAGTGGTTAAACTCGATGGGAATGCATTCTTCGATGTTGCCCATAATAAAGCCAAACCGTTTCAAATAGAAACGAAGAAAGTTCATATCACTGTAATCGGTACAGCTTTCAATATAAAAAGTAATAACAAATCGCCTTTTGAATTGTCGGTTAGGCGCGGCGAAGTAATCGTTTCTGTTCAAGGCGAAGAAAATGATTTGCATGTCAAGGCGGGCGAAACTGTAACACTTCATGCAAAGACTCTGCTTTTAAGCCGAACAAAGGATACTGAACAATTCACCCATTACACCGAACGCATGAGATTTAAAGATGAAAAATTGGGAGATATCCTTCGGGTTATTAATTCGCAATCGCAAGATCTGCAAATCCAAACGGTTCCATCATTAGAGAACAGGACATTGACTGTTTCCTTCTCTAAAGATACTCCTGAAACAATGGCCGAATTGATTTGTCTGGCACTCAATCTACAATCTGTAAAGAAAGATAATATCATTACCATCTTCGAATAGGCAAATTATTTATGAACAAGATTTTGGCATATTGCATATCATTTCTGCTTTTGTCATTATTGGCCTTTTCTCCAACAATGACGAATGCAGCAGATATAGACATAATGCCAAATCGCACAATTAAAATACCCAAAACAAAAGATACAGTATATCACCTTTTAGGCAAAGTATCCGATATTACGGGCTTACTCTTTATTTATGACAGCAAAATCATTGACAATGAAAAAGTAACTACTATAAAAAAAGGGAACTATACCATTGAAGAAGCAATCCGCTTGATTGTTGGCAATGCTAATCTAGAAGTTCGCCAGATTGGCAACCATATTTTAATTACATTGCCTGTAACACAAAAAAATATTTCTGCACCAACAATTGTAGAAAAAAAGAATCCATATTTTACAATTGAAGGGACAATCATTGACAAGCATACGAATGAACCAATAGAAGGAGGAACAATAAATGTTCAAAAAACCTCTATTGGAAGTGTCAGTAATGCCAATGGAGAATTCAGATTAATCATTCCGGATTCACTCCTCTCATACAAAATTGTTTTTTCACATTTAGGATACATCCCTGAAAAATTAGATGCCTCAATAATGACCGGTCGAAAAAGCACCATCGGACTTGAAGCGAAAGTTATACCTCTGCAAGAAGTTATCGTCAGAATTGCTAATCCTGTACGATTACTGCGAGAAATGCAACAAAGCATTAAAACCAATTACTCTCGCGATCCGGTCTATCTAACCTCTTTCTACAGAGAAGGCATTGAAAGGAAAAATAAATTTGTGAGTCTCAGCGAAGCCATTTTCAAAATATATAAATCATCCTATCTTACCGATGCCGGTTCAGATCAAGTAAAGCTCCTTAAAATGCGCAACATCAGCAATCAATTGGAAGAAGATACAGTAATCACAAAAATGAAGGCCGGCATCAATTCCAGCTTAATGTTGGATGTTATTAAAACGATGCCTGATTTTCTCAATCCGGATGACGAATACAATTTATACAATTATGTTTCTACAGATATAACAGTTATCGATAACCGGATTGTAAATGTCATCGCTTTCGAACAAAAAGAAAATGTTGACAATCCACTATATCGCGGCGAACTATATATTGATTCTGAAAACAACGCGCTCATTCGCGCCACATTTGAAATCAATCCGAGATATATAGACAAAGCGACTAATATGTTTATTGAAAAGAAAAGCAAAGATTTAAATATTACTTTACAAAAAGTTGAATATACCTTATCGTATAAACAATGGAACACCATGTACTACATCAATCATGTTAGAGGAGATTTGTATTTTAAAATAAAAAAACGCAAACAATTATTCAGTTCTTTTCCTCTACATACATGGTTTGAAATGGTTACTTGTAAGATTGACACGCACGATATTTCACGATTTACTCACAATGAAACATTACCGACAAGAACAATTTTTGCTGATACACATTTTACGTACGACGAGAATTTTTGGGAAAACTTCAATGTCATACCGCCGGAAAAGAAACTAAATGAGGAAATTGGAGAGATATCAATAAAAGTTGAAGAGACAGGTTATTAACAATAAAGACAAATAAAAAGAGTCCAAACGGACTCTCTTTATTGGTCTATATTGGCATTAGTCTATAAGGCAAAAAGATTGTTTAGGTTATCTGACTGCAAAGATGGAGTTTTTTAAATTACAAAACAAATAAAAAAAGATATTATAAAACATATATTTAAGAATATCGACATCAGCCGGCTTCACTTTAATATAATTAACATATCTAAGATTTGTAATATAACTCCATTCCCCGATTGCTGTCATTTATTTTGCCTTGATCATACGCTATTTGACCATTCACCCATGTTTTTGTCACCAGATGATGGAATAAATATCCTTCAAATGGAGACCAGCCACATTTATACAAAAGATTGTCTTTCGAAACCGTGCAGTATTGATTCGGATTTACTAAAACCAAATCAGCATAATAGCCAGGACGGATATATCCTCGTTTGTCTATATGGAACAAATCAGCAGGCATGTGAGCCATTTTCTCAACCACCTTCTCATAAGTAAAAATGCCTTGTTTAGCAAGTTCAAGCATTAAAAGAAGCGAATGCTGTATAAGAGGAATACCCGAAGCTGCTTTCAGACAACTTCCCTCCTTTTCTGATAAAAGATGCGGCGCATGATCGGTTGCCACAATATCAATCAGATTATCGTTCACACCTTTACGCAGAGCATCTCTGTCAAACTGGCTTTTGATGGAAGGATTGCACTTGATTTTGTTTCCTTGCTTTGCATAATCACGCTCATCAAACCAAAGATGATGGACGCAGCCTTCTGCTGTTATCTTTTTATCGGCCAGCGGGATATCATTTCTTAACAACGATAGTTCTTTTGCCGTCGAAAGATGCAAAATATGCAAGCGAGCATTAAGCTTAGTGGCCAGTTCTACTGCTTCCGAAGAAGAAGCGTAGCAAGCTTCTTCGTTACGTATTTTATTATGAAAAGAAATATCCAGATCTTCACCATACAGAGTCGTGTATTTGGCTATATTCCTTTTAATAACCTCTTCCTTCTCTGCATGAACAGCAATCAGCATATTCGATTCTCCAAAGATGCGTTCCAAGCTTTCTTTTTTATCAACAAGCATATTTCCGGTTGAAGAACCCAAAAAAAGTTTCAAACCGGGTACACGATGTGAATTCACTTTATGAATTTCATCTATGTTGTCATTCGTTCCCCCAAAAAAGAATGAATAATTGATTAAAGAGGTTTCTGCTGCCCGCTGCCATTTCCATTCCAGTTCGCTTATTGTAGTCGTTTGAGGTTTTGTATTTGGCATATCCATAAAAGAAGTGACGCCTCCTGCAGCTGCCGCACGACTTTCAGAAGCAATATCACCTTTCCACGTAGAACCAGGTTCACGAAAATGGACCTGATCATCAATGGCACCAGGTAATAAAAACATTCCTTCAGCAGGAATCACTGTACAATCCTCTTCAACCTGCCTTGGAATTGATGTTTCATAGATAGATGCAATCTTATCACCAGAAATAAGAACCGAACCTTTATAAGTCCGGTTCTCATTTATTAATGTAGCATCTTTAATCAAGATATTCTTCATAATCCTCCTTTTCCAACAAAGATTATTGCCAGATTCATTTCAGCTCCAATATTCCCAATGATGATGGAATATGAAAATCAGGCTTTTTTGCATCAGGAACAATCCAAGGACGCCAAACGACTTGATTCATCTCGCTGCCATAATAATCTGCGCGAAAGACACCCATGTGAATCTTTCCTTCAGGAGATATCAGCCCCAATTCCTTCAATTCTTTCATCGGAATAGCAACTTCCATCGTATAAGAATGCTTTCCTATCTGATGACCGAGTATCAAACCTTTATAATTCCATGAATAATCGCACTTGCGATAAAAATGAGCTTCATAATCCATCACTTTTCCCTGCGGATCAATTTCAGCTCCATAATAGGTCGACATCTTATTATCTTTACTGATAAAAAACTCAACCCTGTCCTCATTGCCAACAGAATCTTCCGTCTTTCCGTCATTATAAGTCAGCGTCGAATCTTTCACTTCATACAACAGATAAAGGTATTTGTCATTATGACATGCATAGAACTTTGTCTGGTCGTAATCATTGCCATTCCAAGGTGCAATAAAGCCCTTTACGGCATAAGGAATCTTCCAGTCATTTGCTTTTCCGTCAACAGTTATCTTTTTAACGAAGGGAACTTTGATCACTTTGGTTGTTGCCGATGCTGATATTGAAACCAAACCCAACAGGCACAACAACGACCAAAACGATATCATTCTTTTATACATCATATATAATTATCATATTGTTATTAAACCAACTACATAATAAAGTCCGGCAGCAATAGCAGCTCCTACAAGAGGACCAAAACAAGGAATCCAAGAATAATTCCAGTGACTGCCACCTTTACCTTTTATCGGCAAGATAAAATGAACAAATCTCGGAGCAATATCTCGAGCAGGATTGATAGCATAACCGGTTGGTCCACCTAAAGAAAGACCGATTACCCAAACCGTGAATGCGACAGGAATAGCACCAACCGAACCAAGACCTACAGGTAATGTAGAATGGACAGCTGTTGCAGCTGTTATACCATCGCCCAAACTGATTTTACCATCAGAAATATAATAAACTACGAACATCAAAGCAAATGTACCAATAACCTCAGTCAAGAAATTGCGAATAGGATTACTGATAGCCGGGATCGTACAAAATACACCCAGTTTGCTGTCCTGATCTTCTGTTGCATCAAAATGATCCTTATAAACCACCCAAACCAGGAATGCACCAATAGCTGCACCAATGAATTGAGCAACAAAATAAGGTATTACATACGCCCATTCAAATCTGCCGACCAGCGCCAAGCCCAATGTCACAGCCGGATTCAGATGTGCTCCACTAAAAGGTCCGGCAACGACAACGCCAATATACACAGCCAATGCCCATGCAGTCGCTATTACTATCCAACCGGAACCGAAACCTTTTGTCTTATTCAAACAAACATTTGCTACAACGCCACCTCCCATTAGGATCATGATCATTGTTCCTACTAATTCTGCTACAAACGGTGTCATATATTTTTCTTTTAATATTCAACATTTAGTATTAATCAACAGCCCATTTCAATGAACGACCAACAGCCTTATGCCATTCCGTAAGCAATTTTTCAGCAGCCTTCTCTTCCATCTCGGGTTTAAAAATATTATCCAGTGTCCACTGTTCTTTCAGTTCATCCATATTTTTCCAATATCCAACACCTAAGCCTGCAAGGAAAGCAGCACCCATAGCTGTTGTTTCAAGAACGCGCGGACGAACAACCGGGCAACGGGAAATATCTGCCTGGAACTGCATAAGGAAATTATTGGCTACAGCACCACCATCCACTCTGATTTCTTTCAAATCTGAATGAATATCTTTTTCCATTGCTTTCAGAACATCATAGACCTGATAACATATACCTTCAAGAGCAGCTCTTGCAATATGAGCAGCGCTTGTTCCACGCGTAATTCCGACAATGGCACCACGAGCATACTGATCCCAATACGGTGCAGCCAATCCTGTCAATGCTGGAACAAAATATACACCGCCATTATCTGATACAGATTTAGCCATTTCCTCCGTGGCAGAAGCTTTCTTTATCAGCCCCAACTGATCACGAAGCCACTGGATTGCAGCACCTCCGACAAACACACTGCCTTCCAAGGCATACGTAACTTTGTCGCCCAGTTTCCAAGCAATCGTAGTCAACAAATTGTTCTGTGACTGAACAGGCGTTTCTCCTGTATTCATGACCATAAAGCAACCTGTTCCATACGTTGTCTTCGTCATTCCCGCATCAAGACACAGTTGTCCGAACAGAGCCGACTGCTGATCGCCAGCCATTCCTGAGATAGGAACATTAGTCTTGAATATTTCTGTAGATGTTTCGCAATAAACTTCGCTACTGCCCTTAACTTCAGGCATCATCGATTCCGGAATATTGAAAAGCTTAAGCAATTCCTTATCCCATTCGTGTGAATGAATATTATAAAGCATCGTACGCGAAGCATTCGTTATATCTGTAAAGAAATGATTTCCGCGGGTCAGTTTCCAAGTCAGCCAACAGTCAACAGTACCGAAACACAATTCGCCCCGTTCTGCACGTTCGCGTACTCCTTTTACATTTTCAAGAATCCAGCGAATCTTTGTAGCCGAGAAATAGGCATCAATAATCAAGCCTGTCTTTGCCTGAATCATCGCTGCGTATCCTTTTGCTTTCATTTCTTCGCAATAATCAGCTGTACGCCGATCTTGCCAAACGATTGCATTGTAAACAGGGAAACCTGTTTCGCGATCCCAAACAATCGTTGTTTCCCGCTGATTGGCAATGCCTATGCAGGCAATATTCTCAGCAGTTGCATCAACCTTTGCCATTGCTTCAGTAATAGCTGACGATTGAGTATACCAAATTTCATTCGGGTCATGTTCAACCCATCCCGGTTTCGGGAAATATTGTTGGAATGGTTTCTGTGCAAGAGAAATTATGTCTCCATGGTTATTAAAGAGGATAGCTCTTGACGAAGTCGTTCCCTGGTCTATAGCCAGCACGTATTTATTCTTCAACTCCATAATATAATATATTTAATCAATTGTTTTTACATGAAATTAGATGAAACCATTATATATTTTCCTTAGCCTGAAACCTACTGAAACATCTTATCGATGCCTCCCGATTCCTTTTCCGGCGGTTGTTGTGATTCTTGCGAATCTTCTCCTTCCGTTGGAGTGGCACAAGGATCTGAATACTTTTCAGAGATGGTGAAGTTTTCGGTCTGCGAATAGCCCAATTTAGAATCGTTATATACCTTCTGCATAAACAGACCAAAAATTGGTAAAGCCACACTTGCTCCCTGACCTTCATTCATGTTGTCAAAATGGATTGAGCGATCTTCACCTCCTACCCAACATCCTGAAACCAGACTTGGTGTGAACGCCATAAACCAACCATCGGAATTATTCTGTGTCGTACCAGTCTTTCCTCCCATTGCAGATCTGATATTATAACGATAACGTATACGGCTGGCTGTTCCACCATCTACAACCTTTCGCAACATATAGAGCATTTTTGTAGCCGCTTCTTCCGGAATAACTTCTGTCATTTGCGAATTGAAGCGTGCGATTGTGTTTCCATAAGAATCTTCTATGCGTGTAACATAAACAGGTTCCGCCCTAATGCCCTTATTAGCAAAAACTGTATATGCGCTAACCATTTCGCTCACTGATACATCCGGCGTGCCCAAACAAACAGATACAACCGGATTAATATAGCCCTTCAAACCATACGAATGAAGAAGCTGAACAAACGTATAAGGCGAAAGCTGTCCCATCAGCCAGGCTGTAACCCAGTTATCAGAATTCTGCAATCCCCAAGCTATTGAAACCATCTCTCCCACATGCGAAGTGTTTGAGTTTCGAGGTGTCCACAACTGACCATTCTCATCAGTCAACGTCTGCTGAACATGCATCATCTGGTCGCAAGGTGTAAAACCATCGATCATCGCTAAAGAATAAAGGAACGGTTTGATTGTAGAACCAACCTGACGACGACCGCCTGTAACCATATCATATTGGAAACTGTAGAAGTCAATGCCTCCCACATAAGCTTTCACATATCCGGTTCGTGGATCCATTGCCATGAATCCTGTGCGAAGAATGCTCTTGTAATAACGCAACGAATCAAGCGGAGACATGATTGTATCAATCGCACCATTATAGCTGAATACACGCATCGGTATTCGTTTATTAAAGATATTGCGAATCTCCGCTTCACTGGCACCGTCATCTTTCATCAAGCGATAGCGATCAGTCAAATGGATAGAACGAGTCATAATCGTATCGATTTCGCCGGGACGCAAAGAAGCTGAGAACGGCGCAGATGCCCGTCCACGTATCGATTTGAAAAATGCCGGTTGCACGCTTTTGCTCATGTGCTCACGTACTGCATCTTCGGCATACTGCTGCATACGCGAATCAATGGTCGTATAAATCTTCAATCCATCCGAATAAATATCGTAGTGGCTGCCATCGGCTTTCTTGTTTTTCTCACACCAGCCGTAAAGCGGATTATTTTTCCATGCCAATGAATCTTCAGTATATTTCTGTTTCTGCCAAGAAGCATAATCGCTGCGATGCGGCTTTTTAGCCGTCAGCATCAAACGAAGATATTCACGGAAATAAGGAGCCAGACCATCTTTGTGATCCATTCTTGTAAAATGAATTTCCAAAGGCTTGGCTTTTAAAGCTTCACATTCTTCACTCGTCAAATAGTCGGCTTTACGCATCTGTTCCAACACCGTATTACGGCGGTCTTTGGAACGTTCAGGATGCAAGCGCGGATTATAATAGGATGGATTCTTACACATTCCTACCAATGTTGCCGCCTCACAGATCGTCAGATCTTTCGGTTTCTTGCCAAAATAAACATGCGAAGCCGACTGAATACCAACGGCATTATACAGAAAATCGAACTTATTCAGATATAGATTGACAATCTCCTCTTTTGTATAATAACGTTCCAACTGAACGGCAATCACCCATTCAATAGGTTTCTGGAAAAAACGTTCGACTGAATTACGCGCATTGGGCGAAAATAGCTGCTTAGCTAACTGCTGAGTAATCGTACTTCCACCTCCGGCACTTCTCTGAAACAGCAATCCACGTTTTACAAAAGCACGCAACAAACCAAAAATATCGATACCACTATGTTCGGTAAAACGAGAATCTTCGGTTGCAATCAGCGCCTTCACCAGTTCGGGAGATAGGTCCTTATAAGTCACATACAAACGGTTATCGGAACTTAAAGCATAACTACCCAATGTCTTGCCATCGGAAGAAATGATTTGTGAAGCATATTTGTCTATCGGGTTCTCGAGTTGTTCAACAGGAGGCATATAGCCTATCAATCCATAAGCTATAGCGATAAAAAAGACGATAGCAACTATTACACCAACTAAATATAGCGCCCAAAATCGTTTACTAAGTTTTGCCTTAAACTCTTTTACATTCATATATTTTCCATCCATTATAGACAACTGTCAACCTTCGGACATTATTTACAGTCTATTCCAATAAGTTATGCTAAACAGTACGTCACATTATTGCTGCAAAGGTAATCATTTCTGAATAATAAATAACGATTGTAGTTTATAATCTCTATCCAGCTGAAAGCTTAGCGATTATCATACATTTTCTCGTAATATTTCATGTATTCGCCGCCTGTAATATCTTCAACCCACTGCTGATGTTCAAGATACCAGCGGATTGTTTTGACAATGCCCACTTCGAAAGTTGTTTCAGGCGTCCATCCCAGTTCGCGAGTGATTTTTGTCGGATCGATGGCATAACGTTGGTCATGACCAAGACGATCTTTCACGAATGTAATCAAACTGTCATTAATCCAATCGATAGAGATTTGCCCATCGGCTCCTATCACTTGTTTCTTCAAGACTTTACGATACTCAGGATGCTCTGTCATCAGCTCGCGGATCGTACGAATCGTGAGTTTGACAATCTCAATATTCTGTTTCTCATTATGACCACCTACATTATATACTTCTCCTGCCCGACCTTTATGCAGCACCAAATCAATTGCCTTGCAATGATCTTCCACATAAAGCCAGTCACGCACATTCGTGCCATTGCCATAAACCGGCAGAGATTTTCCTTCGAGTATATTCTTTATAATCAGCGGAATCAGCTTCTCAGGAAAATGATACGGCCCATAATTATTCGAGCAGCGCGTGATGCTTATCGGCATCTTGTAAGTATCGGCATAAGCTCTTACAAACAAGTCGGCGCTCGTTTTCGAAGCACTGTAAGGACTTCGTGGATCCAAAGGCGTCGTTTCAGTAAAATAGCCTTCTGCACCCAAACTTCCATACACTTCATCAGTTGAAACCTGATGGAAACGAATTCCATTGCGCCATGTCGGATAACCCGTGACGTCTTTTCCCTTCACCCAAGCCTTACGTGCGGCATCCAACAAGTTTTGTGTACCTAATATATTTGTTATCAGAAACAACTGCGGATTCTCAATGCTGCGGTCGACATGGCTTTCGGCAGCGAAGTTGACTACATAATTAAACTGATATTCAGCAAAAAGCTTATCAGCCAAAGCCCGGTCGCCGATATCTCCTTTTACGAATATACAGCGCTTGCCATCAATATCTTCAGCGATTGTACCCAGATTCCCGGCATACGTCAACAAATCGAGAACAACTATTTGAATATCCTGGTATTTGGCCAACATGTATTTGATAAAGTTAGCGCCAATAAATCCGGCAGCACCAGTGACTAAGTATGTTTCCATATTAAATATGTATTAAAATTTAAAATTCAGCTCAGCGTCGGCCAAGAACGGCGAACGCATATCTTTTGGCGAAAGGTTGACCTCCTCGCCTTCGGTAATATGCCAATCCACATGAATTGTCGGGTCGTCATAACGGATACCACGCTCGCAAGCTGGCATATAGGGATTATCCACCTTATAAGTAAACACTGCCTCTTCGCTCAACACATGAAAACCATGTGCAAAACCCTGCGGAATAAACAATTGGCGTTTGTTTTCACCGGAAAGTTCAACTGAAACATATTGTCCATACGTAGGCGAACCTTCGCGCAGATCAACAGCTACATCCAAAACCTTCCCACTGATGACACGTACCAATTTGGCTTGCGAATAAGGCGCCATCTGATAATGCAATCCGCGAAGAACACCTTTCGTAGAACAGGATTCGTTATCCTGAACAAACTCTACCTTCCCTATATGTTCGTCGAAATCAGATTGTTTATAAGCCTCCATAAAATATCCGCGATTGTCATTGAATACTTTCGGCTCGATAATCCAGACGCCTTGAATATTTGTTTTTATATAATTCATCACTTAGTATTTTTCTTACAAGAAGCAAATTAAACTCTTTTTCTTCAGTTATGCAACAAACTGTTTAAACAAAAAGGGAGAAAAACATTTGCATATTCAAAACTTAATCCTTTACTTTGCACTCGCTAAAAACGAAAGGCTTCGGTTCCTTGGATGAGTGGCTTAGTCAGCGGTCTGCAAAACCGTATACGGCGGTTCGAATCCGCCAGGAACCTCAAAAAATTTAAACTTAAAAGAAAGTAAACGGGACTCGGTTCCTTGGATGAGTGGCTTAGTCAGCGGTCTGCAAAACCGTATACGGCAGTTCGAATCTGCCAGGAACCTCATAATAAAGGCGAAGCTTTATGCTCCGCCTTTATTATTTCCAACATTACTTATGAAGCGTTATGATCGTATAAGAATACTTCGGGAAAGTATATTTTGCCTTCTTCTGAGATAATTTTATCTGTGAAGTCTTTGGAGAAACATTGTACATGTTCTTATCCGTATTCGTTTCCGTCAAATCACAATTGCCGATAGTCCAAAGATTCGCTTTACTCTGATACTTAAAGCCTTTGATGTCCAATGCAGCTTCTTGCGGCTGGTCCGACAGATTCACCACATATAAAGCAAGCGTTTTACCCGAATCATCCAACTTCGCAGTTATATCCAACAGCTTTTCATCACTGCTCGCCGTCTGCATGACATTCGGAAGCCAGTTTTCAGTCATTGCTTCATCAATATAAGCCGATGGCATAAACCAGATAGCATGAGAGTTATAATGTATACGTCCTTGATCCCACATGTAATGCAAACCGTGCGGTTGGAAAGTATTTGCCGTACCAAGCATCTTGAAATGGTCGCCATAACGTTGCAGTTTATTCCAGTTGTTCGCATGCGCCAAACCACGGTTCCAGTCGCATCGGCTGCCATTTTCCTCCATCGGATGAAGATTCAGTTTGAAACCCGGATAATCTTTGGCAAGCTCTGTCTGCAGATCAATTCCCATCTCATGCGTAAATCCGGGATCGCTGGCAAAGCCCAACCATCCGCCATAATGCGGATCCCAAGCCAGTTTGTCGGCTTTACCATGGTCGATAAACCATTTTACCATTTCTGACGACAATTGATATTCAGTTGTTCCACGCGCATAGCTCTTCGGATTTGTTCCGATATTGAGTGAAACCACGATTGACATTTCGGGATCCGACTGCCAAGCTGACTCGGCAAACTTCTTGACACATTCCAGATATCCTCTGGTCATGTTGCGCTCATTATCCACTTCGATAAACCTGAGATTATAAGGTTGAGCATGACCTTGTTTGACACGCAAAGCGCCCCATTTTGAAATAGTCGGACCGTTAACATATTCCACAAAATCACGAATATCTTCGGAAGTCTCGTCCATACTCATGCCCAATATACATTGCGCTTTCAAAACTTCTGCCAGCTGCAACATCTCAAGGAATGCGAAACTGTGTGTTGCATAAGGACTGAAGCCACTGCGATACGTAATACGCCGTTCGTCAACCGGACCCAGCATTTTCTTCCAGCGATAATTGTAGGAATCGATGCCAACATCGACCATCGAACCGTTGTAGCGAATAGCAGATATGCCTTGTTTCTTAAGCGCATCAACAAAATTCTTTCGCAACGGATAACCATTGACTCTTCCCCACTCGCCCGGTTCAAGGAATGCATAACCCAGATCAATCTGTCCGGGACTTTTCAAAGAAATACCGAAACTGCCTTCCAGTGCTTCGTTATCAGAAGTCAGCTCGAATGAAATCTTCTCGTACGAACCATCGCCTTTGATTGAATAAGGTTTCTCCGCCAGAACTTTTCCATTGTCATCGCGAAGAGAGAGATAGACGGTTGTTGGTTTATCGGCTTTCAATCGGATGATGCCATCATAGCTTTTCCCTTTTTCAAAATGAATGCCCATCCGATAAAGGCCATGATTTGTAAGTCCTACTTCGCCTTCGCCATCAAGGAACTCAACGCGTTGCGTCTGCCTTCCCATATAAGCTTTCCCATCGCGTATAAGTGTAAAAGCATATTTCGCACTGCCGGATTGCAGTTTCGACCAGAATTTGCTGATTTGTTCATTGCCATTAATTCGTTCGAGCATCACTTTCTGAATGTTGGCAGGAAGAGAATCGAACACAAGGAAACGCCCCGGAAAACGATATCCGGATATGATCTCAGGATGATCGAATGGCGCAGCATTATACACATCTTTGCTGTTGAAATCATATTTCTCCGAAAGATTGTTCCAATTGACTCTGGCATACACATTCGATTGTGTGATCAGATGCGGGATCCGACGTTCGTCGAGCATCACATAAATTTTGGAATAATCAACTCTTTTGAGATTCAGAAAATCGGTTTCAATATTTTCCTCAAAACATTCTCCATGAAGAAGTTGGCTGAATACACCGCCATTGGTCTGATTATTGATATCCTCAATATTCGTTCCATCAAAAAGTCTTGATGCCGTAGCTATCTGTTTCGATGCATCAACACTCAAACGCGCCGTCTTCGTCTGTGCAGAAACAGCAGCGCTCATCACAAGCAAGCCTAAAAGAAACAAGTGTCTTTTCATGATTATTGTCTTTGTATGGCACAAAGATATCAAAAATTATCACTTGGCCGAGTATTACTCAATAACGTTTTGTAATCGCAATCTTCTTTCAGCATAGCATTAGCCCACTCCCTAGAAGCAACTACCAATTCTTCATCAAACTCATTTTTTAGTTGAACTAGATGTTGTTTTTGCATACGATATGTAGTCTGTTCGTAAACAAATCTGGCATTTCCATTCAATAAATTAGATACTTGCATTCTTGCCTCCATCAGTTCTTTCCATGCTCTTTGCTCAGAATACAAAGTTTGAAGCTGATTCTTTCTAGGATACATATAATTTTCTATTTTCTTATTCTTTATGTCATTCTCTAATCTTGCATATTCCTGATTCATTCGGTTCTCTGATATGAATATATATTGTTTTTTAGATTTATAATTGCTTTCTGTAAGCGCGGCAAACAGTTCGGTCATCGATTGAATCCTTCTTTCTAGTCGCGTTGTCATAAAATCACCAAAAACAGAACTTCTCATAGAGAATTGTTCATTGCCGTAAACGACTGTATCCAAAACTGCCAATTGTCTATCGACAAACCGTTTCCACAAATTATTTTCTTTATTCAAAGATTCCTGCAAACGAGCATCTTTTGGAAGATCACTAATCATCTTAAATAAATGATAACAAGCAGTCATTTCTAAATTACTCTTCACACCTGCTTGCATTGAATACTCGATTTCAGAACGGAAGTCCTTATTATCAGGCACAAAACGTTGAAGGCACTTTCTGTATTGTTTAAATCCATCAACCGTAGCTTTAAAAGTAAGATGCTTTGAATTCAAATAGCTATTTATCAACGAATCAAACTGTACCGCATCATAATCCATACTTTTCATTTGTAGAGTGATTCTATACATTTGATTCAAAACACGAAATTCTTCAGGATGATCTTTCTCGAATACAGGAAAGTCATAACCCGCATCCACATCTGATGGCGATTCTGCAAAACCTGAATCAGCTGGTGCAACAGAAACTATTGTATCTGCATCATTTGAATTCTCAGTTCTGTTCCTGTTTACATGGCAAGACATGCATAACAGAGAAAACGTTAATATGTAATATAGTGATTTCATGATT
>DAIMYP010000045.1:0-31383 GCA_036734445.1 Tannerellaceae bacterium
GAATAATGGCGTAAAAAAAGGATACAATATAAATTCAATGTTTCTTCAACAGCATTAAATTTATATATACATTTGCAGTATAAATAATGTATATATGAACTGGAACCAGCTGTTATCAGACAAACGCTTCGGTATGGAAGATTATCATGAACGTAAACAAGAGAGGAATGATTTCCAACGTGATTACGACCGATTGATTTTCTCATCTCCATTCCGCCGGTTACAAAACAAAACACAGGTTTTTCCTTTGCCGGGAAGTATTTTTGTACACAACAGATTAACACATAGTTTAGAAGTTTCTTGCGTAGGACGCTCTCTAGGAAATAATGTATCCAAACAACTCATACGCAAATATTCCAACGACAACACGAACTTTTCAGAATTAGGTTCGATTGTCTCGGCAGCCTGTTTAGCTCATGATATGGGTAATCCTCCTTTCGGACATTCCGGTGAACGCGCTATCTCGGCTTACTTTTCTGAAGGAAATGGCAAAAATCTCAAAGAACGCATTATTGAAGAAGGTGGTCGCTATGATGATTTTCTTCATTTTGAAGGAAATGCTAATGCCATGCGTTTGCTTACGCATCAGTTTGTTGGGCGTCGTGAAGGCGGGTTTGCTATGACTTATAGTACATTAGCTTCAATTGTAAAATATCCTTATGCCTCCATTTATGCGGGTGATAAAGGAAAATTCGGATTCTTCCAATCTGAAGAAGAGACGTATCTGCGTATTGCCACCGAGTTGGGGATCAACCGAAATCCTGCAGATAACGACAAATTCTGCCGTTATCCTTTAGTTTATCTGGTAGAAGCAGCCGATGACATCTGTTATCAGATTATGGATATAGAAGATGCCTGTAAACTTCACATTCTTTCTAAAGAAGAATCCATTTACCTACTACTTAATTTCTTTGAAGGCGAACGTTTGGAGCATATCAAAAGAATTATGAACAAAGTGGACGATACAAATGAACAGATAGCTTATTTGCGTTCATGTATTATAGGACTTCTTGTTGATGAATGTTCGCGTGTATTCTTGGATAATGAAGAAAATATTCTGGAAGGAACTTTTAATAAATCGCTGATTGACAATATAGCCGAACATGCTCAAAAAGCTTATGACACTTGTTCTGCTACAGCATACAAGAAGATTTATGTCGCCAAAGAAGTACTAGATGTGGAACTAGCCGGTTATCACATTTTCAGTCATCTTATTGACACACTTACCGAAGCGGTCATGAAACCTGAACATGCTTACAGCAAACTTCTGCTTAGACGTGTCCCGGAACAATACGATACAAACGCTTCGACCGTTTATGGCAAAGTACAATGTGTTCTTGATTATATTTCCGGAATGACGGATGTTTATGCACTGGATTTATATCGCAAGATTACCGGAATGAGTCTTCCTGCCGTCTGATTTCTTCAATACTCTTCGCGATATTTGCTTTCGTTTTTATCTTCCAAGATATTCAGATAGCTCTTATAGCGCGATTCACTGACAAGTCCTTCTTCCAAAGCGTGCAACACAGCACAACCTGGTTCATGTTGATGCGTACAGTTATCGAACTTGCATTGTTGAGCAAACTTGAAGATTTCAGGGAAATAATGAGCAATCTCTGCTCCTTCCATCTCGATGGTTCCAAATCCTTTAATACCTGGAGTATCAATAATATATCCTCCCCCTTCCAATGATATCATTTCAGAGAAAGTGGTGGTATGGATTCCTTTATTATTTGATTCAGAAACGTTTCCGGTACGCAGATTCACGCCGGGGACAATTTTATTGATGATTGTTGATTTACCAACTCCCGAATGCCCTGACAACAAAGTGATTTTTCGACTAAGAGTAGCTTTCAAAACATCCAGACCTGTGCCTTCACGAGCACAGATTTTCAAGCACGGATAACCTATAGACGAATACAATCCGATAAGTTCTTCCATTGTTTTGGTATCATCGCCATGATAGCGGTCAATTTTATTAAAGGCTAAAGTAACCGGGATGTCGTAAGCCTCAGCCGTTGCCAAAAAACGATCAATAAAAATAGTTGTTGTGATCGGATAATTAACAGTCACAATCAATATTGCCTGATCCAAATTAGCAGCAATAATATGTGACAATTTTGAAAGATTGGAAGCACGGCGGATAATATAATTTTTCCGATCTTCAATTTCAGAGATGAAAGCTGTTCCTTCCGCATTCTTTTCAATAGTCACTCTGTCGCCAACGGCAACAGGATTGGTCGTACGAATATCTTTCAAACGAAAATTTCCCTTCAACTTGCTTTCAACATCAGAACCATCATCCGTACGGACTGTATACCAGCTTCCCGTATTCTTTACGACCAATCCTTTCATACCTTCATATCAATAAGAAATTAGACAGTCATGATTTCTTTTTCCTTGAAAGCATAAAGCTCATCTACTTTCTTGATGTACTTGTCGTGTATTTTCTGTACTTCTGCTTCGGCATCCTTTTCTACATCTTCAGGGATACTGTCGGATTTAATGCTCTTCTTCAATGCTTCGATAGCATCACGACGCGCATTACGAACACTGACTTTTGCAATCTCGGCCTCTTGCTTTGATTGCTTAGCTAATTGGCGACGACGTTCCTCTGTCAGAGGAGGAATACCTAAACGGATTACTTCACCATTGTTTTCCGGAGTTATACCCACCGGCGAATCTTGTATTGCTTTCTCAATATCACGGATAAGCTTTTTCTCCCAAGGAGTAACCATAATCGTCTTTGCATCCGGGACTGTAACCGTTGCCACGTTATTGAGCGGGACAAGACCTCCATAATAAGGGACTTTCACACAATCGAGGATCTTCGGATTGGCTTTGCCAGCCCGAATATGCGACAATTCTTCATCCAAGTGATTGATGGCGTGAAGCATCTTATCCTCTGCTGCCTTTACATGCTGTTTTGTATCTGCCATAACTGATTAAATATTTAAAATTCTTTTACTAAACAAAAATAGTACAATTTTCTTATTTGAACAAAGACTGAATAAAACTTTTCGTATCAGAGATCGCTTCAAGCAATTTTCTACAGTTTACTGCAACTAACAGAAATGCTCTCAAATCACTAATAATCAAATTATTATTCAGAGCCAAATATATCGGAAAATTCATTCGGATCCGCGAACCATTTCATTCGAAAGAAATTATTTTTCTTTCGAATGAAATGCTTGCCGCATTCGAATGTTTTGAAACATGCATCCGAATGAATTTCGCTTTTTATTCGTTAGTTCTTCATCCGTGATGAAAGGAACAACAGATAAAGTACGGCTACTGACAAAACCAGCAGTGCACCAATCTGCGTACCCATACTATCGGATGCAAATCCCATCAAAAGCGGGAAGATGGTTCCACCGAACAAACCCATGATCAAAAGTCCTGATACCTCATTCTGTTTCTGAGGAATAGACAGTAATGCCTGCGAGAAGATGATCGAGAAAACATTGGAGTTCCCAAAACCGATAAGACCGATACAGATATAAAGAGCCATCTTGGCATCGAATGCAAACAGTCCGCCAAAAGCGACGATCATGCAGGCAATGCTCAGAATAAAAAACTTCTTGGGAGACCAATGTGCCAAAATCACTGAACCTGAGAGACAGCCTATCGTACGGCAAATGAAATACAGGCTTGTTGCAAAGGCTGCATCATTAATCGTAACGCCTAAACGCTCAATCAGAATCTTCGGAGCCGTCGTGTTGATACCCACATCAATACCTACATGACACATGATGCCAATGAAAAGCAACAATATAAAAGGATTGCCCAGCAAAGCGAAACATTCGCCAAACGTCGAAGGCTTGCCTTCCTGCTTTTCTTCATGAATCTGCGTTACACCCAACAATACAATAGCGACAATAGCAATCAACATATAAATCGGGAACAACACGCGCCAACCCAATCCGAAAGACGGAATGGCCTGAGTAGCACCCCACATAGCAATATACGGAGCGAGGAAAGAGGCAATCGCCTTACAGAACTGTCCGAAAGTAAGCGTACTGGCCAGCTTCTCACCCGAAATGATATTCGAAAGCAACGGATTCAGCGAAACCTGCATGAATGTGTTACCAATACCCAGCAGTGAGAATGTAATCAGCATCAGTGCATAACTATTGCCAAAACAAGGCAAAAGCATTGAAGCGAATGTAACTACCAAACTGAGCATCACCGTTTTCTTCCTGCCTATCCTGTTCATCAACATTCCTGTAGGAACCGAAAAGATCAGGAACCAAAAGAACACCAGCGAAGGAAGGAAGTTGGCGACTGAATCGCTCAAACCCAAATCGACCTTCACATAGTTGGAGGCAATACCTACAAGATCAACAAACCCCATGGTGAAAAACACCACCATCAGAGGGATCAACTTCAAATACAAACTTTTTTCTTTCATACTATCCACTTTATTCATAATCAACAATTAGACGGATATTTAGGCCAAGCGCCTTCCTTCGTGCAAACAAAGGCAGCAGTCTCAACGGCAGTCCGATGAGCTTCCTGCAACGTTTTGCCCGACAATATCGAATAGACGAATGCACCCGAGAATGAATCGCCTGCACCAACGGTATCTGCGACCTTCACTTTCGGTGTCGGAATCGTAGACTTTTCATCCGTTGTATACACTGAACTGTATTCGCTGCCAGCCGTCAAAATCACATAACGCAACTGATAGCGTTCGAGCAACTGACGACAAGCCGTATCTTCATCTTCGGCAAGTCCGAACATTTCACGGACAAGCACCATTTCCTCATCATTCACCTTGAACACATTGGCACACTTCAACATATCTTCAATCAACTCCTTCGAATAATATGACTGACGGATATTGATATCGAAAAAGCGCAATGCATCCGGGCGAGTACTTGCCAACAAAGCCTGAATCGTTTCGCGCGACTCCGGTGAGCGTTGTGCCAAGGTTCCAAAACAAACGGCATCAGCTTTCATCACCAGTTCCTCTGCCTCAACAGTCAAAGGAATATGGTCCCAGGCAACACCTTGAATAATATTATAAGTAGGATTACCGTTCTTCAGTTCAATCTCGACGGTCCCCGTCGGATAATCAACAATACCTAAAGAATGGTTGATTCCGTTTTCATCCAGTTGGCGAACGACTTCTTTTCCCAGTTCGTCTTTTCCAACGGCACTGATTGCATATCCATCGGCGCCCATACAGGTGGCATGATATACAAAATTGACAGGCGCTCCTCCGGCTCGCTTTCCTGTTGGAAGCATATCCCACAGCAGTTCGCCAACGCCAACGATTACAGGTTTATTCTTTTTCATTGTTTGTATGTTTTATTTCCAAATAGAATTAATTGTACTTACTTCCAAGGCCTTCACTTCCATATTCCTTCCATAAAAATGGAATCCGTCCTTATTCCCCTCAATGGCTTTTCGAGGCATTGAGAAAGTATAAGCGCCACCATCAATGAATACTTCCACCGAAGTCTTGTCGAGAATGATATCGGCAGTCAGCTCCATGCTTGTCCGATCATTCGGCGTGTAAAAGACGCCATTCACACGGTTGTAGTTCATGTCGTAATCCACCAGCGGCTGTCCGAAAAGCGACAACCCACCCGTGATGGAATCCCACATTTTGATAGTTGTACGAATATGCAGACAAGCGGCGTCATTATAAGGCTTGAGTACCTCATTAGCCTGCTCCATAGATTGGTTGTTCCAATTTCCGACAGGTGTTTTCAGTGATTCATATTCTTTTACGGGATAGCTAAACAAGCGGACACCTTCCTTCGTTGTCTTCAACGTGAGTTCCATAGGCAGCAACATCATTCCATTGATCGGCATATCCGGATGCTGAATTCTTCCCCACCCAATCAGGATGCGGCGTCCGTCAGATTCCGGAATATTTGAATAAGTTTGTGCAGCGTACATCGAACCGGTAGCATAGTAATACTTACCACTTTCAGGTGTAAAAGTCTTTCCATCGAAACTGCCCAGCATATAATTGCCTGAAGCACCGAACATCACCCATTTAGTATTTGCCTTGTTTCCATCCACTGGCAATTCAAACAAGTCCGGACATTCATAGAATCCGGTCGTATGACTCTGATAAGTCCAATCCTTCAGATTCGGAGAAGTATAGATAGAATTTCCATCTCTTTCATAAAGCACCATCACCCAATGACCGGCAGGTTTGTACCAGAACACTTTCGGATCACGTGTATCCTTGCAGTTCCATTTTGCTTTCGAATCAATTACCGGATTGTTGGCATATTTGGTCCAAGTGCGTCCTTTGTCAAGGCTGTAGGCAATGCATTGCAATTCCTTTTCGGGATTATCCGCCGTATAAATCGCTACCATCGGAGGAACGTCCTTCTTTCCAAAGCCCGACGTATTTTCATAATCGATCACAGCCGAGCCTGAGAACATCGTCCCGGTATGATCCGGATACAAAGCTTCAGGCAGTTCTTCCCAATGCATCAGGTCTTTGCTAACGGCATGTCCCCAATGCATGTTTTCCCATTCGCGTTCATAAGGGTTATGCTGATAAAAGAGATGATACTCACCTTCGTAATAGACCAGTCCGTTCGGGTCATTATTCCATCCGCGGCGCGGCGTAAAATGGAACTGCGGACGATTGCTTTCTTTGTACATATTATCGGCGCCATCAACCGCATCAGACTGATATATTTTCTTCAATCCATCCTGATTACCTTTATATGTGATTGTTATGGTTTTCCCCTTCAATGCCGAAGCATCATAGAATGTCCAGTAATCGGCTTTATCGGGAGCCAAACGGATATTAAAGGAATAATCCGCCTGACCATTGTTTTCGATTGCCATTACTGCCCGTTCCGTATTCTGCGAAATCGGGAAGTTGAGATAACGTTTTGTGATCTTCATCGATAACTGGGCATCCGCCTGTATCAGACTGGCAGCAATCAGAGCCACCATCAAACTTAATTTGTGTGTTCCCATAGTATTTATCTTTTTTAGTTGTGAACCAGCGTACCTATCTGTTCTCCTTTGAGCACTTTCATCAGATTGCCTTTCTTATCCATGTCGAACACGATGATAGGAAGGTCGTTTTCCTTGCACATTGTTGTTGCGGTCAGATCCATCACCTTCAATCCGCGTGTATATATCTCATCGTATGTAATATCGGCAAATTTGGTAGCCGTAGGATCTTTTTCGGGATCAGCTGTATAGATGCCATCCACACGTGTACCTTTCAGCATCACATCGGCTTCAATTTCGATGCCGCGCAAAGACGAGCCTGTATCGGTTGTAAAAAACGGACTGCCTGTTCCGCAAGAGAATATCACAACATTGCCCTGTTCCATCAGTTCGATAGCGCGCCATTTGTTGTAGAACTCGCCTATCGGTTCCATCCGGATGGCCGTGAGCACTTTTGCTTTCACTCCAAGAGAAGTCAGTGCCGAACTGAGCGCCAAGCTATTGATTACCGTTGCAAGCATTCCCATCTGGTCGCCTTTTACGCGATCAAAGCCTTTGGCTGCGCCACTTACGCCACGGAATATATTTCCGCCACCGATCACAATACCGATCTGAACACCCATTGCTGCTGCCTCCTTAATCTGCTCGGCATAATCGCTCAGGCGTTGTTCATCGATCCCATATTGTTTGCTTCCCATAAGCGATTCGCCGCTTAGTTTCAGTAGAATCCGTTTATATTGTGCCATATCTTTATTATATTATTCGTGTGACAAAATTAATGTATTTAGCGGGAGTTCTGTTGAAAATACCTAAAAAATTCATTTGCAATCTCTCCCATATCATTTCTTTACCTAAGAGTAGCGTCACTCTTCGATCGAGTACAACGTAATTGATTGATGAAAAACAACCCGGTTCATCGTCGATATAGAAAACCGCTCCGCTTTCTTCACATTTCCAGAAGCAAAATTTCTTTGGGCGAAAGCTTCAATTCCTTATCGAGAACCACACTCTTGCCGGAAATAACATCCATTCCGGAAGCTTTGCCCTGTAATACTTCGGCGTAACGATCCAGCGGAAGTACAACATTCTTGCTACTGCCATTCATCACAACCAAAACGCTTTTGCCATTGTAACTTCTTTGATAAACATACACACCTTGGTTCAACATAAAATGTTTCATACTTCCCTTCGAGATAACTTCATTACCTTGGCGCCACTTCAGAATCTTCTGCATGAAAGTCCATGCTTCGTTCTGTATATCGCTTCTACCGGAAGCTTCAAACCAGTTTGCCTTATCGCCTGGCCAACCACCGGGAACGTCTCGCCGAACATAACCGTCACTCTTGCTCTTAGTGCCATTCATCAGCAGTTCCTGTCCGTAATACAACTGAGGAATACCTGGAATCGTCAGCAGGAATGTAACCGCCTGCTTGAAAGCATTCAAACTGGTAGGCATTTCTTTAAGAAAACGATCCGTATCATGATTTTCCAGAAAACGAAGTACGTGGAAGATATCGGCATAAACATAGTCGTAGCACATGTGCATAAAGATATCGTGCAAACCACTTCCATCACCTGTTTCCTCACCAAAAGCTTTTCCGGCGATATCCATCAAATTAAAATCCATCACAGTCTTCAGTCCTGTATCTTCACCAAAATTCAGACGGCTGCCTTTCTGCCAATACGCCGAACCGATAGTGAAATTCATCCATGCTTCGCCCACAATATTAAAATCGGGATATTCGGTCATCACCTCCTTACACCAACGACGCATCATATCGGCATCAGCGTAAGGATAAGTGTCCTGACGAATACCATCAATACCCGCATATTCAATCCACCAAATAGAGTTCTGTATCAGATATTTTGCCAGATGCGGATTCTTCTGATTCAGATCGGGCATGGTCGGAACAAACCAGCCGTCAAGAAACGTGCTCTTATCATATTCCGAAACATACGGGTCAAAATAGATTTCCTTATCATGGTTGGTCTGAACGTAATGATCCAGATTGTTGAACCAGTCGTGACTCGGAATATCTTTCATCCACGGATGATCGCTGCCACAATGGTTAAAAATCATATCCATCACGACACGCAAGCCTTTCTGATGCGCCTTTTCAACTAAACTGACATATTCACTGTTCGTTCCGAAGCGCGAATCGATACGATAATAATCGGTCGTTGCATATCCGTGATACGAACCGCCTTCCATATCGTTTTCCAGTACCGGATTAAGCCATATAGCCGTAACGCCCAGATCTTTTATATAATCCAGATGCTGCTCGATACCGGCCAAATCACCTCCATGGCGCGCATTAGGGTTTTCTCTGTCAACCTTGTATGCCGTGTGCATTGGAATCTGGTCATTGCTGGAATTTCCATTAGCAAAACGGTCAGGCATAATCAGATAAAGTACATCAGAAGAATCAAATCCTTTCACCTTCGCGGCATCGGCACGACGAGTTTTCAACTCATACGAATAAGAGAAATGCTCTTTGCCTTTGGTAAACAGAATATCAAAACTACTCGGTTTAGCATCTTTTAGTTCGAGATAGACAATAAGATAATTTGGACTGTCCAAGCGGACGCATTGGTTGACACGTATGCCCGGTGTACTTACCGAAGCTTGATAATCGGCGATGTTTGCGCCATGGATCATCAACTGCAGTTCAGGGCTCTTCATACCACTCCACCAGAAAGCCGGCTCAATCTTTATTTCCTTCTTCATATCCTTTGCATACATACAGACTGGCATCAACAGTGCCAACAATAGAGCAATTAAAAGATGTCGATTCATGTCTCTTATTTATTCATATTCGTTACACAATAGATAAGCTGCCTTCTCATCCTCATCAATCGAAGGATATCGACCCAGCGGTTCGAGGAAACGATTGTCGTTCGTATCGTCATTGACGGTCGAAACCTCGCCTATCATGCTCGGTCCGCGTTCAGACCAGAACTCATGATATATGTAAGGCACGAAACTGATGCTCTGCCCCGGTTTCAACCGGATCACTTCGCCGGCGGTAAAAGTTTTTGTAATACCATCAATTTGGATGGATACTTCGCCTTCCAAAGGTTTCTCGTCTTTGCTGGCTTTCCAAAGGCGGATGCACAGTTCGCCACCACCGCGATTGATGATGTCTTCCATCTTCTTCCAATGGAAATGCATTGGTGTAATCTGTCCTTCGCGCACCATCATGATCTTCTCGCAATAAGGCTTCTTATCTAATTTGATATTTCCATTTCGGATGGTTACCAGTGTCAAACCTTCATGAAGGAAGTTGCCTTTGCCAAAATCTGTCACATCCCATCCGAGTGCGTTATGCCGAATCTCGTCGCATTCTTTACCTTTCGTCTTCCATTCGGCAGGCGTCCACTTTGCCCACTCTGGCAAAAAAAATGAATGAGCTGCGAAAAAGTCGGCAGCCTCATTGATGTATTGATTAATCTCACTTCTTTTCATGGCAATATTTATTTGGAATAATACTTTTTGATAGATTTCTTAATTTCAACCAGCGTTGGAGCACCTCCCGTGGAGGTAGCATTCTTCAGATTAAAGGATGCCGAAACATTTGCCAACCGCAACGCCTCTTTCAGCGGCATATCTTCATGAAGCGCATACAACATTCCTGCACAAAAAGCATCACCTGCACCGACGGATGAAACAATGTCGGAAGGTTTTACTTTCAAAGAGGCTTCGAAATGTTTCTCGCCGTCATGATTCATGCCAAAACCTCCTTCCGGAAAATGGATCACGCAAGTATCAGCAACACCTTTATCCAGCATAAACTGTGCAGCCTCCTCTACTTCGGACATCAGAATTTCGCCTTTGTCGTCGCGCAATGAACTACCGAAACAGGCACCGGCCTCTACTTCATTGATGATAAAATAATTCATATAGGGCAAGCACGGAAGAATCACTTTTCTAAAACGATTGCCTTCCTCGGAGACCACATCTACAGAAGTTTTATAACCTTTCTGTTGCAGACGATGCAGTACTCGTGCAGCTTTAATTTCATATTCAGCATCCTCTTCATCCAATCTGTCCAGCAGCAAAAGATATCCCAAATGGAAGATCTTTGCTTGAACGTTCATGTTTTCAATATGCGTCTCATTCAGCGTTGCATTTGCTCCGCGGAAATGGAAAAATGTTCGCGTGCCATGCTCGCGATCGGCCATCACATCTGTATACGAAGTAGGAACTGTCGTCCGATACATGCATTTTGTATCAACACGAAGTTTAAGCAATTCATCCATAATCGCATCTCCCGTAGGATCCTTTCCTATGCAACCACCGGCATATAAAGGAATGTCTGTCTCCAATTGTGCCAAATCGACTAAGACATTGTGCGAACAACCGCCAAAGCCAACCTCAACCTTTTCAATGGTTACCAAATTGCCCGGTGATGGAAATGTTGGAATAAACTTTACTGTATCCGCCAACCAGTTCCCTGCAGAAATAATTCCTCGTCTCATAAGCTGTCCTGTTTAAACTCTTCCTTCACTTTCGAACAGACGGATATGATAGGTCACAACCTCTTTAGTCGCCTTTACTATCTCTTCCTTCATCTCGATATAATCCGGATTGGCATTCGACTGCAAATATTGCCTTATATGATCGGTAACGCCAAGCTGAATAGCCGTTGCTACATTAATTTTGCAGATTCCATTATGTATGCACGACTTAAAATCCTCTTCACTTGTTCCACTTCCACCATGGAGTACAAGTGGCATTTCGCAAGCTTCGTGGATCTCTGTCAAGCGTTCAATATTCAAATGTGGTGTTGCAATATAATGACCATGCTTATTACCAATAGCGATAGCCAATGCATCAATACCTGTACGCTGTATGAAAAGAAGTGATTCCTGAACACCCGTATAAACATCGGGATTTTTTTTATTCTCACTGCTATCGGCATTGCCGACTTTTCCCAGTTCTGCTTCCACATCAACGCCAAAGGCATTCGCAATACGTACCACTTCACGGGTAATGCGCACATTCTCGGCAAATGGCAGAGAAGCTCCATCATACATCACCGAACCAAACCCCAAACGCATGGCTTGAATACAGGTTTCGATACTTTGCCCATGATCCAAATGTACCGCTACAGGTACTGAAGCCGCCTTGGCTGCATTCAGATACAATGGAGCCATCAAAGCAATCGGAGCACAAGGAAACTGAACTTCAGCTAATTGAATAATAATCGGCGAATGTAATTCCTCAGCTGCGGATATAGCACCAACCACATTTTCCAAACTCAAACAGTTGAATGCACCTATGGCGTATTTATTCGTATAGGCGTCTTTCAACATCTCTTTCAATGATACTAGCATATAAAATTAATTTTAGTTCTTCATTTCGTAAGATGGTGGAATAGATTCGGCAGACGTTCCCCACTGCTTATTAGGACGATTGCCCATAACCAATTCCAATGTTCCACCTTTCATTAAATCAGCATGCGCAAACCAGGTCTTATTATAAGGACGACCGTTTAGTTTTGCTGACTGAATATACTTATTCTCCCATGAAGCTCCATGAGCAATCACAGTAAATGTCTTTCCATTATCCAATTTAACGGTTGATTTCGTGAATATCGGACTGCCTATAACATACATCGGAAGTCCTGGTGTTTCCGGGTAAAATCCCATAGCAGAGAAGACATAGAATGCAGACATGCCGCCACCGTCTTCATCACCGCATATTCCCATCAGATCATTGCGGAACCAGCTTTCCATCAACATACGAATACGCTTTTGTGTTTTCCAAGGCTGTCCGGCATAGTTATATAGATAGGGTATATGAAAACTCGGTTCATTTCCCATTACAAACTGCCCAACATTACCTGTTGCATCAGGATGTACTGCGTAATACTGCCACTTTGAACGCTGCATGCCTTCAACAAACAACTGATCCAGTTTATCTGTAAACGGCTTGTTGCCTCCAAAGAGTGCAATCAGATCAGCTATATTATGTTGAACATCCCAATTGTAGGTCCAGGCGTTATTCTCATCATAATAATCGCGTGCACCAATACCACCGGAGAAGATATAATCAAACGGTTCGATAAAGTTGCCTGCACTGTCTTTCGGATGAAAGAAGTTTGTAGATTTATTGAACAGGTGACGATAATTTAATGAGCGATTAATGAAAAAACTATAATCATCCTTCTTTGCAGATTTCTTATCCAACTGCGCTATAGACCAATCGTCGTATGAGGCTCCAAGCGTAACAGCTACAGCTTCGCGCTTTTCAAAGGCACTGACTTCCTTTACTGTCTCCGTTTCTCCCGGATGCAAAGCAGGGAACCAGCCATTTTTCTGATAGAACTCATCAAGGCGCGTGATCGGTCCGCGATGCCATGGAACCATCGATTCTGTCAAAACAGTATGCTTCATGGCATCTGCAGCTTTAGCTACATCAAAAGGAATATCTTTGCAAAGGGCATCGGCAAACATCACAGCCGCGTGATTGCCATTCATACAGTGCGCATCGCCAAAAACGCAAGGGAATGTAGGCATCCAACCCGACTGTTCATAAGTGCGCAGATAAGAAGTCAACTTTTGTGACTCAGCTTTAGGATTCAGAAGGATCTGCAATGGATGCAATGCACGATGTGTATCCCAGATCCAATCGTCTGTCCAAAAATCAACACCACCATCATCATGCACCTTTCCATCAAAACCACTAAAGTATTTACCGTCTTCAGAAATGTTAATCATGCGTTCACTTGAACGATATAATGCTGTGTAGAATGTTGTCTTCTGATCTTCTGAACCGCCTTCAATACGGATCTTACCGAGCACATCGTTCCATGCTTTTCGTGCTAAAGGGATCAAAGTTGCCTCATCATAAGTATTTATTTCTTTGCGGAGATTTTTCTTTGCCTGTTCCACATTGATATAAGAAACACCATAACGAGCGCAAACTTTAATTGTCTTATCACCGAAGTTAGCATAAACGGCATTGCTCTTGTTCACGGTAAGCGTATCCGCCTGAAGCACCTTTTGATCAAACTCCAAGTAGAAATAATGTTTGATGCCACGATACAATTCATAACCGGAAAATGTATTTCCTTCATGCTGCAATTCGCCACGGCCAACCGTTTTGACCATCACATACCGAGCACCTTTATTTTCAAAGTTCATCGTAAACAATCCTGATTTTGCCTGGGGGACAAAACGGACAGCAATACCATAATCATCCAGAAGGACAGAATAATGATACGGTGTCGAAACCTCTTGATCATATCGATATGATCCCACATTTTCCAAACCTGTTCCATCGCCACAATAAGGCATCAGCAAAAGAGCATCGCCTTGACGGTGTGAGGGCACATTGAGCGGAAGTCCGGCCATTCGATCGGTTACAAACTCATTATGTGCAGGTATCATTCTCAGCATGCTATTCGGTAAATGCGTAGTGGGATATGTAGGTACTAATAGCAAACTGATATTTCCTATACGTGTATTCACATAATCCACCGGTTCTTTTGTTTGAGCAAATAAGGAAGAAATTGAAATTGCTAAACACAATAATAAATAATTGATTCTTATATTCTTCATCACTTCAAAATTTCGTTACTACTTATTTTTAGCCAAAGATAGCATTTAATTTCTCAATCCTAGCTTCTAATGCCTTTATTTGTTCTTTGCCTGTATATAATTCCACCGTTATATCAAAACACTGTTTTCGAAAGACTACAAGCATGTTGGATATCTTTGTATCACGGATCTAAACATCCTCCAACATTTCCTAATCCACACGTGATAAGGGATTATGAATCTATTCCGATACAACAAGAAGAATTATTATCTCACAGCTTTATGCCTAAAGTAACTATTTCATTTGCACGTAACTTAACAAAAACTGTACGATCATTAACTTCTGGTGTAGCCACATCATTTAAAGGAAGTTCTATCAAATTCAATCGTCTTGCAGATTTGACGACTGCAGGCAACTTCAATGCAGCAATAGTTGCTTTTCCTTCCATCTCACAAAGTCTTACAATCAATTCATCGCCATCTTCCGACTGCTTGATGCCTGTAAATGCAACATTACTCTTGTCAAGTGAAATAAAAGAATCTTCTTCCGGTCTGGTCGCATGCTCCTTAACTAAAGCTAACGACGGAGGTTCGGCCGCAAACACAGGAACATTAAAATCAGCTCCTTCCAGCATTACACCATTCGTCCAATCACCAGCATGAGGAAATAACGAATAGCTGATATTAAATTTACCCAGATTCGGATAAATATCCGGAGAACCTGCCGACCGCATAAGTGTCATTCTCAATTCTCCATTATGGTATGAATGGCCATATTTTGTTTTATTCAACAATGCAATACCTGTTTTTCCATTGTTTACATCCACCCAGTTCTGTGCCGGTATTTCTTGTCCGTCATTCATCTCTACAGTACTTGGATTATCCTTGTGATGATTCAAATATGCGGGAATATCTCCACCATTGAATTTACCATTTGCAGGACGTTCCAAGACGGCAAAAGGCACTTGACTATAGAATCTGGAATCAGTTGTTGCCAATGGAAAAACAGCTCTCAACATGGGAGAATCCGTTGTATCACTGCCACATTCCAGCCAATGGATTTCCATATCATAATCAATACGAGGATAAGAACGGTAAATATAAGTACGTTGAATGAATCTCGACTTGCCCCATGTTTTTACAGACTCAATGCATGCACGTACAGGTCCGTTTTCAATTCGAACTTTTCCTGACATATCGGTTACGTCTTCAATCTTTACGTTTTTATTGATTGTCCACGACTTCATCTCGCCTTTCTTATCTTCCATAAACATCCGTAATGTATTCAGATGAGAACCTTGTTTTACATACTCCGATCCAGTCCTTTTATCATACAGACTTGTTATATCACCTGTCGCTTCATCAATCTTCACCTTAAAATAATCAGTTTCAAAAGTATTATTGCTATACGGAATGGCATCATTCATTTTTCCAGGTTGCGTTAAATCAACATAAAATGTTTTATAACCTCCAGCAGGCATATCATCAACCACGAATTGAACTTTCGATCTGACTCCCGGAGGGAAAACCTTGCCCCATACAATTTGTGCCGGATATGTTTTGCCGGTGCCATCTTGCACTAGGACTGACGCAACATTTCCTTGACCATTATCAATAGGAGTAATATATTTTGAACCATAATAGTTGCCCCAACCTTCTACTTTTGCTGTGGCAGGCATCTCATGAGAATAAACTTCTGCCTCTACAATTGCCTTACGGCCATAAGGCTGCAGATTATAAGCAACTATCGGTTGACCTTTCCCTTTCTGGAAAGAGATTTCATCGGCCATCTTCCGAAAAGCATTATCTCGCAGTTCGTTTGCTTTCCGTAAGGCTTCTGTATAACGCGCTGCCGATTCACGATTTGACTCATATATAGCCGAACCGGTCAAGATATCATGAAACTGATTAAACGCTACCGTCTTCCAAATATCACGAAGTTCCGTTGCCGGATAGACATCACCATTGACCCAACGAAGCGTATTAAAGAATTCACTGCCATATAAGGCATTTTCACAATTTCTGTTTCCCTCTTTATTTTCAGCTACATTCGAATAACATCCTTCAAAAATATATTGCATCTCACCCCTTTGCGTTGGACGGCCATCCATCTCTCGTGAAAGCTTCTCAAAAAATGCACTGGCTGTTGTAAATTTGATAGCTGGAAAATCTTTTGCCTTATCCAACTGATGGACCATTTCAATATTCTCTCTTGTCGGACCGCCTCCATGATCACCTACACCCGTCGGATGAAATAATCGATGTTTGTCAGGTACAAAAGTCTTCATATCCTTCAACAATTCATCTTTTTTGATGTCTCCGTTATATGAACCTCCTGTATAACACAGCACACGCGAAGAATCCGGTGCTACCCACCAAAATGAACCATTATAAGGATTGCAACGCATAAAATAGAAATAGTCGCATCCTGCTAATTTCAATATCTGAGGAAGTTGTGCTGTATGTCCGAAATCATCAGGCAACCAACCCACTTTTGCGAGCTTGTTGAATCTACTCATGAAATAACGCTGTCCCAATAAAAAAGCACGGCTCAAAGCTTCACCCGAAGGTAAATTCTGATCGCTTTCGACCCACATACCGCCAACAGGTTCCAACCGTCCTTCTTTTACATATTTCTGAATCTTTTTGAAAAGAGGTGGATCTACCTGTTCAACAAAATTATAAGCGGCAGCTTCACTCTGAACCATCGTATAATCCGGATACTCCTCCATGAACGCTATAACTTGGCGGAAATTATCGTTACACATCTTCATCGTTTCCGAATAGTTCCACAACCAGTTCATGTCCATGTGGGAATGGCCTACCACATGAATAGTATCTTTAACAAATGCACGAGCTTTAGTTACTTTATGGTCAGGACTCGTTGCCAATACAAATGTGGTTGAGGCACAAAGCATAAAACAAAGTGCCACTGTCAACACATTAAATTTCTTCGTTTTCATGTATATTATATAAATGTTATTCCGGTAATCTGAAAACTCCAATTTAATCAGTTTCCTAACGACGGAGGCAATGAGGCTTCAGCAGAAGCCCAATTTTTATTAGGCGTCAAACCCATTTCCAGTCTCAATATACCGCCATTTACAATATCTTTATGTTGGATATAGCTCTTATCATACTTTTGTCCGTTCAGTGTAGCCGATTGGATGTAAATCTTTCCTGTCGAAGCTCCCACAGCTTCAATTACAAACTTTTTACCATTTTCAATACTAATGCTACATTTATCAAAGCTTGGACTACCCAAAACATAATAAGGTTGTCCGGGACAGACTGGATAGAATCCCATCATGCTGAACACTAACCATGCCGACATTTGTCCGGCGTCATCATTTCCGCTCAATCCATTTGGAGTTGTGTTATATTCTCGATCGATAATCTTATGAACCCATTGCTGCGTTTTCCAAGGCTCTCCGGCGTAAGGGAAAAGATAAGCGATATGATGACAAGGTTCATTTCCATGCCAGTAATAATCTCCTTCAAAAAAGGTATCCAATCGCTGAATAAACTTTTCTTTACCACCTATTTGCTGCATTAATCCTGCCACATCCTGAGGCACATACCAAGTATAATGATAAGGTGTACCTTCTGTTATAAATGGGACGAACTTATTCTCGTCAAAAGGCGTAATCCAACTACCATTAGCATAACGTCCGCGAGCAAAGCCTGTTGACGGATCAATGACATTGCGATAATTCTGTGCCCGCTTCATCAACGCTTCATAATCATCCGTTTTACCAAGCTTCTTAGCAACTTGTGCCAAGACAAAGTCGTCATAAGCATATTCAAGCGTACGTGAAACCTGTTCACCCTTATGATAAGCCTCTTTTACAGAATCTTCCAATGGTACATATCCGTATTTAAGATATGATGACAATGCCCGACGACCTTTGCCGTCACGATAGCTGGCAGGATCGGTATTGGGCGTGAATGCATTCTTGCGCATCAATGTATAAGCTCTATTATAATCAAAACCGGGAATATCTTTCATGACAGCATCGCCAATCATCGCAATACAGTGATCACCTATCATTTCTGAAGTATAACTGTTCCATGAAGGAAATATTGGCAACCATCCACCCTGTTCGCCTTTCAGCACAAGCGAATATGCCATATCGCCATCGCGTTTCGAATCAAGAATAGTGAACAATGGATGTACAGCTCGATAAGTATCCCATTGCGAAAAATCAGCATAATAGATTCCTTTGTCCATCTTACGAATCTGCTTGCCACCATCAAATTCAGGATAAGAACCATCTGCATCACTAAATACACGCGGAAGGAAGTGGGCATTGTAAAGTGCCGTATAGAATTTAATCTTCGCCTCTTCATTTTTGCCCTCAACAGCTATCTGCCCCAATGTTTTTCCCCAAATAGCGGATGAAACCTTACGCACTTCGTCGAAAGTTTTCTTACCTATTTCGCCATTCAAATTCAAACGGGCATGAGACACATCCGTAAATGAAGTACCAACTCTCACCGTCAAATTTATGGGCGCCTTTGTTTTCAGTTTCACCCAAGCAATATGATGATTAGTCGTTGTACTGTCAATGCCCCATGAAGCGATTTCGGCATCTACAGAAACGACAAAATGTCCACTAAAACCGGCCTGTTTTCCAGCACCTTGATAAATACGATACACGGGGTTACTCCCACAGATTTCATGTTTGGAAGCATCAACGCTGATAGTTGCCATTCCCTTGTCACTGTTCGGATCAATGACTACATAATGATCACCCGCTTTCTGAAAGTCAAAGCGCATAACTGCCGAGCGCGACAGTCCGGTTAATTCCGCCTTTACTGCATAGCGCTTCAATAGCACGCTATAATAGGAAGGAGTTGCAGTCTCGGCTGAATGTTCGAACATTGAAGCACGAGCTACAGGGTCAACCTTAAGCGTTCCATTCAGCGGCATCACTGTCACACTGCCATAGTCTTGAGTGCATGAACCATTCATCCAATGGCTGGCTCTGAATCCCTCAAAAGTATCATGAAAATAATAATACGGCGGATGACACTTCTGTTCTGTAGGTTCCGTCTGTGCCACCCAGTTCGTCATTGAATGAGGAACGCCCGTAGCAGGTATAATCTGACCGCGTTCTTCAGTAGAGCCTTTTGTTTTCCCCTGAACAATTCGAATATCCGTTCCAATCAGTGGACGAACATATTGAGCATAATTCTGAGCTTGAATATCTCCACATACCGCACATATCAATCCAAGCAATACTATATGAATCTTCATACGCCATCTATTTAGTTGATTCTAAGATGAATTTCACTTACAATTCATTTATAATTGTCAAAGATAAAAAATAAAAATGAGATTGGTACTTGGATACAGGTAGAACATTATTTAAGAAAAATATTTTCTCGAAAAAGTAAGTATCTGCGTCTATATTATTTACTTTGTATGTAAATAAGAAACCATAAAAACACATATGGACAATATATCAAAGCAGATAAAAGTACCTTTCATAAGTAAGTTGGCTTATGGTATGGGTGATGTGGGATGCAACTTCAGTTGGATGTTTGTTGGCAACTTCCTAATGATATTTTATACAGATGTATTTGGCATCAGCATGGGTGCCGTTGCCACATTAATGTTGCTCGCACGCATCTGGGATGCCGTGAATGATCCTATTATTGGAGGGCTGAGTGACAGAACACATTCTCGTTGGGGACGATACCGTCCATGGCTCCTCATATGCGCACCCTTGACAGCAATTGTATTAACACTCACTTTCTGGGCACATCCTCAATGGAGTCAGACCTCTAAAATAGTTTATATGTCTATCACCTACAGTGTACTGGTTTTGGGATACACATGTGTAAACATCCCTTACGGAACACTTTGCGGAGCTATGACTCAAGACATTGAAGAACGGGCGAAGATAAACACATCTCGTTCCGTCAGTGCCATGGTAGCTATTGGTATTATTAATATTATCACAATTCCGCTAATTGAATTCTTTGGCAAAGGTAATATGCAACGTGGATATCTACTGATTGCAATTTTATACGGCGCAATTTTTGCCGCATGTCATATCTTCTGCTTCTCTAAAACAAAAGAAGTAGTCGAACCGCCCGTTAAACAAAAATATCCTATAAAGCTGCAACTCAAGGCAGCCATCCAGAACAAACCTTATCTATTGGCCCTGCTCGGACAAGCTTTATTCGGTTTTATTTTATACGGCCGCAATGCGGACATGCTCTATTATTTCACCTATGTGGAAGGAAGTGCAGCCTTGTTTTCTTTCTATTCTTTGGCTATCATTGTCCCTTCAATCATTGGTGCAGCCTGTTTCCCGTTAGTATTCAAATGGACATCAAATAAGGGCTGGGCAGCATCGGTATTTTCATTAGGAACAGGTGTAACGATGGTCGCACTCTATTTCTTCAGTCCAAACTCCTCACCAATACCATTCTATACGTTCGCTGCATTGTCGCAATTTTTCTTCTCCGGATTCAATACAGCCATTTATGCCATCATTCCGGACTGTGTAGAATATGGACAATGGAAAACAGGCATTCGCAACGACGGTTTCCAATATTCATTCATATCGTTAGGCAATAAAATCGGAATGGCGTTAGGAACTTCACTGTTAGCCATCGTATTAAGCACGGCAGGTTATGTATCAAATGTAGCTCAGAACCAAGATGTTCTTTCTGCCATGCACCACGCTTTTAGCACAATTCCGGGAGTTCTTTGGGTTATTACAGCAGGTGTGCTTTTATTCTATCGATTAGACAAGAAAAAATACAATCGCATTGTGAATATTCTAAAATTCCGCGAAAGAAATAATAATGTTCAATCATAATGTAACACATATATGAAAGGGAAAATGAAAGTTGCCGTCATGAACGGCATTGGTAAAATGGGATTTATCGAAAGAGATATTCCCCATCCTGCCGACAACGAGGTTCTGGTAAAGTTGGAATATGTCGGCATTTGCGGATCAGACATCCATTATTACGAAACAGGCAGCATCGGCAAATATGTGGTTAAACCACCTTTCGTATTAGGACATGAACCGGGAGGTACTGTCGTAGAAGTTGGTAAAAATGTAAAGCATCTGCATATAGGCGACCGTGTAGCATTGGAACCTGGCAAGACGTGCGGACATTGCGAGTTCTGTCGTGAAGGAAAATACAATCTGTGTCCCGATGTCATATTTTTTGCCACGCCGCCGATTGACGGTGTATTTCAAGAATATGTAGCCCATGAAGCCGATCTCTGTTTCAAACTGCCAGAGAATGTGGATACAATGGAAGGTGCACTGATAGAACCTCTTGCTGTCGGTTTCCATGCAGCCAACCAAGGAAATGCTCACGCAGGACAGACAGCAGTCGTCTTTGGTTCCGGATGTATCGGTCTGGTTTCAATGATGGCATTGAAAGCAGAAGGCGTATCCAAAGTATATGTAGTCGATATCCTACAGAAACGCTTGGATAAAGCGCTCGAATTAGGTGCAACGGAGATCATCAATTCAAAAGAAAAAAACTTACAGGAAGAGATTGACAGATTGACTGATGGCAAAGGTGCAGATTTGGTCATTGAAACTGCAGGAACCGAGACAACAACCCGTCAAGCAATTCAGATCACCAAGAAAGGTGCTACAATCGTACTCGTAGGTTATTCGAAAACTGGAGAAATGACTCTGCCAATCAGTCTCGCACTTGACAAAGAATTGACATTCAAAACCGTCTTTCGTTACCGCCATATATATCCTATGGCCATTGAATCTGTTGCATCCGGCAAAGTAAATCTGAAAGGCATTGTGACAAATGTCTTTGATTTTGATGACATACAGAATGCCATGGATAAGAGTGTCAATGATAAAGCGAACATTGTCAAATCTGTAGTTAAGATCTGTTGAACCTGTATAATGGTGCTTATCAAACAACGGACTCATCTCCAAATTCATTCGAATGTTTCTTCCAATTCATTCGAATGAATCATTCGTTTGACATATGTTGAATGAACCGTTCATTCGAATGAAATGGTTCGCACATTCGAATGAAATAAGTCGCGCATTCAAATGAATTCAGGAATGAGTCGTTGCATTTAGCATAAAGAATTCGTACGTTTGCATATCAATAATCACAAGTATATGAAAAAGGTCATTTTTATCTTATCACTGTTGCTGTGGATCCCGCTTTGTGCAACAACATTATCCGCACAAACAGATAGCCATGCCAAATACACGATCCTATTAACTGGGGCATCGTTTGCTGAGCCGGCAAACGGCTGGTTTGAACTGGGTTGCGACGCACTGGATGCTGTTGCCATCAACCGTGCTATTGGTGGAGAAGCTATTGCAGATGCGGCAAATCGTATGGTAAAGGGGACACTGTATTCGCAAGAAGAGTTGGAAAAGATTGATGCGCTTGTGATTATGCAAGTACACGATAAAGACGTATTCGACGAATCACAGCTGAAAGCAAAATATACCGATTACACGACGCCGTTTGACCGAACAAACTATGCTGCTGCCTACGATTATGTCATCAAACGATATATCACCGAATGCTACAATCTGCAGTTTGACGAACATTCGAAATACTATGGAAACAAGAATGGCAAACCGGCTGTAATTGTTCTTTGCACGCATTGGCATGATGGCCGCGTTATTTACAACGCTTCTATTCGGAAACTCGCTGAAAAATGGGGCTTTCCACTCGTTGAATTCGATAAATATATCGGATTCTCAAAGAATTCATCGCATCCCGTAACCGGAGCACAGACAAGCCTCTTGTATTCGCAAGACACACAGGCAACCGACGGAATCACTTTTGGTTGGCATCCGCAACGAGGCAAAGACAAAATGATTCAGCAAAAAATGGCTTCTATCTTTGTCGATACAATGAGGAAAATATTACCTCTAAAATAAAAAAAGGAAGTGCGCCATAAGTCTGATATCTTTAAACTCGGATTACACTGATTATACAGTGTTTATACTCGAGCCGTTTATTTTCTTTGCCTATTAACGCACTTCCCATGAAAAACATGATTATAATAATCACCTATTAAACCGTAACAATTACCGGTTCATGATTCACAAATTTCAAATACCGATTAACGATGAGCGTTGTTTCAATTTTGAGATATCCAGTTGTGGTACCATCACTACAACCGTACCACTTTTCTGCCAACACCTCACTGTCGAAAACTACCTTTACCTTATTTTCTGTGTCAATCAGCATGCTGAGAACTGTTGCTGCACCGATATGCGTACCTAACATACTGAAAAGCAAATCAGCCGGAGCAAAAGATACTCTTGAAATATTCAAGGCATGACTGAAATCCTTCGACTTGAATGGTTTATCACCCTTAGTTACAAATAGATAGAATTCAGTCTGCTGGCGATTACAAAGGAATAGCGTCTTCACCATATTCATATTCAATTTTGCGTCAATCAATACGCAATCATCCATTGAAATGGCTTCATCCGTATCTACACGTTCAAAAGAAATACCGTTTTTTTTCAGCATTTCATAAACACTTTTCTGCAAATCTGACTTGAACACAACCGGTGCTGTGTTCATTATGTCACTTATATAAAACATATCTTAGTTATTTATTTCAGGTTGTTTAATTAATAGATAAAAGCACATAGAAAAGGCTCAACAACCTTGAACGCGAAAAGGCATAATATATCTTCTACCTGTTTGAAATCAGGAATGAAAATACAAAAATCGGTTGTTCAGCCATTAAGCTGCAACCGGGGGGTTATTTGTTATGAAGAGGTTATACATTTGTTTACTACTTTAATTTAATCTGCTTTTCTTAAGCACTGCAAAGGTAAAAACTATATAAATAGAGTGTTCACTCAATATCTATTTTGTTTCAAAAGAAAGAGAAAAACCATCAAATGTTTGGTTGAAGATTGAATAATTCTTTACTTTGAAACAAATTTATTATAGCCATGAAGAAACAAATTTATCTTCTACTGACATTCTTTGCCGTATGTTGCCTTAGTGCAACGGCAGCAAATCGTTGGGTCATCAATTCTGATGGCGGAATCACATGGAAAGTGGACGGAAATCTGCCACACGAAGACCATATCGAAATGAGTGGTCTGAAAGTATCAACCGTGTTGCGCTATGGCGTTGACGAAAAAGGTGCGTTCATACTGAATCGCAGCTTAGTTTGGCCAATGCTCCGGACAATTCCAAACAACACCCACGCCAGTCTGATGCGTCGCTTCGGATGGAACGTAACAAACATGATTGAAGTGAATGGACAGACCATGCAGAACGAAAAAGTGACCGACATCACGCTCAACGGAACTATGATTGTACACAGTACTTTCGCCATGCCTAGAGACGGCAAACTGGAGTTGACACGCATCATTTTCCCTTCGACAACAGAACCCGCACTGTGCGAAAAATATATATTGAAAAACAGTGGCAAGGGTCCGGCTAGAGTGGAAATACCGGCAGCACGCTCGGAGATAAAGACAAATGCCGCGCAAGGTGTTGATGGCAGTTACTCCGTGATTGCAGCTGTTGACGGACAAACGGCGAAGGACTTGAAGGAAGGCGAAGAGGTGACATTTACCGCTACCTACTCTGCATACAAATCCAGTGAAAAAGAACAAACACTAAATATCGACCAAGAACTACAGGCACGACAAAATCTTGTTGCCGAATTCTGGGGAAAACTAGTGCTCGATACGCCTGATCCAACTATCGACAGAATGTTCGCATTCGCCAAAATTCGTGCCGCTGAAAGCATTTATGACACTAAAGGCGGACTGATGCATGGTCCGGGCGGCGAATCTTACTACGCTGCCATATGGGCAAACGACCAAGCCGAATATGTCAACCCGTTCTTTCCATATTTAGGATACGACATTGGCAACCGTTCAGCATTGAACGCTTATATGCTCTTTGCTCGCTTCATGAACCCTGAATATAAGCCTATTCCAAGTTCTATCATTGCCGAAGGAACAGATATCTGGAATGGTGCAGGTGACCGTGGAGATGGAGCTATGATTGCATACGGCGCATCTCGCTATGCATTGGAACGTGGCAACAAAGCTGAAGCTGAAAAACTCTGGCCGCTGATTGAATGGACACTCGAATATTGCAAGCGCCAACTGAACAAGAGTGGGGTTGTTGCTTCGGATGCTGACGAACTGGAAGGTCGTTTTCCTGCAGGCAAAGCCAATTTGTGTACATCATCGCTCTATTATGACGCCTTACGCTCAGCCGCATTTTTAGGAAAAGACCTTGGCAAACCGGCTTCGCAATTGGCAGATTATACGAAACGAGCTGAAATACTCAAGAAAAATATTGACAAGTATTTTGGAAGTACGGTTGAAGGCTTTAACACTTACCGGTATTATGAAGGGAATGACGTGCTACGCGCTTGGATCTGTGTTCCTTTAGTAATGGGCATCTACGATCGCAAAGAGGCAACTATCAACGCACTGTTTTCACCACGGCTTTGGACAGAAAATGGATTACTTTCACAAGCAGGCAGTGAAACATTCTGGGATCGCTCGACGCTGTATGCTATGCGCGGTGTGTTTGCTTGCGGCGAAACCGAAAAAGCCATCAATTACCTCAAATTCTATTCCAACCGCCGCCTACTGGGCGAACACGTACCATATGCTATAGAAGCATGGCCGGAAGGAAGCCAACGACATTTATCTGCTGAAAGCGGGCTTTATTGCCGCATCATCACTGAAGGAATGTTTGGTATCCGTCCTATAGGACTACATGCTTTCACCTTTACGCCACGTCTTCCTAAAGATTGGGATCATATGAGTCTGAACAAGATCGGCGCTTTTGGTCATCCGTTCGATATTGCAGTGAAACGTACAGGCACTAAACTAAATGTTATCGTCAGCAGCGAGGGCAAAACAGTTTACAAGAAGAATGTAAAAGAAGGAGAAGCTATCAACATCAAACTCTGAGATTCAATAGAAGAGACATACTGTTTTGATGCCATCAGAAAGTGCTGATTCATTAAAAAGCAGATTTGCCTTCTTCAGAGAATTCTGATGAAAAGAACGCGAACCCAATAGGTTATCCTATTTGAGTCCGCGTTCTTTTATAAATAAATCTCGTATTTATATCACTTTGAAAAATCTCTCGGTGCCGGAATAGGAGGCAGAGGCTTGCGATTTTGCAGTTCTTTCATCACTTCCTCAATAGCACGATTTAACTGCTGATCTTCGCCTACATATTCCTTTATCGGATCATTATCAATCAGGATATCCGGATCGACACCGTGATTCTCGATGATCCACTGTCCGGTTTTCACATCATAACTGGTAAAGAAAGGAACGCGGATATCTGTACCATCCATATAAGGCAATGTTCCGCTGATACCAATAATACCGCCCCAAGTTCTTGTTCCAATCAATTTACCCAAACCCAGCGCACGAAATCCCCATGGAAACAAATCACCATCGGAAGCCGAATATTTATTGATAAGGCAAACCTTCGGCCCCACTTGTGTCCCATCAGGGACAGTTCCGACATGTTTAGAGAAACGACTCATTGTTAGGCGATAAGGTTCGCGTGCCAAGCGTTCGAGAATCATTGGAGAAACATTGCCTCCTCCATTTGCACGATCATCAATAATCAATCCTTCCTTATCCAACTGCGGATAGAAATAGCGTACGAACTCATTCAATCCGTCTGAACCCATATCAGGGATGTAGATATAACCAACCTTACCATTCGTTGCCTTATCGACTTTCTTGATATTTTCCTGGACCCAAGCGTAATGATAAAGTGGATACTCATCAGCAATCGGACTGATTACCACCTTGCGAGCACCGGCCAATTCGGGTTTGCCATTGATTGAAAGTTCGGTTGGAACATCAGCTTTGCCTATCAAAAGAGAATAAATATCTTTCACAGTCGTCGTTGCAACTCCATCAATAGCCACAATATATTCACCTTCCTTCACTTTGATACCCGGATCAGTTAAAGGCGAACGAAGATCTTTGTTCCAAGCAACGCCATCTAAAATCTTATCCAAGCGGAAAAATCCACTTTTGTCGCGCGACAGTTCAGCACCCAACAATCCTGTACTAATTCGAGCGGCATTCTTTGCTTCGCCCATAGCAACATAAGCATGCCCTGAAGTAAGTTCACCAATCATCTCACCAATCACATAATTAAGATCAGTACGGTTCTTCACATATGGAACAAGAACAGCATACTTGTCGTGCATGGCTTTCCAATTGATACCATGCATAGTAGGTTGATAAAATCCGTCACGATAAACGCGCCAAGCTTCATTGAATATCTGAGTCCATTCTTGTGGATAATCAACTGTAATTTTCATATTTGAAAGATTTACAGGCTTGCTTAAATCAGCCTTCCCAGAGGGAATATCCATCACATACAACTGATTACCTTTGACAAACAAAGCTTTTTTACTGCCATAAGCCACGTTCATTGAAGCACCTTCGGCCACGATTTCTTCTTTTTGATCCTTCAAGTCATAGACTTTCGTAGCACCTTTACTCCAATAATATACTTTCTTTCCATCAGAATAAAAATTATCATAATAAGAACCTCCCAAAGGAAGTTTTACTATTCTATCAATAAGCCCATCAACATCAATCCTTACTGTTGGGACATCATCATTCTTATCTGCTTTATTCTCTTTTTTATCAGACTTGATTTCCTTCTTTGATGATTCATCCTTCTTCTCAGCATTTACTTGTGCATCTTTCTCAAGGAAAGGAGAAGGTGTATCTTTAGAAAGTAATGCCAAATAAACGCCGTACATACTATTGTATACATGATTCCATTCCGTTGAGCCGTAGTTTGGATTAAAATCACGAGCAGAACTAAATATCAGATACTTACCGTCATAACTAAACACTGGAGAACTAGAATTGTACCATTTGTCGGTAACAGCATATTCTTTCTTTTCCGTCAGATTATAGACATAAACGATATTGAAATCATTATTTGCCTTCCGTGTATAAGTAATCCATTTGCTATCAGGAGAGAATGACGGATCGCCAGGCCATCCCAATGAATCCTGCAACAAAGTAGTCATCTGCTTCGACGCAATATCAACTATTTTCAAACGATTCTTCCTATCAGTAAAGACAATAGTTTTGGAATCAGGACTCAACTCAAATGAGCCTATATAGGTATCATTATCCTTTGTCAACTGCACTGGCTCACTTCCTTCGGCATTTTGCATAAAAAGTTCAGTTTCTCCTGTCTGGTCAGAGACATATACGATAAACTTTCCATCCGAAGACCATTCTGCATCACGCTCATGAACGCCCGGTGTGCGAGTGATATTCTTTGTGACGCCTTTTTCAGTTGGCAAATTAAAGACTTCCCCTCTGGCAGAAACTGTGATGCGTTCGCCTTCTGGAGACAAACTAGCAGCAGTAACATAATCGGATCCATCTTTAATTTCGCTACGCGCATAGGTATTGTCTGAGTTCAATATAATATTTACCTTTTCCACCTTCTTGGTCGTAGCATCCAATTTATAGATATAACCTGAATTCTCAAACACAATAGTATGACCAAAAGCACTCGGGAACTTCACATCATAATCGGTGAAATTAGTAACCTTCTCAGTAGATTTTGTCGTCAAATTATAAACAAAGACATTCATAACTCTATCGCGGTCAGAGAGAAAATAAATTTCATCACCAACCCACATAGGAAAAATATCCTGAGCCGGATTATTCGTTACATTCTCAACAGTTTTATTTTCTGGATTATAAATCCACACATCATCAGCCATGCCTCCTTTGTAATGCTTCCATGTACGGAACTCACGCATCACACGGTTGTAAGCTAATTGCTTTCCATCAGGCGAATAGCTACAAAATCCCCCTTCGGGCAACGGAATAATATCAGAAAGACCACCGTCTTTATTAACCCTACAAAGTTTTCCAATAAAACCATCACCAATACGATTACGATAAACAATCTGCTTACCATCAGGAGTCCAAGCCATAACGATATTATTTGGTCCCATTCTATCACCCAAATCATCACGACTATTTGTAGCAGTATATGTAATACGGAGCGGTTCTCCACCTAAAGAGGGCATAGTATACACTTCAGTATTTCCATCATATTGCCCAGTAAATGCTATTGTCTTTCCATCAGGAGAAAAACGCGGAAACATCTCATATCCTATGTGTGAAGTCAAACGCTGAGCTTCGCCACCGGCAACTGCGACCTTATACAAATCTCCAGCATAAGAGAAGACTATATCATTGCCATTGGTGGCAGGGAAACGCAATAAGCGCGCTTCTCCATCAGCCATTAATAATGCTGGCAAAGAAAATAATGCTAATAAAACACTCAAAATAATTTTCTTCATACTATAATTTTTACTATTACTTTTTAATCAACACATAACTAATCACTTAAAAAGAACAAAAGAAAGACACTAAAAATGGAACAGAAAAATCCATAAGCATACCATGAAAAATAGAGACAAATACTAAATCCTTTCCTGAATAACGCGTAATAATAGGCAAAGTAGTATCCATGGTAGTCGCTCCTCCAGCACATATCGGTGCTAAACGGCCAAAATACTTAACAAACAAAGGAGCCCCTAGCAATGCCATAATTTCTCTTAATACATTCGACATCAAAGCTATAATTCCCAATTCAGTAGCCATCTGCAACCCTAAAGTCGATGTTTTCAATTGTGTAATCAAAATGGAAGATAAGGAATAATAAGCGAAACCACTGCCAATTGCCAAGCAATTGAACAAACTCCATTTTGGTAAAAGCATACTAACCAGAGCTACAGCCAATAAGGTTCCAAACATTGTAGCCATAGGAATAAGTAATAACTTTGGACGAATACTCCGCAAAATATCTTTCAGTTTCTTATCGCTTCCAATGCTTATTCCCACTTGAAACATCAATAAGTAAAGCACATACATAGAGACATCCCCTTTAAGCAAAAATTCAGGAAAATAACCCGACCATCCAACCAAACAGCCTAAAGCAAAAAACGAAACGACCAATAAACTGCCCTTCATGACTTCTCCCTTTCCCTGAAAAAGCGATTATATACAATCTTTGCCATAATTATACTACCCAAAGTTCCGGCAATAGCAATTAGTAAAGCTTGCCACCCCAATGTAGCCAAATTACTCATAATGGTTTTATTTGCTCCGACTGAAAGACCCAACATAAAAAGGAGAAGAAGGATCGTATAAAAAATTGGATTAGACATCTTTTGAAAAAGCGTAACCCTGCGAAGAAAATAACCGAAGGCAATTCCTCCAAACATTATTCCTATTACAATAAACATAGCGTTTTCTTTAATCATTAATCAGCGTTCAAAGATAAACATAATCAATCAGAAATCAATACTTGGAAAAAAATAATAGCAAACGCTTCAAAATAAGTTCAATTAGCATATAACACATTTAGCAAAAAAATAGTAGATCAAGAAATGATTATTAGAAAAGAAATCAATAGAAATAATTATCTTTGGAAAAACTAAAAAAATCAGATTATGCTTTTAACTACAACAAACAACTTGGAAAGTAAAGAGATCATCCAATATTTTGGAATAGTCTCTGGAGAAACAATCATTGGAGCTAATATTTTTAAAGACATCTTTGCAGGCATTCGCGATATCGTTGGGGGTAGAGCTAGCGCATACGAAAGCGTTCTTCATGAAGCTAAAGAAACAGCATTAAAAGAAATGTCAGAACAAGCTGCCCGTCTTGGCGCAAACGCAATCATAGGAATCGATTTAGATTATGAAACAGTTGGTTCAAACAGTAGTATGTTAATGGTGACAGCTGCCGGAACAGCTGTGCTTTATAAATGAAGATAGTTTCTTGCTAAAAAAATAATGCAGAAAAACAGAGTACAAATTTCATAAAGAATCGTCAGCTACTA
>DAIMYP010000046.1:0-6391 GCA_036734445.1 Tannerellaceae bacterium
AATTGTAATATTAAAAACAAAATAAGAGCTTATGTCACAGATTATTGGACATATTTCACAGGTTATTGGTCCTGTGGTGGATGTATTTTTTGAAGGCAAGAACATCGATACGGATCTTCTCCTTCCAAGCATTCATGACGCACTGACTATTAAGCGGGATGATGGTAGGACTCTGGTTGTTGAAGTTCAACAGCACATTGGAGAGGATACCGTGCGTACCGTAGCAATGGATAGTACCGATGGTTTGCGTCGAGGAATGGAGGTTTTGCCTATGGGACGTTCTATAACAATGCCTATAGGAAACCAAATTAAAGGCCGTCTGATGAATGTTATTGGTGATGCCATTGATGGAATGAATCCTCTAAATAAAGAGGGTGCACTGCCTATTCATAGAGAACCTCCAAAGTTTGAAGATCTGTCGACCGTCCAGGAAGTTTTATATACCGGAATAAAGGTGATAGATTTGTTGGAGCCGTATTGTAAAGGTGGTAAGATTGGATTGTTTGGTGGTGCTGGCGTTGGAAAGACAGTATTGATCCAGGAGTTGATCAACAATATAGCCAAGAAACAACATGGTTTTTCAGTTTTTGCTGGTGTTGGCGAACGTACCCGTGAAGGAAACGACCTTTTACGTGAGATGATTGAATCTGGCGTTATCCGTTATGGAGAGGAGTTTAAGAAGGGAATGGAGAAAGGCGAATGGGATCTTTCGAAAGTTGATTTCAATGAAGTAAATAATTCGCAGGTAACACTGATTTATGGACAGATGAATGAGCCGCCGGGAGCACGTGCTTCGGTTGCACTCTCTGGATTAACAGTAGCTGAATCATTCCGTGACAGGAAGGATAGAGATGAAAATAGTCCGCGCGATATATTGTTCTTTATCGATAATATATTCCGTTTCACTCAGGCAGGTTCTGAAGTTTCGGCCTTACTTGGACGAATGCCTTCAGCCGTAGGTTATCAGCCTACGTTGGCAACTGAAATGGGACAGATGCAGGAACGAATTACGTCAACCAAGAATGGTTCTATTACCTCTGTACAAGCGGTATATGTTCCGGCCGATGACTTGACTGACCCGGCTCCGGCAACGACTTTTACCCATTTGGATGCAACGACGGTGCTCAATCGTAAGATTACTGAAATGGGTATCTATCCGGCTGTTGATCCGTTGGATTCAACTTCACGAATATTGGATCCGTTGGTCGTTGGTAAAGAACATTATGAAGTGGCACAACGAGTAAAACAGATATTGCAACGTAATAAGGAATTACAAGATATTATCTCCATTCTAGGTATGGATGAGTTGAGTGAAGAGGATCGTCAGACGGTAAATCGTGCTCGTCGTGTACAACGTTTCCTTTCTCAACCATTTACTGTGGCTCAACAGTTTACAGGACTTCCAGGTGTTATGGTGAATATCGAAGACACCATCAAAGGCTTTAAGATGATTATGGATGGTGAAGTTGATTATTTACCGGAACAGGCCTTTTTGAATGTAGGTACCATAGAAGATGCCATAGTAAAAGGCAAGAAGATTTTGGAATCGGCAAATATAAAGTAGACAATTTATGAAACGGTCTCTGAACTTGGCGATTGTAGCGCCTGAAAAAGTGATTTTTAAGGGCGATGTAGAAAGTGTAGATTTTCCGGGCACGAGTGGACAGTTTACAGTTTTACCGATGCATGCAGCTTTGATTTCATCTCTTTCTCAGGGAAAGATCAGGTTTGTTAAAGGAGGAGAAGCTACGGAAGTGCTTATCAAGAGCGGTTTTGTAGAAGTAAGGAAAGACGAAGTTTCGGTTTGTGTTGAACAATAAAAAACATGTAGTAATGAGTATAACAATAACAAAAAAAAGATTCCTATTCTGGAAGGCATTTGTATGTCTGATCTGTGGTATAGTCGGATGGGTAATTCTCAAAATACTTTACCCGGAGCATTATTTTTCTTTGTATCCGTGCATTCCGGTATTTTTCTTTCTTTTTGGTGTTTACTACATTACCACATTCGATCAATTTAGACAATATGCACCAAAGAAATTACTTTCAGTATATCTCGGTATGAAATTTGTGAAGATGGTAATTTCGATGATGCTTCTGTTTATATATATATTGGTCATTAAGGTTCACAAATCGGATTTTGTAATAACGTTCTTTTTATTTTATCTGATGACTATTCTGTTTGAAACAATATTCTTTTGTTTATACGAACAGAATTTGAAGAAAAAAATGATAGAGAAGAGGAAAAATGAAAATCAATAGAATAAAATATTTTGGTATTGTTCTCTGCTTCATCCTGATGTCGTGCTTTTCTGCCTCTGCAGAAAATGCAGCTCCCGCTCAGACAAAGGAAGCTGTGAATGTCAAAGATCTTGTGATCGGGCATATTACAGATTCGTATGATTGGGACATTACGAAAGTGGGCAATACTAAATTGTGCGTATATCTTCCGGTGATTGTTTTCAGCCATCAGACTGGGTGGCATACATTCCTGTCTTCACATCTTTTCCCTAAAGGAACAGTTTATGAAGGTTTTCGGATTGCTACTGAAGGCAATTATCAAGGAAAGGTTGTTGAAACGGATGCTTCCGGACAGGAAGTTCGTCCGATAGATATATCGATTACGAAAACGACTTTGGCATTATTGATTAACAGTGCGCTGTTGCTTATAATTATATTAGGTACAGCCAGATGGCACAGAAAACATACACCACAATCGGAAGCCCCCAAAGGTTTTGTCGGTTTGATGGAAATGGCAGTGATGGCAATAGAGGATGATGTTGTAAAAGCTTGTATCGGGAAAGATTACAAGTTCTATTCACCTTACATCCTTACCGTTTTCTTTTTCGTTTTAATAAACAACTTGATGGGATTGATTCCTATTTTTCCAGGTGGCGTAAGCGTTACGGGCAATATTGCCATTACTTTTGTTTTGGCATTATTCTCAATGGTCGCTATCAATTTGTGGGGAAATAAGAATTATTGGAAAGATATTTTCTGGCCTAAAGTACCAACGTGGTTGAAAGTGCCGGTACCTTTCATGCCGTTGATTGAATTGGTGGGTGTTTTCTCAAAACCGTTTGCATTGATGATTCGTCTTTTTGCAAATATGATGGGCGGGCATTCAGCTATTTTGGCTTTGATTAGTTTGGTATTCATCACCGTTAGTATGGGTCCGATTGTCAATGGTACAATGACTGTTGTATCAGTCTTGTTTACGATATTTATGGGATTCATCGAATTACTTGTCGCTTTCATTCAAGCATACGTGTTTGCAATGCTTTCGGCAGTATTTATCGGCTTATCTCGATTAGAGGAAGCTCCAGAGAAAAATTCAAAAAGATAATAATATAAAAACTTAAATGAAATGAATAGTATGTTATTAACAGTGTTGTTACAAGCTGCCGCTACAGGGCTTGGATTAAGTAAAATCGGTGCTGCAATTGGTGCAGGTTTGGCTGCAATTGGTGCAGGTGTTGGTATTGGTAGAATTGGTGCTTCTGGTATGGAAGCAATGGCTCGCCAACCAGAGATTATCAGTGACCTTCGTATGAACGTCATTATCTTCGCTGCATTGGTCGAAGGTGTTGCATTGTTTGCTATCGTTATTTGTTTCCTTGCACTTTAATTGGTAAGCGACTATGTCATTGTTAATGCCCGATAGTGGTCTATTGTTTTGGATGCTGCTTTGCTTCGGCGTCGTGTTCTTTGTACTTGCAAAGTATGGATTTCCCATCATTATCAAGATGGTGAATGAACGCAAGGAGTACATTGATCACTCGTTGGTCGTTGCTAAAGAAGCGAATGAACAATTGGCTAATTTGAAGGCTGAAGGTGAAACTATATTAGCTAAAGCTCGCGAAGAACAAGTTCGTATACTGAATGAAGCTACCGCTACACGCGAACGCATCATTAGTGAAGCTAAAACGCAGGCACAGATTGAAGGAGCCAAGATGCTTGATGAAGTAAAACTTCAGATTAAAGCAGAAAAGGAAGATGCCATTCGCGATATCCGTCGCCAGGTGGCTGTTCTGTCTGTAAATATTGCTGAAAAAGTGCTTCGTAAGGACTTGAATAGTGAAAGCGAACAGACGGAGATGATAGAACGTCTGCTGGATGAAACTTTTACTTCTAAAAACTGATAGCCATGGATATAGGAGTCATCTCTAACCGTTATGCGAAAGCTCTTTTAGCGTTGGCGAATGAGAACAATACAGAAGATGCTGTCTATCAGAATGTGCAAACATTGAAAGACAGCTATCTGCAGGTTCCTGAGCTACACAATACTGTGGACAATCCGATGTTAACTTCAGAATTGAAGCACAAAGTGATTTGTAATGCAGCGGGAGTTGAGGTAACGCAAGAATTCAGCCGATTTGTATGGTTAGTACTGAAGGAAAGGAGAGAAAAATTCCTGCAGTTTATGGTGCATGCCTTCATTGACATGTATCTGAAACAAAAAAATATCAGTAAAGGCCGTTTGATTACTGCCTATCCTGTAAAGGAAGAGGTAGTAAATCGAATCCGCAAACTGATAGTTGATGAAACAAAAGGAACTGTTGAGTTTTCGACGAAGACAGATCCGGAATTGATAGGTGGCTTTATCTTTGAGATTGGTACTTATCGTCTGGATGCCAGTATCGCAAGACAGATGTCGAAGGTTAAACAACAGTTCATTGAAAAGAATAAAAGAATAGTCTAAAAGGAAAAAGTATGTCTGAAAATATAAAACCCAGCGAAGTATCTGAGGTACTGCTCCGACAACTGAAAGATATTGATGTTTCACTTCAATTTGAAGAGGTGGGAACAGTCCTTCAAGTAAGTGATGGCGTAGTACGTATTTATGGATTGTTGAACGCTGAGGCTAACGAGTTGCTGGAGTTCGATAATGGAATGAAAGCTATCGTTATGAATCTGGAAGAAGAAAATGTGGGTGCTGTGCTACTCGGACCGACCGACCAGATTAAGGAGGGCATGACCGTTAAGCGTACGAAACGTATCGCTTCCATCAGAGTGGGTGAGAGCATGTTGGGTCGTGTGATCGATCCTCTGGGTGAACCTTTGGATGGACGCGGACAGATTGATGGTGAGCTTTGTGAGATGCCATTGGAACGTAAAGCGCCGGGAGTTATCTTTCGCCAGCCGGTTAATCAGCCGTTGCAAACGGGTTTGAAATCTATCGATGCCATGATCCCTATTGGACGTGGACAGCGTGAGTTGATTATTGGTGACCGACAGACTGGAAAAACGTCAATCGCTATTGATACAATCCTCAATCAGAAGTCGAATTACGAAGCAGGGAAACCTGTCTATTGTATTTATGTAGCTATCGGACAAAAGGGTTCTACTGTTGCCAATATTGTCAATACATTGAAACAATATGGCGCAATGCCTTATACAATCGTTGTTTCGGCTACTGCTGCCGATCCGGCTGCATTGCAGTATTTTGCACCGTTTGCCGGAGCTGCTATTGGAGAATATTTCCGTGATACCGGTCGTGATGCATTGGTCGTTTACGATGATCTTTCGAAACAGGCAGTTGCCTATCGTGAGGTTTCATTGATTTTGCGTCGTCCTTCAGGACGTGAAGCTTATCCGGGTGATATTTTCTATTTGCATTCCCGTCTTTTGGAGCGTGCAGCAAAGATTATCAATCAGCAAGAAGTTGCAGAACAGATGAACGATCTGCCAGCAAGTATGAAAGGTAAGGTCAAGGGCGGAGGTTCGCTTACCGCACTTCCTATCATTGAAACACAAGCCGGTGATGTATCAGCCTATATTCCTACGAATGTAATTTCAATTACTGATGGACAGATATTCCTTGAGACAGACTTGTTCAATCAAGGTTTCCGTCCGGCTATCAATGTTGGTATTTCAGTATCTCGTGTAGGTGGTAGTGCTCAGATCAAGAGTATGAAAAAGGTTGCCGGTACGATGAAAATCGATCAGGCGCAATATCGTGAACTGGAATCGTTCTCGAAATTCAGTAGCGATATGGATGCAGTGACAGCTATGGCTATCGATCGCGGTCGTAAAAACAATCAATTGCTTATTCAGCCGCAACATGAGCCAATGTCTGTTGGCGAACAGATTGCTATCCTTTATTGCGGAACGCATGGATTGCTGCGCGAAGTGCCTCTGACAGAAGTACGTGCTTTTCAGGAGTCATTTCTGAAAGTAATGCGTGCCAATCATCAGACGGATGTGCTTGATGTTTTAGCCAATGGCGTTATTGATGATAAACTGACCGCTATTATTGAACAGGTTGCATCGGATGTAGCCGGACAATTTAAAGTAAGCAAATAAATATGGCATCACTGAAAGAAGTTAAGCAGAGAATCGCCTCAGTGCGGAGTACTCAAAAGATTACTTCGGCAATGAAGATGGTTGC
>DAIMYP010000046.1:6491-28964 GCA_036734445.1 Tannerellaceae bacterium
ATGGCTATGCAAACAGCTACCGATAATGCCGACGAACTGTTGCAGGATCTTACTGTTATGTACAATAAGAGCCGTCAGCAGGCTATCACGAATGAATTGCTGGATATTATCGGTGGTTCGTTATCGTAGGCTTTTATATTTATTTACAATATCTTGATTCGGGCGGTCCCGACATAATTTGTGCCGGAACTGCCGGGTCAATAAAAATGCCGATTCAAATTGTTTTTGAGCAAATCATTTAAAAAATGATTTTACAATTTGAATCGGCATAAATTTTGTCCCGATGTGCCTGATTCAAATTGAATCGGTATAGATTAGGATAAAGTATCTGCGATTCAATTTGTTTCGTCGATTATCAAATTTTCTCTATTATGTCTATCGGTTTTTTTATTCGGGCTACGCACTTGAAAATGTGCGTATAGTAAATCAGGCAAGCGATGAAGAAGTAAATGCCGGTTTGCAACCATAAGGCATGGTATTCGTCGGCTACTTCATACAAAGATGCTCCCATATTGTTGATTCGAACATATCCATTGATTCCGAACGTAGTTGGGAAGATATAAGAAACATATTTCCAGAAAGCCGGAATATTGGATCCAGGCCATGTGACGCCCGACATGAAAAGTATCGGTACAGAAAGAAAGACGAAAAGCATTATGCAATCTTCGCGACGGTAGACAAATGAAGAGAGAACCATCGCGAAGAAAATGCATGATAATATAAATGGTATGATGAAAGCAATGAAAGTGTCATAATGACCAAGTTGAGGTAATCCAAAATCTTTTGAAACATAAGTGTACATATAAATGGCCATGATAATGTAAATCATGAAATAGACAAGTCCTTTACCGAGGACAATCTTTACAGCATTCTTGTAATACTTGTTGAATGGAATAATCTGACCGTCATTTTTTTCGCGAGCGCGTCCCATCGACATGCCAATTCCGAGTAACAATGTTTGTTGAATGATCAGCATCAGTACCGGCGGAATCAAGAAAGTGGCAAAACCGCTCTGGGGGTTATAAAGTTGCACGTATGCATATTTGATTGGCATACGACTGATTTCATCCTGGCGTGTGGTTGTATTATTCATATAACGGCGCACTTTAATATCTTTGTTCATTTCAAGTGAAACGTTTGTAGCCGATATAAGTAATGCTTTATAATATAGCATGACGCACATGTCACTATAGACGCCAACATAAGTCTGATCGCCATGATTCAAATCCCATGTGAATGATTTTGGAATACGAAGAATACCGTATACTTTTTGCTGCATCAGCAAATGGCGTGCTTCTTCCATATCATTGCAGAAAGACATGATACGAATCTCAGTACATGCATCCATTTTGCGTATGAATTCACGGCTGAAATGCGATTTATTTTCATCAACGACGGCTATAGGAACCTGTCTGACCAATTCATTTGTATAAACGAATGAGTACAGAAGCGGATACATGATAGGAACAAAAAGAATGAATATTAATATTCCTTTGTCTTTCAGTATATCCGAAAATTCTTCGTACCAAATATGTATAATGTCTACAATATGTTTCATTTTTATCTGTTTTCAAGCGTTATGGGATATATTTGTATTTTTTGAATGCGATGTTGTATCTGAATAAAACAAAGAAAGGAAGTATCAGAAATGCCAACATGCATAATACGGATGTCCAGACATAACCTATTGGATTTCCATCGAGCGCCTGATTGACATAAATCAGATAATAATGCCTGAGTGGGAAAAGATAGGCTAATGCTTTAAGTACAGGGTGCATGGCTGTAACCGGGAATGTGAATCCGCAAAGTGAAAAAGATAATATTCCCCATAATGCAGAAAGACACATGGCTATTCGCATGAATCCGGTAAACAGTCCGAATAAGAAGATACCGAAAGCCTGTGATGCCAGAACGGTCAGAATTCCAAGTGCTATCATACTTCCAATGCCACAAAGACAGGGAAAGCCTAGAAACTTATAGAATACGACATCATAACATGTAATAATGTTCGAAAAAATGACCGTTTGAGGCAATAGTTTTCCTATTAAAGCAACAAACGACGATCCGTTGGCCAACTTATACCATTCTTTTTGAGTATCTTGTTTCCATTCGTAGCCGATTGTGTAGGTCGTTGTCAGAAGAATCAAAAGAATGAGTATTCCCGGCAACAAGATATTATTCAAATAGATTGAATAGTTAAGCATTGGATTATTAAGCGGATGAGCTTCAGTAACGATTGGGCGAATGATAGATAAAGCTTGTCGTTCGGTTGCTCCTTTAGAATACAGAGTTTCTCTGCTTAGTGCCAAACCTGTTAGTTCTGATGCTGTCCGCAAATCTTTCATAAGCAGTGTGCCTGCGACGAAGTAAGATTCGTTGGTGTAGAACGAAACTGTCGGTTGTCTGCTGGCCAATGCCTCTTCGGTTGTTCCTTTTGGAATATAGAAAAATGCATAAATTTCGCCTTTTTGCACGGCTTCACGCGCTTCGGTGAAGTTCCTGTAGTGAGCGACGATCTTGGTCTCTTCGAGCGCATCGATTGTTCGGGTAATAATACGTGTGATGTGCGTATTGTCCATATCGACGATCCCTGTAGGCAAGTCTGTTGGCAGTCCGCTTTTCATTAATGTGACGAAAAAGATGATGCAGGCTATAGGCGCAATGATGATGCAGAATAGAAACATCGGCCTTTGCGCGAAGAGCCACACTTCACGTTTGAAAATATCGAATATGCGTTGAAAAATATTCTTATCCATCCTTTTATTTCTTTAAGATAGCCGACATTCCTGGTTCCAGTTTCGTCATGGGCTGTAATGGTCTTGCTTGTACTTCAAATATTTTCAGATCATATTGCCCCAAGGATTTTGTAGCTTTCCATGCGGCGAAATCCCCCACATTCTTTATCAGTGTGATTTTTACGGGAACGGTTTTTTGAAGTGCAGGAATATATACGTTCATTTTTTCTCCTACATATATACTATAGAGCATATCTTCGCGGATGTTGAAGGTGAACCACGCATCTGTTGTGATGTTGATGTTCATGATCGGTGCACCAGTGCCTACCAGTTCGCCTATTTCAGGGAATATTTCTGTCACTTCACCATTTGCAACGGCAATAAGTACAGTCTCTTTTACGTATGACGAAACTTCTGAAATGGCACCTTTAGCCCTGTTTACTTGTGCTTTGGCCATCTCTTTATCTTCTCTTCGAGCGCCTTCTATTGCCATGTCATATTGTGATTTGGCTGCTTTTTCGGATGCTTGCATGGCTTTGTAGTTGGCTTCAGCTTCGTCTCTTTTTTGTGCCGGTACGACACCATTATTATACAATCGGCTCAATCGACCATAAGTCTTTTCGGCAATTTCGAGGCCGGCTTTAGCTTTTTGCCATACTTCAAAAGCGGCTCGAATTTGTTCTTGACGTGTTCCATTGTATGCTTTTTCTTCAATAGCTTGCGCTGCAGAGCGTGCAGCTTCAGCTTGTGCAAGTTTTGCATCGATCTCATGAGCCTCTAAGATAGCTAAAGTATCACCGATGCGCACACGGTCTCCTTCGTTAACGTAGAATTTTTTTATTCTTCCAGGTACCTTACTTGACACGCGATAATCTGTAATCTCAGTCATTCCTTGAATTTCTTGTTTTTCGACAGGAATGCACAATCCTATGATGATAACGATTAGTATGATTGTCATAAAGATTATAGCGGCGATGAGATTGCTTTTATATTGTTTACTTATTTCCATATTCCTTTTTGTTTTAGTGCTGCTCCTTGTTTTTCTGATTTTGACTGCAAAGGAAAGAACAGAACAGAAAAAAGTAAAGATGAAAATAAAGAGTAAATTGTGCAAAACAAAGGATTGAAATTGATGAATCTGAAGAAAAGATGTATATTTGTCCCAAAAAAAGGAGAAGATGGATTTAGACAATATATCTATATCTAAATTTCAGAAGATGAGTTTGCCCGGTGCAATCTATTATAAAGACAAATTAATTATTACAGATCACCTTGAGGCTGTCGAACAATTTAAGTTTGCCTGCCGTATTGATGCAATCACAATATTAATATGTTTGGATGGCGAAATAAATTGTCGTATCAATCTGAAAGAATACAAAATCAAGGCAAACGAAATCTTTATCAGTTTCCCGGAGAATATTATTCAGATTGAAAGCGTTTCGAATCTTAGTGCGTATGCGATGCTTATCTCTTCGGATTATCTGAAAGAGTTGCAGATAGAGTTTAAGCAGAAGCTTAACTCGTATCTTACATTGAAAGAGAGGCCGTTGACGGAAGTTCCTTTTAATGAACTTGTCTGTTTGAAATATTACTATTATCTGATAAAAGAAAATTTAGGAAAGGTCCTTTCGGAAAGCGAAAATATTGTGCGCGGTTTGTTGCTTTCGTTTGTTTATCAGATTATTTCAATTATAAATGTATACCAGAAGTGTGATAATGACAATGGCATTTCAAACAAGTCGCGTATTCAGCAGTCGTTTGAAAAGTTTATGTCTTTACTGGCAGCCTACCACTCACGTGAGCATACGGTGAAATTTTATGCTTCCAAGATGAATCTGACGGCAAATTACCTTTCGAATATTGTAAAGAAATATAGTGGAAAGACAGCGGCTGATTGGATAAACGATTATATTATTCTTGAAGCAAAAGCGCTTTTGAAATTTTCGGATATGAATATTCAAGAGATTGCTTATAAGCTTAATTTTTCTTCACAGTCGGCTTTCGGCAAATATTTCAAGCAGCAAACAGGCATTGCTCCCAAATTTTATGTGAAAAATACTTGATGGTTGATAATTAACGCATTACGTATATATTAAAGCGTTAAAAAATTCATTCGAATGCGCGAATCATTTCATTCGAATGAAATTTTTTTTCTTTCGAATGGAATGGTTTTTGTGTCCGAATGAATCGGGTAACACAATTAGATGAATTTGGAAATAGAACTAGAAGAAAAATAAATAAGTCGTAGAAAAAGTTTGCATCAAGAAAAAAACTTCTTACCTTTGCGCCGCAATTTATAAATAACAAATATAAAAACAAGATTTTATGAACAATTACGAAACCGTTTTCATTTTAACTCCCGTTTTATCTGACGCCCAGATGAAGGAAGCGGTAGAAAAATTCACAAATCTCCTTAAAGCAGAAGGAGCTGAGATTGTGAATGAAGAGAATTGGGGCTTGCGCAAGCTTGCATATCCGATTCAGAAGAAGACGACAGGCTTCTATCAGTTGATAGAGTTTAAAGCTAAGCCTGAAACAATTTCCACTTTGGAAATTAACTTTGGCCGTGACGAACGCGTCATCCGTTTCTTGACATTCCGTCAAGATAAGTATGCTGCAGAATATGCTGCAAAGAGAAGAAGTTTAAGAGCATCTAAAGAAGCAACAGCTAAGGAGAATAATTAATTATGGCAACTACAACAACTCAACAATCGTCTGAAATAAGATATTTGACTCCACCTTCAGTGGACGTAAAGAAAAAGAAATATTGCCGTTTCAAAAAGAATGGCATCAAGTATATTGATTACAAGGATCCAGAATTCTTGAAGAAGTTCTTGAACGAACAGGGAAAAATTCTTCCCCGCCGTATCACCGGTACTTCTTTGAAATTCCAACGTCGTGTTGCACAAGCTGTTAAAAGAGCTCGTCACTTGGCATTGCTTCCTTATGTAACTGATTTAATGAAATAACAATATAGAGAGGAGACAGAATATGCAAGTTATTTTGAAAGAAGATATGCCCAATCTGGGTTATAAGGATGATATCGTAACAGTTAAAGACGGTTATGGTCGTAACTTTCTAATCCCTCAGCGTAAAGCAGTTATCGCATCAGAATCAGCAAAGAAGATCTTGGCTGAGAACATGAAACAACGTGCTCACAAGCTAGCAAAGATCAAGGAAGATGCTCAGGCATTGGCTGACAAGTTGAAAGATGTAACTTTGACAATCGGTGCAAAGACAAGTTCTACAGGTACGATTTTCGGTTCTGTAACGAACATTCAGATTGCTGATGCTTTGGAAAAACAAGGTTTCAATATTGATCGTAAGATTATCGTAATCAAGGAAGCTGTTAAGGAAGTTGGTAATTATAAGGCTATTGTAAAACTTCACAAAGAGGTTTCTGTAGAGATTCCTTTTGAGGTTGTTTCTGAATAAGTCTTAATAAGAATATTAGAAAGGGCGATTCCTATAGGAATTGCCCTTTTTTTATTCGAAAAATGCGTATTTAAGTCGGCAAAAATCTATACTTTTGTGCCATAATCGGAAATATATAGAAGTGGCAAAAAGTACTTTTTCATATATTCTTATAATCATGGCATTATTTTGTGTTTTACCTGGCTCTCAGGCGAAATCAAAAGACTTTATTGTCGTTATAGATGCTGGTCATGGAGGAAAAGATCCGGGTGCCAAAGGTACAATTATTAATGAAAAGGCTATTAATCTAGCTGTTGCACTTAAATTGGGTTCACTGATTTCAAATAATAACGCTGATGTGAAGGTCGTTTATACGCGGAAATCGGATGTTTTTGTTGAATTGGATGAGCGTGCTAACATAGCCAATCGTTGCAAGGCAGATCTCTTTATATCAATTCATACAAATTCATTACCTAAGCGGACGACCGCAATTGATGGTGTCGAGACTTATACGTTGGGTCTGGCCCGCAGTGATGAGAATCTGGAAGTTGCAAAGCGTGAGAATTCGGTTATTTTGTTGGAAGATAATTACCTGCAGCGGTATGAAGGCTTTGACCCTAATTCGGCAGAGTCGTATATCATTTTTGATTTTATTCAAAACAAGCACATGGAGCAAAGCATTAATTTTGCTTCAACAGTGCAGAAATGCATGGTTTCGGCATCTCGTTCAGATCGAGGTGTTAAACAAGCCGGGTTCCTGGTATTGAGAAAGACTGGCATGCCTAGTGTCTTGATAGAACTCGGGTATATTTGTAATTCTAATGAAGAACGTTTTTTGGCGTCGGATCAAGGACAACAGCAGTTGGCTAATTCCATTTACAATGCGTTTTCAAAATATAAATGGGAATATGATCGTAAGCGTGGCGTTATTACTTCTCAGAAGCCTGCTTTTGTCGACAATTCTTCTGCATCAAATGCCGATACAGTAAAAGACCAGGAACCGGTTTCTATAGTCGAGACAGAAAAAACAGACTCAGAAGCTCCGGCTGGTAGTGAAGAATATATTTTGAATCAGAAGAAAAATAGGAATCGCTCTTCTGCAATAAAGACGAAGGCGGCGGAAACAACGGATGTCGTTTCTCCCAAAGCGGATGCAAATACACCTGAAAAAACTGCCTCAAAAGGACAAATTGTGTATAAAGTGCAAATTTTAACGTCAGATAAAAAACTTTCTTCCGGGTCAAAACTGTTTAAGGGGTACACCGGTGTGGATTTTTATCAAGAAAAAGGTGTTTATAAGTATACTTATGGTGAAACGACTGATTTCAATGAAATTAAGAAGATACGCCGGGAAGTAGCAAAAGATTTTAAGGAGGCGTTCATCGTCGCTTTCAAGGATGGAGAAAAAGTAAAATACAATTAGTAATCGAATTTAAAAAAGACAAGATGAAAGGATTATTCACAAAAGAGGCTAAAATTGGAATTGTTACAATTATCAGTTTAGTGCTACTATATATAGGTATTAATTATTTGAAAGGTATCAATTTGTTTAAGCCCGTAAATCATTATTATGTGGTTTGCACAAATGTGAAGGGAGTAACTATTTCAACGCCTGTTTTTGTTGAAGGTTTCAAGGTTGGACTTGTGAGAGAGATTAAGTACGATTATCATACAACAAATAAAATTACTATAGAAATCAGCCTGGACGATGACATGCGCATCAACAAAGGCAGTTATGTAACGCTTGTCAATACTTTCTTGAGTGGTGGCGAGATGCATATACAATTAAATAAGTATACTTCTGAATATTTAAAACCTGGTGATGTCATTGAAGGACGTTCAGCAGAAGATATGATGAGTTCAGTCAGTGATAATATTTTGCCTCAGGTCGAACAGTTGCTCCCGAAAATTGATTCAATTTTAACTGGATTACAAGTGCTTGTAAATAATCAGGCTATAGGACAATCATTGGATAATTTGCAGAAAACAACGGGAAATCTGGCTGCTACTTCGCGTCAGCTGAATCAGATGATGGGACAAGATGTGCCGGTAATTCTTGGAAATCTGAAGACAGTTTCTAGTAACATGTCTGAGGTGAGTACGAATCTGACGAAACTTGACTTCCAGAATACACTGAATAAAGTCAATCAGACTTTAGACAACATGCAACAGATGACTCAGCGTCTTAACTCAAAGGATAACAGTTTGGGTCTGCTTCTCAATGACCGTGCTTTATATGATAATTTGAATGCTACTACTCAGAATGCTTCAAACTTGCTGCTCGATCTCAAGGAACATCCTAAACGTTACATTCACATTTCTGTATTCTAATTAAATACAGATTAATGTGAAGAGTATATATATCTGATTTGTTGAAAAAAGAATACTAAAATATAAACTATTGAATATTAGTCAATAAGAAATAGTGTATAGAAATTTGGTATTATTTTTACTATTCTCTTTTATTTAGAATCTTTCCAAATGACAGTGTGAGGCTGTTGCGTTTATATAATGCCTTTGCTTTTAGGGAAATAAAAGATTTTGGAAGCGTTGTATTATAAATCATGTGTGAATGAGTTGAGTCTGTCAAATGTCCATAAATAGAGGGCTTTTATAATCTTTGTCTTCATAAAAATAAGAAAATGAGAATGTTAAAACTAAACTATTGATTGTGAATAGAATAGAAAATGCTTCCGTTTCAAGTATTAGTCGCCTCTTTTTTTTTTGGAATAATTTTCCAAACTTTGTAACCGTAAATGTGAAATGGAAATAAAAGAAGTATTATTGGAAAAGCATAGAATCATGGAACAAGATTGTCAAACTCTTTGGAATAGTTGTCTTACGGTAATTAAGGATATTGTATCGGAGGCCGCTTTCAAAACATGGTTCATGCCTATTGTTCCGCTGTCGTACGAAAATAATACACTTAAAATACAAGTGCCTACCCAATTTTTCTATGAGTATTTGGAAGATAAGTATGTAGATATATTGGGTAAGACATTGCATCGTATTATTGGTCCTGATACCATATTGAAATATAGTATTCAGGTCGTAAAGAATGCCGGAACAGATGCTACTGTTGATTTGCCAGGTAGCGAAAAGAAAGCGACAAAAGAAGAATATAATACGGCTATTCCTGGGCTATTTGATTCGAAAGCTCGTCAGGATTGGGAATCGCATTTGAATTCCAAGTATACCTTTGATAATTACTATGAGGGTGTAAGTAACCGTTTAGTACGTGCAACAAGTGAAGAGATAGCTAGGAATCCAGGTAAAACCTACAATCCGATGTTTATCTATGGACCGTCAGGTGTGGGAAAAACACATCTGTGTCATGCCGTAGGAAATCTGATACAGGATATTCATCCGGAAAAGAGAGTCCTTTATATTTCGGCTCATCTGTTTACAATACAATATACAGATGCAATATTGAAAAATGCAGTAAACGATTTTATGTATTTCTATCAGAGTGTAGATATTCTGATTTTGGATGATATTCAAGAACTGATCGGAAAGGATAAAACGCAGAATACATTCTTCCATATTTTTAATCATTTGCATTTGCTTGGAAAGCAGTTGATTCTGACTTCTGATAAAGCTCCTGTAGACCTTCAGGGTATGGAAGAACGCCTTATTACGCGTTTAAAATGGGGTTTAACAGCCGAATTGAGTCGTCCGGATTTGGAGTTGCGTAAGAAGATTCTGAAGAACAAGATTTGTAGCGATGGAATCGTCATTCCTGACGATGTGTTTAATTTTATAGCCGATAATGTTACAGAGAATGTTCGCGATGTGGAAGGTATTGTCGCTTCATTACTCGCTTATTCTACGGCTTTCAATAGAGGCATTGATATGACGCTTGCTCGGCAGGTGGTTTGCCGTGTAGTACGTCTCGAAAAGAAACAGCTTACAGTAGAAAAAATTCAGGATATAGTTTGCAAGTATTATAATCTGGATTCGGATGCCATACAAACAAATTCGCGTAAGCGCGAAGTAGTGCAGGCACGCCAGGTGACTATGTATCTTTCTAAAAAGTATACGCATGCCTCATTTTCGAATATTGGTAAGATTGTCGGGCGACGTGATCACGCTACTGTTCTGCATGCCTGCAAAACAGTAAAAGATCAAATAGAAACGAATAAGTCGTTCTCTTCTTCTGTTGAAGAGATAGAGATGATGCTAAAAAACTAACATTATAATTTCTATTTAGGAGGCATATCATTAATTGGTGTGCCTCCTTTTTTTGTCAAGTCACTAAAATGGTGGTTTTCTGTTTTGGAAAACATTATTCTTCAATTAGAAAATTAAATATCTAATAATCAATCATGTATTTTCTAAAATGGAAAATTTTGAAATTTGTTTGATTTTATTTGTTGATTTATTTGTCTAATACAATTACAATTTCTAATATTGCAGTGTAATTAATAAACAATAATCGTGGACCATAAGATTTATACTTTCGATGAAGCTTACCAAGCTTCACTTGATTACTTTACCGGCGATGAGTTGGCGGCAAAGGTTTGGGTAAATAAGTATGCCTTGAAAGACGCATTTGGTAATATCTATGAGAAAACGCCTGTTGATATGCATCATAGGCTGGCCTCAGAGATTGCTCGGATTGAAAAGAAGTATCCTAATCCATTATCAGAAAAGGAACTATTTGATCTTTTTGATCATTTTCGTTACATTATTCCTCAGGGAAGCCCGATGACAGGCATTGGCAATAATTATCAGGTTGCCTCACTGTCTAACTGCTTTGTGATTGGATTGGACGGAAATGCTGATTCGTATGGAGCTATTATTCGTATCGACGAAGAACAAGTACAATTGATGAAGCGTCGCGGTGGAGTTGGACATGACTTGTCGCATATCCGCCCGAAAGGTTCGCCTGTGAAAAACTCGGCGCTTACTTCAACAGGTTTGGTTCCTTTTATGGAGCGATATTCCAATTCAACACGCGAAGTGGCTCAGGATGGTCGCCGGGGAGCATTAATGCTTTCTGTTTCTATCAAACATCCGGATGCCGAATCGTTTATTGATGCGAAAATGGTAGAAGGAAAGGTAACAGGTGCCAATGTGTCGGTGAAAATTGATGATGAGTTTATGAATGCTGTACAGACAAATGGTTTATATATGCAGCAATATCCGACAGATTCTGACGAACCTACCACTATAAAGGAAATTAATGCGGCAGATCTTTGGCATAAGATTATCCATAATGCATGGAAATCAGCTGAACCGGGCGTGTTGTTCTGGGATACGATCCTGCGCGAGTCTGTTCCTGACTCTTATGCAGACCTTGGCTTTAAGACCGTTTCAACTAATCCGTGCGGCGAAATTCCGTTGTGTCCGTATGATAGCTGTCGTTTGCTGGCAATCAATTTGTATTCGTATGTTGTCAAGCCGTTTACCAAAGAGGCTCACTTCGATTTCGAGTTATTTAAGAAGCATGTGCAGCTGGCCCAGCGTATCATGGATGATATTATCGATTTGGAATCTGAAAAGATTGAACAGATTTTGACCAAAGTTGATTCGGATCCAGAATCCATGGAGATCAAACAAACTGAGCGTCACTTGTGGGAGAAGATTCAGAAAAAGACTTTACTGGGTCGTCGTACGGGTGTAGGCATTACAGCTGAAGGCGATATGATTGCTGCATTGGGTTTGCGCTATGGAACTGAAGATGCCACCGCGTTTGCTGAGAATGTACAGAAAACTTTGGCGTTGGCTGCTTACCGTTCGTCTGTCACGATGGCGAAAGAACGTGGCGCATTCCAGATATACGATGCTAAGCGGGAACAGAAGAATCCGTTTATCAATCGTTTGCGCGAAGCCGATGAAGCATTGTATAAAGATATGGTGAAGTATGGACGTCGTAATATTGCCTGTCTGACAATTGCTCCGACGGGAACAACCAGTTTGATGACACAGACTTCATCAGGCATCGAACCTGTCTTTCTGCCTGTTTACCGTCGTCGTCGTAAGGTGAATCCTAATGATGCAGAAGCTCGTGTCGATTTTGTCGATGAAACGGGTGATGCATATGAAGAATATATTGTTTTCCATCACAAATTCGTTGAATGGATGCTTGCTAACGGCTATTCGGTTATTAAAAAATATACACCTGAAGAAGTGGACGAACTGATCGCTAAATCGCCTTATTATAAAGCTACTTCAGGTGATGTAGACTGGTTGCAGAAGGTTCGCATGCAAGGTCGGATTCAGAAGTGGGTCGATCATTCTATCAGCGTTACTATTAATTTGCCCAACGATGTAACTGAAGAGTTGGTTAATTCCCTGTATGTCGAAGCATGGAAATGTGGATGTAAAGGCTGCACTGTTTATCGTGAAGGTTCGCGTGCAGGTGTTTTGCTGGCTGCCGATGATAAAAAGAAGAAGAAAGATGACTGCAACTGTATGCAACCGCCAATCATTGTATCAACTCGTCCTCGCGAACTGGAAGCCGATGTTGTTAAATTCCAGAATAATCGCGAAAAATGGATTGCCTTTGTAGGTTTGCTTAATGGTCGTCCATACGAGATCTTCACTGGTCTTGCCGACGATGATGAGGGAATCATGCTTCCGAAGAATGTTGCCAAAGGAACAATCATCAAGAGTTATGATGAGGATGGCAAGAAACATTATGACTTCCAATTCCGTAATAAGCGTGGTTATAAGATGACCATCGAAGGTTTGGATGGCAAATTCAATCCGGAGTTTTGGAATTATGCCAAGTTGATTTCTGGTGTTTTGCGTTATGGCATGCCTATTGATCAGGTTATTAAGTTGGTTCAAGGCATGGATCTGAAGGAAGAATCCATCAATACATGGAAGAACGGTGTCGAGCGCGCCTTGAAGAAATATCTGCCGAACGGCACGGAAGCAAAAGGACAGAAATGTCCGAATTGTGGTCACGAAACGCTTGTCTATCAAGAAGGTTGTTTGATCTGTACGAACTGTGGTGCTTCACGTTGCGGATAAATTGCTTATAGAAGTTGATTCAATTTCATTGTGTAAGAAAATAAATTGAGAGTTTTAAGCCGCAATTATGTGGAACATGTTGTAGGTTTTAAGACGAGACAATGAGTTAGTTTAAAGCAACAGACTCAAATTAAAAAGGAAGGCAATCGGCTATTCAGACAGCTGATTGCCTTCCTTTTTTTTATTTGATAGGTCGGATTTTGTATTATTGCTCTTTGTTTATCTGTTTTGTTCAGGGACTTGTCTGTCCATTTTACAAATGCCGTTGAACATGGCATTCGGTTCGACCTCAAGTATCTGAACTTGAATGTCGCCTTTCACATTAGCGGTTGCCTTGAGCGATAGACGTGCTCGAACGAAGATGTTGCCTTCAACAGTTCCCAAAATCTCAGCGTTATCGGCTTCGATATTGCCTTTGACTTCGCCTTTGGGACCGATGACGATTTTGCCTTTGCAGGTGATGTCGCCTTCTACTTTTCCGTCGAGACGGAAGTCGGTCTCAGTGCTGATATTGCCGGTGACGACTGTTCCGGTTGACAATGCGTTGTGCAAGCCACTCGGTGATTCTTCTTCGTTTTGTTTTCTTCCAATCATGATGTTTGCGCTATTGTGTGTCACAAATATAACGTAAATTTTTGAATAAAGGGATTTTCCCTTTATTGATTGCTTCAAAAAGCGAAGAAAAACAGTCCCTTGTATAAATAACGAAAGAGTTCGTTTTGTTCTGCTCCTCGTTTTATAGTATCTTTGCTTCAAATGTGATGATAAGCTTCACCTTGATAAAACAAACATGTTTGTTTATTCTACTCTTGGCTTGCACTGTCATTATTCAAAAGGAGGAAATATGGTTACAAAAATAGAACTTACAGAGATGAAGTTTTATGCCTTTCATGGCGTTATGCCGCAGGAGCGGGTTGTGGGTAACGATTTTACAGTCAGTTTGACGCTGACTGTGCCGGTCCAGAAGGCATTGATAACGGATGATCTGAATGATACACTCAATTATGCTGCCGTCTACGAAGTGGTGAAGCGCGAAATGGAAGTGTCTTCCAATCTGATTGAGCATGTGGCGGGAAGGATTGTGCGGGCATTGAAGGCTGAGTTCTCGCAGATTAAGGCGATTGATCTTAAACTTTCGAAGATGAATCCTCCAATAGAAGGGGAGATCTCTTCGGCTTCAATCATTCTAAGCGAAACGTTTGAAGAATAAAAAAATCTTTTTCCTGAGACCTATTTTATCTTTTCTATGTCAAATTGAAGCTTCTCGAAGTTTTATATCTTGGAATCTTTTTCAGGCGGTTCCAAGCCTTCGTCGCCGTTGTACTCGTTTCTCTTTAGAAATCTGAATAGTGTTTTTTGCCTTTCAGATAAAAAGCCACCACAAGACTTTCGTTGATGAGTTCGGGAATCTCTTTGAGTACTGTCTTTTGTATATTTTCTTCGCGTTTCTCCTTGTATTCTGGCAACAGCAAGGCATATGCCTTACGTGCATCATATACAGCTTTGGCATTCGGAAAGTGACCGGTGAGCAGAAATTTCAAAGCTGCCACATAGTCTAACCAAAAACGCACGCACATGATGTGTTTTAGATTTTTTTCAGGCGCGTTCTTGTAAATCATCAGTAGGTTGTTGCGGAAGTTGAGGAATGTCTTGCGTGGATTTTCAACATTCAGCGTTGCACCACCTACGTGATAGACTACTGATTGTGGCGTGCAAAGCAGTTTATAGCCGCGCGTACGTAATCTCCAACACATATCGATTTCCTCCTGATGTGCAAAGAAGCCGCTGTCCAAACCTCCTGCTTCTTTATAAGTCGCTGTTCGAACGAACAGACATGCGCCCGAAGCCCAAAGAATATTTGTTGGTGTATCATACTGTCCTTCGTCTTTTTCAACACAGCTCAAGATGCGACCGCGACAATAAGGATAACCATAACAATCCATGAATCCACCAGCTGCACCGGCGTATTCAAAATACTCTCTGTTTTGTTCGGCGCGAATCTTCGGCTGTACGCAGGCAATTGACTTGTCGGCATCCATCGCGGTAACAGGAGCTTCTACCCAACCGGGTGTCACTTCGATGTCGCTGTTCAACAGAACAGTGTATTCGCTGTCCAATTCGGCAATTGCCTTGTTGTAGCCTTCAGCAAACCCGTAGTTGCGGTCGAAAATGATAAGACCTACGGTTGGAAACTTTTCCTTGAGCATTTCAAGAGAACCGTCCGTTGATCCATTATCAGCCACAATCACTTCCGCCCAATCTTGAGGCGTATTCTGAACAACCGATGGCAGAAACTTCTCCATCAGCTCTTTTCCGTTCCAGTTGAGTATGACTACAGAGAGCTTTTTATTATTCATGGTTTTCTAATATTTTAGAGTCGACAACAGGTACCAAGCTGTCCTTGCGCGTGTATTTCCAACGTTTGTGAGTCCACAACCAATAAGCAGGTCTGCGTTCGATGCATTTTTCCATCATGCGCGCATATTGTTCAGTAATCCAGTATTCGGGCGTCTGCTTCGGATGCTCGGCAATCAGTTTCATATCGACCGTGTAGTAGCCGCGCGCCGTCTTTTGTGTATCGAGGAAGATAACGGGAAGGTCGAGCTTGCGGGCGATACGTTCCGGTCCGGTCAGTATCGAACTGTCTTGATTGAGGAATGTTGTCCAATAGTGCAGGTTCGCTTCACTTGGCGTTTGGTCGGCAAGGAAGATAACCACCGAACGCGTGCCGTTTTTCTTCAGATTAATCACGTCGCGCACTGTATCTTTTTTGATGATGCCATACGAACCGAAGCGCGTACGCAGATAAATAAATAGCTTGTCGAACGCTTTGTTGTTCAGTGGGCGATATATCTGATAGATACGTGAATCCTCGAAACGTGTTGTTGATCCCGTGAACCATTCCCAATTGCCATAATGTCCCATCAGCAGCACAAAACATGTATGTCCTTTGCGCATCAGTTCGTCTACCATTTCCGGATTACGCAGGAACGCACGTTTTTGCAGCTCTTCCAGTGAGATGTGCGCCAGCTTGAGTGTCTCGACTACGTAGTCGGCAAAATGGTGATAAAAATCGTGTTCGATGTGGCGCAGTTGTGCATCAGATTTGTCAGGAAAAGATGCTTTCAGGTTGCGGCGCACTACTTTTACACGATAGCCGGCGATCCGGTATACGAGTACATACAAGATATCCGAAAGCACGTATAGAGCGCGCATTGGTAGGAAAGCGTGAAGCTTTACCCAACTGAATAGTAGTGCATACAGTATTTTATTCCACATGTCCATCTATTGTTAAAGCCGTTTTATCTTCATTCCATCCACCGAGGTGCACAAGGCGTGTTTCGTTGGAAAGAGCAATATTATAAGGAATCTCAACCTTGATATAGTTTTCCGTGAAGCCGTGCATCATGCCGTCTTTCTTTGCATGTTCGAAAAGAACCGTTGCCTCGCGTCCGATATGTGCCTCGTAAAATGCATGAAGCTTACGGTCGGAGATGGCCAGCAGTTCTTGGCTGCGTGCGTGTTTTACTTTCGGATCGACCACATAGTCAATCTTCAGCGCTTGCGTTCCCGGCCGTTCGGAATAGCTGAATACATGCAGTTGCGTGATGTCGAGGCTTTCGATGAATGAACAGCTCTCATTGAAGAACTCGTCCGTTTCACCGCGCGTACCAACAATCACGTCCACGCCGATAAATGCATCCGGCATCACGTGTTTGATAAGTTCAATTTTGTGACGGAACAGCGCTGTGTCGTAGCGACGGCGCATGAGTTTGAGCACGCTGTCGCTTCCGCACTGCAGCGGGATATGAAAATGAGGCGCGAAGCGTTTGCTTGTTGCCACAAAATCAATAGCTTCATCAGTAATCAGGTCCGGTTCGATGGAAGAAATACGATAGCGTACGATGCCTTCCACTTCATCCAATGCACGAATCAAGTCGATGAAGGTTTCGCCCGTCGTTTTGCCGAAATCGCCGATGTTGACGCCGGCAAGTACAATTTCTTTTCCTCCTTTGGCAGCTACTTCTTCAGCTTGTTTTACCAGACTGGCGATAGAACCGTTGCGGCTTCTTCCGCGAGCGAACGGGATGGTGCAGTAAGAACAAAAATAGTCGCAACCGTCCTGCACTTTCAGAAAATGTCGCGTCCGGTCGTCTGCCGAGCACGAAGGTGAGAAAGTGCGAATATTTTTCGTTGGTGAAGCGATGATGTTGCCATCCTGTTCGGATTTGTGGAGCTGTTCGATATATTTCATGATGTCGAGCTTCTGCTCTGCACCGAGTACAAGGTCTACGCCTTCGATATGTGCCACTTCTTCCGGTTTGAGCTGTGCGTAGCATCCGGTTACAACCATCAGTGCACCCGGATTCTGTTTACCAATACGGCGTATAGCTTGGCGGCATTTTTTGTCGGCCAACTCTGTTACCGAACAGGTATTTATCACACATATATCAGCTTTTTCGCCCGGACGCGCTTTGCGGATACCATGTTCGGCCAGCGTTTTTCCGATGGTGGAAGTCTCGGCAAAATTAAGTTTGCAGCCTAACGTGTAGTAAGCTGCCGTTTTGTTTTCGAATATTGTACTATCAATCATCACTTCTTAATTACGGTACAAAGATAGCGCAAGCTGAGAGCAGAACAAAATGAACTTGTTCATTTTTTATGCCGAAGCGCAGCCTATCTTCGCTCATTTTAGTCAAAGATAGCGCAAGCTGAGAGCAGAACAAAATGAACTTGTTCATTTTTTATGCCGAAGCGCAGCCTATCTTCGCTCATTGCTCTACTTATCATTCATGTCCGTTTGTGACGGTGAAGGTCTTCCGTTCTGCACCGATACCTTTGATGGTCAGTTTTTTCCATGAAGCAGGCAGAACAGTATTGTGCTGAATGATACCTTCGTCAGTGATATCCAATCCTCCGAAACCATAAATGACAGCTTGCAGCATGCCACCGGCACCGGTTGCAAAGTAAGGATTATGTGAGGTAGCTGTTTCAGCAAAAACTCCGAACGGCGGACGCATGTTCGGGCGATAACTGCGACGGAACATCTCCTCTGCTTTCTTTGCATCGCCCAGACGAGCATATTGGACACAGAAGATTCCGAAAGTCATTGCCGGTCCGTTCTCACGGTCTATTTTTGAATCATAATACTCCAGATCTTTCAATATCTGATTCTTTTCGGTCACGAGTCCCAACGGATAGGCCAGCAGGTTCACATCGCCTTGTTTGATTTTTTGTCCTTTGTATCCGGCAAACTCCATCGTTACACCTTTCGCATCATGCAGGATCCGAATCTTGTCGGCAAGTTCGCTCCAGATGGCAGGAGCTGTTTCACCAACTGCTTTAGAAGCTTTTACCGCACAGCGTAATGCCGTGATGGCTGCTCCGTTGGTAAATGCATTGTCGGTTATTCCTTCCGCATATTCGTCAGCACCAACAACACCCGGAATAGAATAGGAGCCGTCGTCGTTCTTTTCAACACGGCTTGTCCAAAATTCGGCAACTGCTTTGATCAGCGGCCATCCTTTTGTTTGCAGCCAGTTGTGGTCGCGTGTGACACAATAGTAATTCCATGCAGCGATAGCAATATCGGCAGTAATATGATGTTCAAACTGTCCGGTGATGGCAAAAGTCGGAGTCGACTCCTGACCGTAGTCGTCTGATTCCCAAGGAAACATCGCACCCTTGTAGCCGCAGGTTGTTGCTCTTGTCTTGGCAGCTTCGAGTCGGTTCGTTCGATAATCGATCATCGACTGTGCGATACCTCCGTTCATCAGCAGCATCGGAGGAAACATCCATGTCTCGGCGTCCCAGAAAATATGTCCGTTATAACCTTGTGAAGAAAGTCCCATCGGTGAAATACTGAGTGCCGTTCCCTGGCGGCAGAATGAATAAAGATTGAAGAGAGCGAAGCGGACTACGTTCTGTGCTTCGTCATCGCCTTCGATCTCAATATCGCCTTGCCATAATTCATCCCAACATTGACGATGTGCAGCCATCACACTTTTAACCGTCTGATGCGCTACATATATCACTTCGCGTTCCGATTCGCTGTAAGGATCGCTAAAGTCGTGCGTCGTACATTCGGAAGTAACGAGCGAGAGTTCAGCTTCTTGTCCTGCAGTGAGTTTGATGGATGCATGAGCGTTTTCCTTATCCGTACATGAATATTGGAATGAACCCTTATCGAAGATGAAAAGTGTTGAGGCAGAAACGTCATAACGTCCGTGTTTGGTCAGCGCGTTCGTTTGAAGAATATTTACGCGGATTGCACCGGCGTCGTATGATTTGTGCAGATGGCGAGGTGTCTGATATTCTTCCTGTGGAACGGTCATAGCGTTTGAAAATTCTATCTCTGTATTCTTCAGCGCTTTCAACTTGATGTTGAAGATTGCAGCATAAGGCATGTTTCGAAGGGCTGCGATAGAGTAGGACACTTTGACTTTCCCATCGGCAGTGAATGTTGTATTGTGCGTAGCTTCGCGCATGTTTATTTGCTGATTCCAGTCTGCCATATTTTTAGCGTCAATCTTCTGTCCATCTACAGTCATGATGATGTTGAAAGGATTGATGCCGCGTACGGTACAGTTTACACCTGATTTGTCGTTGAGCTCGAACACATGGTTCAGTATCAGATGGCGAACAGAGAACGGCTCCTGCCATGGCAAGATTCCAATCGTTCCGTTAGCCACCGGAGCTCCGGTATAATCAGTCTGATAGTTGTTGCAGGAAAGTGTCCATCCTTTTTCATTATCATTAGCGGCGTTTATCGAAGCCGTCGCTACAAGTAGCAGTAAGCATAAAGTTTTACAAAAGAATTTCATGATTCGTTGTGATTATATAGTTTTATTTTTTGTTGAGAAACATGTTGAGTGGCATCTTCGCCAGATAAATCGAAGCACGCGGCGTTTCGTGCAGGGAATAATAGCAAACCCACAGTTCGTTGCCGACAACCAGCAGTCCCGGATAGCTTGTGTCGCCACCCGACGGTAATGTGCATACTTCTTGAAAATCACCTTTGATATTGCCTGAGTAGAGCGAAGTCTTGGCATGTGAAGAAATATAGTAAGAGCGCGAACCGGCGATAATATGATTCTCGTCGATAGCCAGGAAATCGGGACCGCCGAGTTGGAATCCCATCTTCGTCCAATTCCAGTTTTTATATGGCGGAGCGCTCACACCCCAATAACCCATTTTGTCACCACTGTCGCGACGCACCATGATCATCATTCGTTTGTCGGGAAGTATGCGTATGGTTGCTTCGTTTGGAAAGTCGGTAATATTGAAGTCGCAAACCTGGTCATAATGGACTCCGTCTGTTGTTTTCAGCAGATGAATGTTGTTTGTCTGACCATTGCCCGGTTGGAAATAGCCAACTACATAGCCTGTGTCGCCATCCCAAGTCATTCGCCAAAGCCAATCTTTTTCGCGTTGTGCCGCTTTGGTCATCTGTACCGGTTGCGGATCGCTGAAATGTATTCCGTCCGAGCTGAACGATACTTGCGAGATACAGTCGACGAATTTTTTATCTACATATATAGATCCTCCCATCAGAATCATCATTCGTCCGTCGGGTGTGATGGATAGCTTCGGATCACGCAGATCGTATTTGTCTTTGTTCATGAGCAGTACAGAGGTCCATTTCTTTCCATCCTTTGATTTGAGCACGCGAACTTTCCCTTCAGCCTTTCCATTCTTGTCGAACACATGCCCTTCGCCCTCGCGGAACGAGCAGTAATAGGCGTTCTTGTATTTGATGATAGATGGGAAAGCGCAATACATCCCGTTGTCCCAAATCTTGGCTACAGAAATATGAATATCCTGTGCCGAAGCCGTCAGCCAATAGCTTCCTATCAGCAGACTAAGCATGAATAACAAACCTTTCTTCATGATTGCAATGTTTTAGACATGACAAATATAGAAATTGTAATCCACAAATTTTCAAATAATCTTTATAACTTTACGCCGCTTTTAAAGCACTTTATTTATATGTTTGATAAAAGTTGATTATGAAGAACAGCATTTATTCTATAGCTTTATTGCTTTCCGTTTGTATGGCTATTTCTTCTTGCCATCATAACACTCGTTCGTCGGATGGAAGTCTGCTCGTCCCCATGCGCGAATCCATTCAGAAGAACTCATCCATTTCTCTTAAAGACGATGTTGCAAAGGTTGAATATATTCCGCTTGAGACGGCTGATTCTTGTCTGATCAGTAATATTCTGAGTCTTCAGATATGCAAGGATTATATTTTTGTCTATAACGGAAAGACCGATCAGGTTTTGCAGTTTGGAAGAGATGGTCATTTCATACGCACTGTTGGTCGCGCAGGCAGCGGACCGGGCGAGTATACGAATGTGAATGAAATCTATGCTGACAGTCAGCGCAGCGAACTTTATATCTTTTCGTCAGGAAGGAAAGCTCCGCTCATTTATTCTTTTGACGGCGCGTTTCTTCGCCAGGATTCAACGCTTCAAGGCGCCGGAGGCATCTGTTTGTTGCCTGATGGAAAGGCTGCTTTGAAAGGATTGGTCATGACGCCGATCCAGCAAGCGCCTTGGTTGGTTGCTTTGCGTGGTGCTGACGGTAAACTGCTTGCTTCGAGGAATCCCTATCCGAAATCTTTGAATCAGGATGTTTGTTATATGCGTGGAATCAATTTTGTCCCTTCTTCAAATAGTGTGCTGGCCTTTACGCCTTGCAACGATACGATTTTCCGTGTTACAACGTCCGGCATTTCCGCTGCTTGTATTTTGCAGCGCGATAATGAGAAGAGTTATTATACGGGAGTAGCTGATATTTCTCGTTTGCAGGACGACAAGATCGAATCCATCACCACGATTGGCGTTTACGATTTCTTTGAGACGGCGCATTACTTCTATTTCCGTGTTCATAAGGGAGTCGACCTCTTCGTCATGCGTTTGGACAAGACTTCCGGTGAGATGCTTTCACATCATGTTCCTCAAGATTTTCAGGATTGCAGTCGTGCCATTCCGGGGAACAATGTAGTCGGATTGGAGAACGATCTCGATCAAGGCGCACCTTTCTGGCCGGAGTTCGATGCAGGCGCAAATATGCGTGCTCAAGTGATAACAGCCGACGAGATTGCTTCGCTCCAATCAAAAGGCTATTTGAAGAATATGCCTCAAGCGTTGAATATAAAGCCTGAAAGTAATCCCGTCATTGCTATTTACAGTTTCAAACAGTAAGTTCATTTATCGGCATAAAAAAAGTATATACTTTTGTTTCCAAGAGTATATACTTTCCATACCCAAAAGTATATACTTTCAGGGTGCAAAAGTATATACTTTCACACCTCAAAAGTATATACTTTTTTCAATCG
>DAIMYP010000047.1:0-28490 GCA_036734445.1 Tannerellaceae bacterium
GAAATCTCCTTATTATAAGTAACTTCGGCATCCCAATAACTTTTCAGATGACGAAATTCTTCCTGATTCTTTTCGTCTTCATTAAGCCAGTTGCTCAAAGACAAAATATCTTCCGAAGTAGCCTCGCCACTTAGTACTCTGGATATTATATGATTGATGTTGCTTTCCATGTATATTCGTTTCTATAAGTTAAGTCGCCGGTTTTGAAAAATACCCTTAGTTAAAATGAAAAATTTCTATTTCATCACAACAAAACATCAATTTTTGATTTTCACCCTTTTGGCTCCGAAAAGGCGATATTTTGGTCTCCTAAAAGCCTGTAATATATTAAAACACTATATATCAACTATTTGTAGTACAAATTTTATCCGAAAGAAATTCCAAATTCATTCGAATGCGAGAACCATTTCTTTCGAATGAAAAGGTCATTACATTCGAATGAAAGTACTCGCGCATTCGAATGAATTTTTGAACACCTCCAAATAAAAATATCCCTACACAAAACATAGATTTTTGATATTCCGCAATCAGTAATATTTTCTTTATGAATCAAAACTTCCACCTCACTAATGCATATAAATCCGATTTACGCTTTCCGGCTATTTCTTCCGAGTCTGTTCCAATTTTATCTCTATCGAAATACCAGGTATTGGCATACTTGGCAGAAAAAGAGAGTCTGTTGTGGAAGCAATTCCATCGTAGAGAAAGAGCTGCACGAACACCTCTGCCATAAAAAGAGGGCATGTTGAAGGCATAAAGAATATTCTTTTCATAAGAAGTTATCCGACTGTAATAATCATCAGTTCGAAAATAAGCCACATACATGTCAGATTGGAAAAGCTCCGAAACAGGCCTCCATCCTATACTTTGAGCGATCATAAAACCTTTGCTCCGATTGTTTTCAACATTAAATAAAGTTCCATCCAAAGAAGTTTTCAACTGAAGGGATTCGCTTGCATTGACCAAAAGTTGATAACGCAAACGCTGCTGCTTACTTTTCTCTCTTTGTTTCTGACGATATCTGATATAAAATGCCATTGTTTTTCCGGATGTATAATCGGTTTGAATCATCCATTCCTTTCCTTCAGTAGGCGAAGAGGTGTCAAATTTTATCCAAGGAAATCGAAAAAAATCTGCATAAGCCGAAAATTTCCAGCGAGCCACAGGCGTCCATTGCATTCCTAAATATATGCCTTGCTCGTTTTGAACCGTCGAACTTTGCCCGAAAGAACGACCGTAAAAAGCTTGATAACGACGGTCATAATAACGTTGCAACAATAAAAATGTACAATAGGAAACGGGCGTTAGTTGCAAACCATTCAATGTGGCGATGGCTTTGTTTGAAGAAATAGCCGTTTCGCCAAAAAACTTTATATATCGGTTTTTCAACAAGTAATCCACACTCACATCCGTATTCTTACTGCCCCTAAAATAGAACAGATTGTAAGGTTTTGGATCCGGCTGCATTTCAAAACGTCCGAAAGAGTAGGAGAGAGCTGTCATTCCAATACATAAATCCGGAGAAACATAACGAACATTCGCTCCAACTGTTTGCATCGGCACAAGATTCATCTTCTCGCGTTCACGTGGCAAACGGTGCAATCCATCCGTTTTGAGCGAACGAATGTTCATACTGTCCACCGACGCATCCATCTTTTTATGTGAATAAAACAAGCTGACATTCACTTTAGCTATAGCCATCGTTGCCGCAGCTCCTCTAAAAAAATCGTTCTCGTTGGTTGAATAATGGCGTCTAAAACCGTAACTTCTTCGTTCACCATTAGTAACAGCAGCCGTTCGACTCAATATGAAATCATTGCTAACCACCAATCCTTGCCCAAAAGATGCTTTATAATCACCAATAACCACTGTTTTCAACCAATTATTCAAATCTTTCAACAAGATGTAGCCAGAATAATAATCATAACCATGATGCGTCTGATTCAAAAACGGTTCGCCTGCATCCTTTTCTGCTGAAAAACCCAACTGAATCCGTTCATCAAAATCATATACATAGCGGATAGAATGATAAAAAGGCTCACCCAGATATTTGCGATTCGGATAACGTTGCAAAACAGAATCAGAATAGGCCTGATATCCTTTCTTCTGTTGAAAACATTGATCATATCTGATTTGCAACTCATTAGAACCATATTTCAACAGGTTATCAAACGAAATCTTCCGTTTATCAACCGTTTTATCACCAATATAAACAAAAGGAAGCAGTAAAGAAATCGTTTGCAAATCCATCGACTCCACATTCTTTAATTCATAAACCGATACCATCCTTCCATAACGCAAACGGTGATTCAACAGGTTTTCAATCTGCACATCTGATAGGAAAGGTAACCTTTTCAACTGTTCAAAAGTAACACTGTTCAAATCATATGGATGTTCAGATAGATAAGAAAGATCAGCATATAAGATTTCTGCCTGTTCTTCATCTTCTGTTTCTGACGCCATCTCATTCAAATAGTCTGTCCAGTTATCAACATTATTAATTGACTGTGAATTAATAAAATAACAATTTATAAACGTACATATAAACATAAATATCAACCGCTTTTTCATAGTATATTGATTTAAAAGGCAAATGTCATTCCGATTCCTGAACTCAAACCCAAATTTTGATGATACATCACAGCAGCATCTATCACAAAATGAGATATTTGATAACCTACACCCATCGTTGGCGATAAAGGAGAAAACTGTAATCCGGTACGAAGATGAAAATTATCAAAAAGGGTATATTCTATGCCTGTACTTCCTGATATACTATTACTTTCAGTGCTTCCAACTGTACCAGCTATCAACAGCCTGTTGATTATTTTCCATCCAAAACCTGTTTGCAAAGAATATGAATCAATCCATTTATTATCAGTCTCCTTAATATTGATATAAACAGAAGGTACATTCATTATCAACATTCCTATAAACAGGTTTTCAACCGGACGATAAAGGATACCTATATCTGTAGAAAGATGTTGAGGAACTTCTTCAAACAACTCTGTCTGTATCCACCTGTATTGAATAGCAACACCTAAAAACCATTGTTCACTCAACCGTTTAGCTACTGACAATCTAAGCATATTCTCTCTATATGCATCATAACCAAAAGAAAAGATATCCACTGCAGAAGGAAGAAAATTATTCACAAAATGAAACCCACCATGTAAAGTACTCAACTCTTTTATTTCAAAACGATTAAAACAATTGAAATGACACGTACTTTCGTCTTGTATAGCCAATAATGAAGGATTAAATAAAACAGATTGTGTAACGCCATTTACACCCATACCCATACTTCTCAAATCCGAAATGCGTACGTTATCAACCGCATTCAAACAGAACGACGAGCAAATGAGAACCAATAAGATAATACTCTTTTTCATAGCTAAGCCTTGATTTTGTTATATCGATACTGCAAATATAATTAATTATATAAAACAAACAACTTCTTAAACCCTTGATTGTTATATTCATAAAAAAGAGAATGTTTTAAATCACAATGACAAAAACTGTAAAAACAGTTCAACCTATTTGTAAATCAATTAATTTTGCGCCACAATGAGTAAGAGAATATCATTCATAATAACCACTGTATTACTACTTTTGATATGTGTTCAAACAAAAACACATGCTCAATTTGTAATAATAAAAGAGGTTCAATATCCGGCTTATCTTGATGGAAAGGATACAGTGGCTATTGTAGCTCTTCCTGAAATAGTTATATTTCCACCTATGGTTTATCTGAGTCAACGAGACAAAGATAATTTCAACAGACTGGTGCGCGATGTAAAAAGAACACTTCCTTATGCGAAAATGATTTATGCAACACTTATCGAAACCTACGAATATATGCAGACACTTCCTAATGACAAAGCACGAGAAGCACACATGAAAAGGATGGAGAAAGAGTTGTATGCACAATATAAACCTCAACTTAAAAAGTTATCATTAAGGCAAGGCAAACTTCTTATTAAACTTGTCAGCAGAGAATGTAACCAATCGAGTTACAATCTTGTAAAAGCATATTTTGGTACATTCAGAGCAGGTTTTTGGAATATATTTGCACATTTATTCGGTGCAAGTCTTACATCTGTTTATGAACCGTATGGAGCAGATTCGGTGACCGAACGTGTTGTTATTTTAGTTGAACGAGGACTAATCTGACAACTGTTTGAAGAAATCCCATATCACAATGCCGGCAGTAACTGATACATTCAAAGAATGTTTAGTTCCATATTGAGGTATTTCAATTGACGAATCACAGTTATCAACCACACATTGTTGAACACCTTTTACTTCATTTCCAAGGACAACAGCATACTTCTTTTTCTTGTCTAATTCCAAATGATCCAACATAATACTATGTTCAACCTGTTCGATTGCAAAGACGGTATAACCTTCTTTCTTCAACTTATCAACAGCTTCCATTGCATCTTTAAAATAAAGCCAGTTTACTGTATCTTCGGCTCCTAATGCTGTCTTATGTATTTCTGAATGAGGAGGACAAGCAGTTATTCCACACAAATATATAGACTCAACACGAAAGGCATCAGATGTACGAAACACTGAACCTACATTATTCAAACTTCTTACATGATCAAGCACAACTACTAATGGAATCTTCTTACTTTCCTTAAATGCCTCAGGAGTAAGACGATGAAGTTCCGTAATCTTTAATTTTCGCATATCATATTCTATTCAGACGTTGCAAAAGTAAGTAAATATTGTGGATAAGTAGTTGAAAAGAGTTTGATAAGTTGTGAAGAGAAAATGAAAACTTATATTTGATTTATTCGAAAAATTGTATATAAAGCAACCTCTATCAAATATCCTTCAAAAGATATGAATTTATATACATATAGTTTCAACTTCAATTTAAACCGTCATTCACAACTTCAACATAATAAACTTTTCAACACCAACAATTATCAACATTAAAAGTATATTTATATATAACATTCAGAAAAACAATAAATTATACATATAAGTAATATGTTGATATAATATTAATAACCTCTTCTCTCAAAATGATAACTTACAAAACAATAATATCAAAAAAAAACTATCAACCTTATCAACCGACTATAATATTAATCTTATTCTTTAATTTAAAATCAAAGATAAATAATAATATAATGTTTGTTTGTTGATGAAAGTTTCTAATTTTGCAAATGTAGAAAAAATGTAGATGTCATGTCAACAACAGAATTAAAAGATGCCATCAATCAGATGCGCAAAGAAAAGAATGCCATTATATTGGCTCATTATTATCAGACAGGTGATTTGCAAGATATAGCTGATTATGTAGGTGATAGTTTGGCTTTGGCTCAATGGGCGGCTAAAACGACAGCTGATATTATAGTTCTTTGCGGCGTACATTTTATGGGTGAAACGGCAAAGATTCTTTGTCCAAATAAGAAGGTGCTGGTACCTGATATGAATGCAGGTTGTTCGCTTGCCGACAGTTGTCCTGCAGAAGACTTCACACAGTTTGTCAATCAGCATCCGGGTTATACTGTTATATCTTATGTAAATACAACTGCAGCAGTTAAAGCGGTTACGGATGTAGTTGTTACTTCTACCAATGCTAGACAGATCGTGGAAAGTTTTCCTAAAGATGCAAAGCTTATTTTTGGTCCGGACAGAAATCTTGGTAATTATATTAATAGTATTACTGGAAGAAACATGTTGCTTTGGGATGGTGCTTGCCATGTTCATGAACAGTTTTCTTTAGAAAAGATATTGGAATTAAAGAAGCAGTATCCGGAAGCAGAGGTGATAACTCATCCGGAATGTAAGAAACCTATTATTCACATATCAGATTTCGTTGGTTCAACTTCTGCCTTGATTAAGCATGCTGTTAAATCAGATAAGAAACAGTTTATTGTGGCAACAGAGAGTGGTGTTATTCATGAGATGCGCAAGAAATGTGCAGATAAGGAATTTATTCCTGCACCTCCAAATGACAGTACATGTGCTTGCAATGAATGTAACTTCATGCGTTTAAACACAATGGAAAAACTTTATAATTGTCTGAAGGATGAATCACCTGAAATAACAGTTGATGAACAGATACAAAAGAAAGCCATCATACCTATTCAGAGGATGTTGGATATTTCAGCAAAGCTTGGATTATAAAGTTATTTTACAATCATAATCTTTGTGACAACACTTTCTTTAGAATCTTGTGTAGCAGCAAGGACAAGATATATTCCTGTTGCTACACGGCTTCCTGAATGATTACGACAGTTCCATGTAAGTTGTCCACCTACAGATTTACCTTGATAAATCAGGTTTCCACTCAGGTCTGTTATTTTTACATTAGAATTTTCCATCAATCCTGCAATTGTTACCTGATCAATATCTTCAGGACGTACAGGATTTGGATATGCGTATACATTTGAATAGTTTTCTTTTCCTTCTGTAGCATCACTCAAATAAGAAGTTATTCCTTTATCTGTTCCAATATATACACGTCCGTTTACCGGATCAATAGCCAGACTTACAACTGTATTTGAAAGAATAGGAGAGTTGGATGTAGTAAAGTTTTTAATTGTTTCTGAAGCATCTTCACTAATTAAAAAAACTCCTGAGTTTTGAGTTCCAATCCATTTTCTATTACCTCCATCAACTGCAATAGCATTGATTTGTTCACCATCAAGAAAATAACTGAGAGATCCATCGGTAGCTTCACGTGTTGGACGATTGATAACCAGATTTTCGCTTGTAGGAACACTGCTTGGATTTGTACAAATAGCCAGACCATTTCCTGTACCGATATATATGGCACCATTCTTATCTTCTGTCAAACAATAGAATCCATTTGTAGTCATATTTTTACCATCGGCTGAACTGATAAGTGTTTGGTAAAGACGATAAGTATCATCAGAAGTATCGTCAATTGTTTCGTTATCGTTTAAAACAAATATTCCTGGAGTACTGCGAAGAATGTTTATCCACTTGATATTTTTCTTTGTAATAAGAATTTTATCAATAGAATTGACTTTACTTAAGTCACTGTAAGCAAGAGAAGCCCACGTACCATCGTTTTTTAGTACTTTTAGAGCGCTTGAGACCTCTGAATTTGTCATCCACAAGTTATTATCCTTATCAAAACATAATCCTTCAATACGGATAAAATTAAGACTGTTTGCTACAGCTGATTCGAGTGGACTATTACTTGAATTATATAATTGTACAAAAGCATCATCTTTGAATTCAAAAACACCTTCGCCCCATGTAGAAGCATAATAGTGATTGTTGTCTTTTGGATCAATGGCTATGGACATTACATCCGAAAATCTGATACCTGCTTTTTGCTTGATGGCATCTTCGTCATAGTTTTTCCAAGCATTATTGTCATATATCATGAATGTACCATAGTTGTCATAGCGGTTTGCACCTCGTCCACCACCGGCTACAAATAGTCGTTGATTATTAACTTTCATATAGTCGCACAGATTTCTTTTAGGACCACTATTGGCTGCAATGGTATCAGAAAAGATGACGGTATATTGGTCAGAATTTTTTTTAATTCCTTTCAAACTTTGATTTCCTGCTGCAATCCAAAAGGTATTTTCGTCTTTTAAAGAAGAAATGTCATTAATGGTTCCTACATTAACAACATCTTTTTCAGTTAATGAAGATGAGATGTAAGCAGTTGAAGTAGTGAATGAAACGAGTTTATTATTAACAAGTTTCATTTTACTTATGTTTCCTCCTTCAACGATTGTATGGATATTACCACTTTCGTCTTGATAATAAGTTCCTCCGTTTTTTAATTTGAAACAAAGTTGATTTTCAAATACGGTTAATTGTTCAATAGTACTACTTGCGGATGTTGAAAAGCTTTGCCAATTGTTTATATCAAGAAGATTACTTGTTAATAAGCCTCTATATAAGCCGTTTTCTGTAGCGGCATATAAATAGTTGTCTTTGATGCAACAAGAAGTAACAGTCTTATTTATCTGATAAGTATCTGTTATCTCTTTCTTCTTCACATTTAAAACCATAATTCCAAAATTGCCGGACAAATAGGCATATTCATTATAAAAGTAGATTTCGTTGATGGTTTTATCTTTGATTGAGGAATTGTAAAGATATGGTATATTGGAAAAACTATTATCAACTAACAGGTCTATGTTTCCATCCTTATAAACAATCAGTAATGTGTTTGTATCACTGTTGAATCCGATGTGAGTAATCTGTTGATCGTTCAGTCCATCTTGTCTTGAAAACAGCTTGATGCTGTTATCTTCTTTACTGTATCTGAACAATGAACCGCCATTTAACTCTGTATCGCTTGCACTCGTTTTTGCTCCTTGTGCTATGGCAAAAACGTAATTGTTGGTTTCGGCTACCTTGACAGTATTGTAATAGGAAAGAAATGCTTGCCAATCACCAATTGCTTGTGAATGACCATACTGACAAAACAGAGATATAAATAGAACAAGATAACAGATTCGTTTCATACGTTTATTTTGATAGATTTGATAAGAATGAAATTAATTTGTTGACCGCTAAGGCGCGATGACTGATCTGATTCTTAATATCAACACCTAGTTCAGCAAATGTTTTTGTATATCCTTCGGGTATAAAGATAGGATCATATCCAAAACCGTCAGTTCCTTTTCTTTCTTCAACAATTGTACCATTGACAATGCCTTCAAAATAGTACGTTTTTCCGTCTAAAATGAGTGCGATGACTGTACGAAAACGAGCTTTGCGGTTATCTTTTCCTTTCAGTTCATGAAGCAGTTTGTTTATATTTGCTTCAGGATCATGTGCAGGTCCGGCATAGCGGGCTGTATAAACACCCGGTTCGTTGTTAAGAACTTCAACTTCCAAACCTGTATCGTCAGCAAAACAATCCAAACCAAAATGATCCTCTACATATTGTGCTTTTTGTAAAGCATTGCCTTCTAATGTGTCGGCTGTTTCAGGAATATCGTCAAAACAATTAATTTCTGCCAGACTTACTATTTCAGTATGGTTAGAAGCAATATTTCGTACTTCGTCTAATTTATGTGCATTGTTTGTTGCAAATACAAGTTTCATATTTCGATAAATGTTTATATAGACAACGTATAAAAGCCTTTTAAATTGTATGTTCTGCTCTTATAAAAAAAGAGATGCAAAAAGATAGAATCCTTGCATCTCTTAAAAAAATATGTAGTTAATAAATTTATTCTTTGATTCGTTTTGCTTTTACATCAAACATTCCGACTAAGCTACCTTTAACATTTTCTTCATCTACTTTGGTCAACAGTAAGTTTACGTCGTAATCTTGTGCCGTAAAATAAAGAGTTATTTCTCCCTTGTTATTTGTATTTTCTTCAACAGAGGTTATTTTTATAGGGTCTTTTTTCTCGCCTTTGGTAGGGACAAAGAATCCTCCCAATTTACCATCTGTTCTTGTAAGCGTCATGGTCATAGTCATATCTCCGTCAGGAAGATTGAGCATCATTACATCCCATTTGCCTACAAAATAGTCTTTTGAATTGTCTTGAGCTTTCATATTGAATGCTCCCACAAAGAGTAAGACAGTTGCTAAAATAAATAGTACCTTTTTCATATTTGCTTGTATTAATAATTTTGTCAAAGATATGAATTTGTTCTTTTAGCTATTAGTATAAATCGAAACTTTATTATTCTGCAAAGAAAGTAATTATTGCATATTTTCTTTTGTAAATACCGGATTAGCATAAATTGTGTAGAACAAATTTTTTAGTTCATCAAAAGGTTCCAAATCAAGTTCATGCAGTTTGTTACATTGTCTGATAAACTGCTCTTTAATTTTAATCGTATATCTATCCTTATATAGGTCGTTTCCTTTTAATAAGTCTGCAGCTACATAGTTTGTATCGAAAAGAGAATAGTGTTGATAAATTCGCTGATCGATGAGCTGAGCTACTTGTTTATGAAAATTTGCAGGATTATTATGATACGCCTTTTCAATTTCTTCTGCTTCTAAAGGTTTACATATGCTCAAATATACGTTGCCTTTGGGTTGCATAATTCCGGTTATGATACTGGTCAGATCCTCTAATTCTCCTTTAATATATTTTTGACGGCGAGAGATAAACAACTCACGTACTTTAAAAAGATCGCATGGTTCCCATTGATAGGATATGGATACTGGAACAATATTCAAATCGCATAATGATTTTACTTCATCTTGCGGGTAACTCATGGAAAACATCTTTATTATTCCGGGTTCGGTAGCGTCAAATCCATTTTTTGTACGTCCATTGCGTTGGGCAATCCAAACAGATTCATTATTCTCACAAATAGTATATCGTATGTAGTCGGACAAATGTTGTGAATTACGATAAAAATCGCGTATAGAACCACCTCGTTCTACACGATACATTTTATTACATTTGCCAAGATCAATAATAAAAGGTAATTTCATCAGATTACTTCCAAAAGATATCTCTGTTGTCTTATAATCATGCAAATAAAAAACATATTGAAGCAAAGATGAGTCAACAGCTATATCCCTATGATTAGATATAAACAGATAGTTTTTGTTTTTTTTCAAATAATCCAATCCTTCGAAGTTGAAACTATCCATAGAAGAATTGATGACACGCATTAGAGCCGGCTTCATTACGCTTCTTTGAAATTCATCGATAGTTTTTATGTTTCTAATCATTTCTATTGTGTCTTTTATAGGACGATCAGGAAATACAAATTCGATGAAAGGCAAGATATATTCGCTATCAGCCATTCTTTGCATGGCTGCAGGAACTTCTGTATTGTAATATGGTCGTAGGTCGTCAAATCGTGTGTCCATACATAAGGTCTATTTATTGTAATATTTTGATAGATTGTAACCAAGTGATAAAACTATTGTTCCATTCAGGACCTTTGGATTTCATTCCGAAACCATGATTTCCTGTTGGATATAGTTTGTAATAGTTTTGAACTTTTGCTTGGTTAAGAGCTTTATGAAAAACTTCGGCATTGCGATAATCTACTGTTTCATCATCTTTGCATTGTATCATGAATACCGGAGGCATATTCTTGTGAACATTTAGTTCCAACGACATGCTATCGCGTAAACTGTTGGTATAATGTTTTGTCAGCAAGTTGCGCCTTGATTTATGATGGACAATACTGTCCTGCATGGAAATAACAGGATAAATCATAGCAATGAAAGCAGGACGGAGTGTTTCTTCATCAATTTTTTCCCCTAAAGATTCCAAATAATTATGGTTGTAGTATATTCCACTTGTTCCTACCAAATGACCACCTGCGGAAAATCCCATTACGCCTACTTTGTTTTTTTGTAGAGCAAATATATCGGCATGAGATTTTACCCACACCAGTGCTTTCTGTAAATCTTCAATCATAGAAGGATAATGATTGCCGAACATTCCTACACGGTAGTATAGAACGAATGCATTAATTCCTTGACTTTGAAACCATTTAGCAACTTGACGTCCTTCATGATTCATTCCTAAATAACAATAACTACCTCCAGGACAAATAATGACGGATACACCACTGTTATGAAGTGAATCGGCACGATAGACCAACAGTTCTGTTCGTTTCATCTTTTTGTTGTCTGGACGATCACCCCATAGTTTGATGACAGTCTGACTTTCTATATTCCAGATGTTAACTAACAAAAGGAGGAGAATCAATATGGCCGGCTTTATTTTCATAATTTCTGCTGATCGAACAATTGTTTTATTCTTTCTTTATCCCATTGATTGTATGTTGGATTAACCAATTTTCCATTTTCTTCCTTGAAAGTAACTTCAAAATATTCTTCATCATAAAAAGAAAGTTTTGAGTTGGTATTTGGATTACATTCCAGGTATATTACTTTTGAACGGTCAAGTCCCTTGCGTTCTAATATTTGTTGAAGCAAGTTGCCACTGGCATAGGTTACAGATGAACCTGGATTATCCTGATATAATTCGGTAGCAATTACAACAGTCTTTCCTTCAAAAGGGAGAATCTTTAGTCCACATTTAGACGGTACATCCCATTGTCCTGCAAAATCGAATATCTCATCGTAATAACGTTCCGGAACTTTCATGTTGAATAGATTTAATTATTAGACGATTGTTTTTCAATATTACGCTGTATGCGTTTACCAAACGACATGTTGATAAGTTCACGTTTGCGAGGACGATATGTTCCGTCATTGATCTCGCGCATAGCAACGTTCATAAACAAACGAAACATTTTCTGTTCCTGCGATTCGTCCTGATAAAATGATTTCCAAGCATAATCGTAGAGTTCCTGCAGTTTTTCGGGTGACATCTGTTTAGGTTGGAAAACAACCTGACCGGCGTTATAATGATTCCAGTCAAAGTCGAATATTCGATTTTGACGCAACATGTCATCGTAGCCTTTGGTATGTGGAAAAGGTGTCATCACCGTAAATTCTGCCAAGTCCAAATCAATATTCAGAAGGAAATCGATGAGTCGTTTAATGTCGTCTTCTGATTGGTTATCTAGTCCCAACAATATGGTTCCTTCAACGCCAATGCCGTTATCATGATAACGTTTTACACGTTCCTTAATATACTCGGAAGTATCGTATACAGCTTGATACACATACCAAGCACCTGCTTCGCTTGCAAGTTTTAAAACTTCAGGATCGTCTTCAATGGTGTGAGATATCCATTTCTTTTTAAATGGAATCATGGCCTTAAACAGTTCTTTTTCCCATTCTTTATTTTGAGCTAATGAGTTGTCGACAATAAAAAGGCGGTTGTTATCGATTGTAGCCAAATCTTCAACAACTTTTTCTATTGGACGCGGTCTGAAAATACGTCCTCCGAGATAAGAAACCGCACAAGGGTAGCAACTAAAACGACAACCTCGCGAAGCATGAAATAGGTCTACCATCTGAACGCCTTTATGATTATATAGTTCGCGTTTATATAAATCGCGACGAGCTGGACCAATCAATGAGATATCAGGTTGACGCCCCATATAATTGTATACTTTTTTCAAGCGTCCTTCTTTCCAATCATTGATAACTTCCTGCATACGTCCTTCTGATTCACCCAGAAAAATGGAATCGGCATGTTGCATCGTTTCTTCGGCATGAAGCATGGTTGATATTCCTCCGAAAATGACTTGTTTTCCGCGTTTCTGATATTCGGCAGCAATTGCCCATCCTCGTTTTACCTGTGTACTGAGCATCATTGAAATACCAACAAAGTCACATGGTTCGTCATAGTTTAGTTCTTCTACATTTTCGTCGGTAAAAGATACTTCTACTTCTTCAGGAAGTGTTGCTGCGAAGACTACTGGTCCATGAGGCGGCAAATTGAAAGTTGTCTGACCGCGCAGTTTTTCCCATTTAGGATAAATCAATTTAAACTTCATATCTTTTGTTCGTTATTTTCGTTTATTACTTTTATTTGTTCTATGAGCTTCGCTTTTCCTATAAGTTCTGAGCAGGTAAGTAAAGCACTGATAATTACACCAAGTATGCCATGCGTGTTGATGTTCTGTCCAGTTAACAACAGATTGGGCACTTTAGTTTTTGCCGCAACGATATTATATAAAGGATCGTTGATGCTATGAGCATATCCGTATGCTGCACCTTCGGCTGTCGCTGTAAAATCTCGATAGGTGAGAGGCGTTGATGCATAATAATGTTCTACATTAGAAATGATCCCTGGTCGTTGTCGTTCCAAATGTTCCAATAATCGTTCTGCTTTGCGTTGTTTGAAGGATTCATAGCTGTTTCCACGGTGTCCTGTTGTCGTTGATATCCATGGTCTCATTTCGTTATAATTCATGTAAGTCATAACTTCGGCGCCTTCGGCAAATGCAGATCCGGATTTTCTTGACAGATGCATATAGAAAAATTGTTTTGGCCAGGTTTCGTCCGTATAATCCTCACAGTTCCATACAGAATCTTGATTGTAATGAAGTAGATTATAATTTTCGTAAGGAACGCTGTTTTCTTTGAAACGAAGGTATAATGTAAAGTTTGCTATAGTATTTTCTATATTTTCTAGTCGCTGTCGGTATAATTTAGTAATCAGAGGTGAATCTATCCAACTGAGAGTTATGGTAGGATGTACATCTGATATGAACACATTCGCTTCAAAATGTTCTTTTGTATCTGTTTCTACGTATATTGCTTTTGACGAATTACAAGCAATGGATGTAACCTTTTTTTGTGTTAGGATGGTTCCTCCATTATTTGTTATTATGTTTGCCAAAGAAGTTGAAATAGTATCACTTCCTCCAATAATTCGATAGGAACCATTGATATAGAAGCTATTGACCATTGCATGAATGTATGCAGGTGTAATATCTTTTTTGCCTGCATAAAGAGGCACTAGCCCAGCAAGAACATTCTGCAATCTGCAATTGGATGTAACAGATGAAATGAATTTACTTGCACTAAGCGAATAATCGATTAAAGAAAAGGAAGGGGCTGTTTCTCTTTTGTATAAACTATGTAGAGGGGAAGAGTCGACAATGTTTTTAAGTCGTTGCATATATTCCTCGATAACTCCTTTTTCTTTAGGGAAATAGGAGCTTAACGTATCAACGAACTGTTGTGATCCTGTTGCATACGGATAACAGTTTCCATTCAATGAGATGATATTAGAACCCATAGAATCAAGTGGTTGCAGTTTTATATCACCGTCGATGGACAGATATCTAAACAGACTGTTCAATGATTGTCCTTCATTCATGCTGCCTATATAATGCATGCCTGTCTCAAACTTGACACCGTTGCGTTTGAATGATTGCAAGCAACCACCAATTTGGATGTTTTTTTCGAGAACAAGTACTTTATATCCATTCTTTGAAAGAATAGATCCGCATACTAAGCCGCCTAAACCGCTGCCAACGATTATAATATCATACTTTTCCATCTGTCTGCAAATGTACGCTGAAAATTGCAATTCTTATGAATGGAAAGATAATTTTGTCTTCTGCGACAGAAAATGGCCGAACTTATAGTTCAGCCACAATCGTATAATGTCCGCTTGCAGCCGTAATGTCTGTATTGGCTTTTGTTTTTTTACCATTGACCATAACTCTCTTTGTTTTTACAGGGAGAGTAATAGTGGCTTCGCAACCAACAGGTATAGTTGTTTCCAAAGTATATTTGTTGTTTGCCATGTTCCAATCAACCGACAGCTTGCCAAAAGGAGTATCTTTTGATGTTTTTACCCATTGAATTCCTTTAGGCAATTGCGGACGGATGAAAACGTGGCGATATCCCGTAGCATTTTCGTCTGGAACGATTCCTCCTAAAGCTTGATAAAACCAGGATCCGATGCCATTGTAGCAGTTATGAATATAACTCCGATCGCCTTCCCAATGTTCCCAAGTAGTTGTTCCACCATTGTCGATCATGTAAAGATATCCGGGATAGCTGTGCTGGCGTAACATTCCATATATAAAATCAGCTTCATTGTTTTGTGTAGCCCATTGAGCGAGAACTGGAATACCAACGAGTCCAGTTACTAAATGCCCTTTGAAGCGGTTAGCCGTTTCGTTGAACAGTGTCTTTTTAATGGTTGGAATAAGTTCTTTTGGTGTAACTCCAGCTAAGAGCGGATAGGTTATATCAATTTGTGAACCAGTACCATAACTTTGTTTGTCTTTATTGTAGAATGTTTTTTGAATAAGCTGATCCAAAGTTTCCTGCTTTTCCAGATACATGCGTTTGTCATCTTGTTTTCCAAGAACTTCTGCAATTTTGCTCATGGTATTATAACATACGCTTATGAAGCAGTTGTCGACAAGATTGATAGATGCACTATCCGTTACATTGACACCTGAATTTTTCGGTTCAGCCCAATCTCCTAAATACCAGTTTCTGTAATTGTTGTTCGGCCAGCGTTTAAGCAATCCGTCAACCGTATATGCTTTAACATACCCGAGCCATTGTTGCATGATAGGATAATAGCGTTCCAACAGACGTGGATCACCATAATTGACGTAAGTTTGCCAAGAAGCCGTGATGATAAATCCACACCAGAACGGTCCTCCGCCAGCGGAATATGGACAAGGTGCTGTATGAGGCATTCCTCCGTCAGGATGAATGCAATCGCCCCATGCTTGCATCCAGTTGGAATAAAGCGGGGAAAGATTGTACATTGTCTGAACAGTTAATGTTGAAGCATTGCCGTCACCTCCATAACCTAAACGTTCGATGTGAGGACAATCCACCATATAACCGTTTAACGTAAGGCAACGGATCGTGTAATGAATCATGTCGTGTATAGCATTCATATCTTTGTCGGAACAACTAAATGAAGAGGCATCGGCATCATAGCCGGTATGAACAAGATAGGCGGTGATATCGGAAATACTTGGTGCTTCTTTCAGATTATGCAGTTTGATATATCGATATGCATGATAGTTGAACTTGTTGATAAATGTTTCATTGCCTTTTCCGGAAGCTGTATATGTATCGCAAAAATTCTTTTCTTGAGTCATTTTTCCATTTTTGTCAATATAATCAGCATAATCAATCGTAATTTTTTGATGCGCAGAAAGCTTTGGAAAATCTATTTTTGTCCATCCGGTCAGACATGTACCCATGTCAATAAGCCATGATTGCTTGTCTAATTGTTTGATTGATACAGGATGGACTGTTTTTTGAATTCTGTTTGTTTCAACCATTTGCGGGGATACAATATGTTTCGGTATACGAGCAACGACAGCGTCATCCCAAGAAACGCTGTTCAATGTTTGTGCGGTAAAGTCGGGCAATAGCTTCGAACCATCCACATCTTCGCCTTTAAAATCATTTGGGTTCCATTTTCCTGGAGAGACATAACCGCTTTCTCTTGTTTTCCATGTGTCGTTGGTCATGGCTATTCTGTTCCAATGGTTGCTTTCCCATGATTCCAACTGAGCGCGAACAAACGGTCCTCCACTGACAACACCTGGCATTTGTGCTCTATACCAGCCCTTGCCAAGCCATATAATCAATTCGTTGCTCCCTTGATGCAGATATCGGGATACCTCGTATGTAAGACTCAATGAACGTTTGTCGAACTGAACCATTGCCGGTGCTAAAATGGCATCGCTTACTTTCTTTCCATTGATATATACTTCGTGATATCCTAATGAGTTGACATGCAGGAAGGCAAGTTTACTCTCATGTGTAACTTGAAAAGTTTTACGGAATAAAGGTGATTCTGGGTCTTTCTTCTTGTCATTCATTCCAATATATTCTGCTTGCCAGTCATCGGCATTGAGTAATCCAACGCTGAATGAAGCCGTTTCACTCCATTGTGACACTTTCTCTTTATTGCTCCATATGCGTACTTTCCAATATACAACGCTACGTGATGAAAGCAATTTGCCTGCATAATTGATCCATATTGATTCCGGCGATTTGATTTTGCCACTGTTCCATAGATCTGCTTTCTCTTCAGAAAGCAGTTGCTTGTCTGATGCGGCAAGAATTTGATAAGCTGTTTGTTCTGTTGCCTGTTTTTCAGCTTCTATCTTCCAGCTGAGATGAGGTTTGGTATTATCAATGCCCCAAGGATTTGAAAGCATTTCACAACGCAAGTCATATACGTTTGTTGCTTGTGCATATATCGCTGCACATGCAAGTGCTGTAAACGTAAAAAGAACTTTTTTTAAAGATAAGAGTGTCATATCGTTATTGTTTAATTTGTTCGTAATATATGGTCAACGCCTTTCATGATACATATTGGACCAATTAATCCGGATTCTAATAAAGGATCGTCTTTCTTATATTTGTTATATGTAGTGAAAGTGTATCTCTTTGATTTTCTTTTTTCGTCTTTGATCAGCCATTCTGGCCATTGTCCGTTTTGGACACCATCATCGGCATATTGTGCGTCACCGATAAGTCTGTTCGGCCATAAATTGACTACCTCAATACGAATAATGTTTGTACCTGCCTTTAATGCATCAGTTATTTTCAAGCGGTAAGGATGAAACCAAACTATACCTAGATCTTTTCCATTTAACCAAACATGAGCCATAGCTTTAACATTATTAATATTTAAATAATACTGTTCTCCGGCTTTAAACTTAGAAAAATGGAATGTTTGCTTATATACGGCTTTTCCTGAATAATATTTGATTCCTTCATTTTCATTTTGAGTCCAGTCAGTTAATTGTTTAAATACTATTGACTTGGGACCGCCCCATTTTGTATCAAAAGAAACATTCCATGCTCCTTTCAGTGTATCTAAGGTGGCATACGATGAATAATTGAATTTCTTTATATCAGGAGTTGTTTTCTGCTTTTGTTTGAAGACAATAAAGTAGGCTTCGTTACCTTCGAACTGTAATGGAATGGTTGTGACATTATTTGAAGTTGTATATTTTGTAAGTCTGTAAATTTCTCCATTCATTGGGTTCCATAGTTCAGGAACCTTATTGGATATTCTAAATGTGCATTCTGTAAGAATATTTTTATCTGTACGATTTGAAACGAAGTATATTTCTTCCGTCTGTGTCGTGCGATGTGTATAGCGAATGACATTCTGATTGGAAACAAAGTCAGGTTGTATATGCATGGATGATAATATAGAGGCCGTTTGTGGATAAGGTTGATATAAACTGTCTGATGGTTCAGGATAGTAGATAATCTTTCCGTTTTCATATATTTTTTCTGTACTTCCATCTTTGCTCATGAGCTTTTGTGCAATCTGTTTAACTTCTTGATCGCAGCTGGGGAAATGACTAAGACTTGGTGATTTGTCGGGCATTGACTTTGTAATGACTGTTGCTCCTTGACGTATGAGAATTTCAATTTTTCCGAGCAACTGAGGTGTCATTGTTTTGCAATCGGGCAAAAGTAATACTCGATAGCAAGCACCACCAGGAAAAATTATTTCTCCATTCTCTACTGTTGCCTTGTATAATAAGCTTGGCGGACAAGCATCAAAATTATATCCTTTACGGTCAGGCATTGACGATATAATACTTTCGATAGCCGATGCAGGAGCGCGGAATACATGCGGTGCTCCTTCGGGGATCAAATATAGAATATCAGCGACAGTTCTTCCTTGTTGGAGCATATATTGACAGCGGGCTACGTATTTATGATAACCGATTGCCATATTCCACCAAGTTTGATTGCGATCCCAATGAACGCCATAAACGCCCATAGTTATTCCTGGCCGTAGAGAATCATTAAGGCACTGATGTTGAAAAGTATGAAACATCAATCTGTTTATACCGGAAGCAAAAGCCCAGTCTGTTTGATCCTTCATCGATCCTGGATATTGTCTCCATAAATCGTTGGCTGCAGTGAATGATTCGGCAGGAACAACGGGTTGTCCGATAAGATGTGAACCAGAAGTAGCTTCAATAACACTAAAAGAAGTATTGAATCCGTAGCCATTACTCCAAAATTCGCACATAGGCATATCGGCAACAACACCTAATTCCAAATCGGCTGCAGGATTCATGTCATAGGGTTCAATAGATAGCCCTAATCCATGTTGATGACTGTATTTTTTTACATATCCAGCATGGTTTTCGATAATGAGTTCTTGTGAGGTTTGTCTTACATCCCATAAAAACCGTTCGCTGATTTCACGGTCTTGTACTATTAGTCCTAAATATGCAGGATAGAACGGTTGTGGATCATAACCTCTTCTTCGTATGAATTCTTCGCGAAAATGAGCGCTCCAGTTTTGGGCCCCCATTTCCCAACTGTCAATGTGAAGCATTTTTATTCCACCTGTTGAGTGATTAGGGAGCTGCGCTATTTTTTTAAATATCTTGTCTGTGAAATGGCTTAAGTGCTCTTTCATTGCTAAAGAGTCAAATTTATCTGCTTCCATACCGATACCTGGAAGTGGAGCAGGACGAGTTACAGCTCCATTATTACGGCTTCCAAAACGCATGATGGTCCATGAACCTTCGGGAACATTCCATTCAATTGTTCCACCAGGCTGTAATAATTGTGTCAGATCAATGATTGTGTTTTTGTTAATAATTGCTTTGGAATCAGTTGGCAAATCGTATGCACCAGTTGTCGGTAGGAACTGTTTTACATTTGCTTGGGAGCTATAAGGGGCTCGATAATATAATGCTTTCTCATCTGAATCATTCAGTAACTGTTTTTCTTTTGGAGTGGGGAAGGCAAGGACTGCTACATCTTTGTAATAATCTTCCCAATGTTTTTTCATTTCATCTGTAAAGTTTCCTGTTCCGAAAAAAAGTTTCCTTGGTTGAGGAATAGGCAATTGTATTTTTTGTTTGCCTTCACCTTTGACAATAGAAGTTGATGCAACTAAGTGTTGCATGGATTGCTCGCCTTTTACCCAAGGACCTCCGCTTCCGCTCCAACCCGGACCAACTCCCAATGTTAATTGTATTCCAAGTCGTTCGCTCTCATGTATAATATATTCCATCCTATTCAACCATTCGTCGCTCATGAAATCAATGTTTCCGCGTGGAATACCAATGTTCACTTCCAAGACGATAGCATAGCCAATGCCAGCCTGCTTCATCGATTCCAAGTCTTTTGTAATTCCTTCTTTGGAGATATTCCCATCCATGAAATACCAGTATACACCAGGACGTGATACTTCGGTAGGAGTTATGAATTGCTGTTTTGAAATACTGCCATCAGGAGTTGTAAAAGAAAAAGAGACTAATAGGCTGCATCCCAACAGAAATAGGGAAATATAGTGCTTTATACATGTATATTTCGAATGCATTATTATTATCAATTTAAATGTTCTCATGAATAGGTTTTCAAAGATACTTCAAATTCAGGAAATATTTTTGTTTGACGGACAGTTTATATACTTTCATACCGTTTTTTTCGGCTCTGATGAAGGGTAACCGTACTTTTCATGTCCGTAAGTAGAAGTCTGCAGAAGTAAGCTGGTCCGGTTGCGGGTGAATTTTAATCTATTCAGATCTGTGAGTTAATGTAGTAATCAGTAGGCAGAAAAATAGAAAGAAGAAAGCACTTTTCGTGCACATACAGTTTTATTTAATAATAAAAACCTCAGTTGTCTTAGTGCGTATAATTCAGAAAATGAATATCGTCAGGCAAATCATTTTGAATAAGAGATTCCATTTTTTTTGCAAATGGACATGGGTAGCCAAGTGGAGTTCCTTTCTGAATGCAGGAAGCAAAAGCGATTGTATCGGCACCTCTTTTAACTAGTTCTCTTGCACGGAGTATGGATTTCTTCCCCGGACAGCCTCCGCAATTGGCAAAACCAATGATTTCTATATCCTCTGTGATGCCTTCGAAAGCACCTTTACGTTCCTTTATCATTTTAAAATCGGTTGTTCCCGGGCAATAATCTTCCGTTTGCATGCATCTAATAATTCCTACTTTCATGATTAATGTTTGTTTTTCTTCTATAAATAGAAGTGTTTCTCTAAAATGTTTTGTACTTACAATATGCTGGATTCAGCATATATGAAGATAAAATCTAAAAAAATCGTCCTATATATTTATTGGACCATATATGTGATTTGATAGGTTCACACTATATGGTCCGATAAATATGTTAAGACAAAAATAGAGTTTCTTTTTGATCCATGCAAAGATTCATCTTAAAGAGAAGAATATTGCACAGTATGAGTTCTGTTATCAAGTCGTTTATTTACCTCTGAATTGCTTTTGCAGCCAAGCGATTCGTTCGTTGGATTGTTCAGGAAATGTCCAATGTCCGGTTTCCAGATACAGATGCAGCTCTTTAGGTGCTGTAATCTGGTTATAAGCGGAATAGGTTGATGTTGGTGGACAGGTTATATCGTTGTATCCCCAACTGTACCATCCGGGAGCTTTGATTCGTTTGGCAAAGTTCACAACATCGAAATAAGCCAATGTTTCAACCTCGTTAGCTACCGGTTTTTCAGTGCGGAAATAGTGTGGCCATCCACCGGCGCGATTATTTAGATAGCCTGCATAATCACACAATGCCGGATACAATGCGGCTAGAAATTTGATGCGTGGATCGAGACCTGCAGTTACGAATGATAAGGCTCCTCCTTGGCTTCCGCCCGTAACACCAACAGTTTGTCCGTCGAATTCAGGTAATGAATAGAGAAAATCAACGGCGCGAACACAACCTAAATATACGCGTTTGTAATAATGCTTGTCGCGGTCATTCTTGTTGAAGGACGAATAGTTTGATAAAGCTCCACTCGACAAATTGTTGTACACGTATTGCGGCAGATCTACCGGGATTCCATGAATACCAATCTCCAAAGAAATCACGTCGTCGCCGAAACTTGTACCGTTATATGGACGGATTCCTGCACCCGGAACTTGCAAAACTGCCGGATATTTGCCCGGTTTCTTTGGAACCATTAGAATACCATACATACGAGAACCTATCCGTTCGTTTTGGAAGCTTATTTGATATACATTCAATGCAGATGTGCACCTCTCGGGCATTAAAGTCAACATCGGATCCAGCGGTGTTTTGCGAGCTTCGCTGATAGCATTGCTCCAAAAGCTGTCGAAATCGGCAGGTTCTTTGGTTGTGGGCTGAATCTTTTCGGGATCGATTCCGGCCGTAGCCATGCCTTCGTAAGTCAAGCCATCTACTTTTGCCGTTACTTTACAACGCAGGAATCCTGATTTGTTCATCGATGATTTGAGTGTGAGTTTGCCGTCTTTCAGAATGACATCCTTCGTCTGTTTACCAAAGAATTCCGGACCAAGTTCATAATCGACTGTCACATTCTGAACAAGATTCTCATGTTTTAATACTTGAATGTTGAAAGTCACAGGTTCGTTGACGTGATATTGCCAACTGGGACGATCAGGAGTGACAATAACCGTAACTAATTTCTGTGCCGGTTGTGCATTCATCGGTATGATACATCCGAGTAAGAATACAAGGAAATAGAAAGAAAATACAATTCGTTTCATGGTAGTTATGTTTTTACGTTATCGATATTAATATTAATAGGACAAAGATAGGTACTTTTGCTTTGAGAGTAAAGTTTTTAAAGCCTTATTTGTATGTTCTTAGATATAAAAAAGTCGCCCCGTTTTGCGGAGCGACTTCTATATTATTATTTGCTTTGATAATGATTAATAACCATCATTCTGAACCATGTTCGGGTTGTTTTCCATTTCGGATTGTGGAATCGGGAAATACAGAGCCTTAGCTGAGTAAACAGGTGCTCCGGAACGAGTTATCGGATACCATTTTTTTATTTCCTGATCCAAAGTCTTCCAGCGGCAAACATCCTGCCAGTGTTGTACGCCTTCAGCGCAAAGTTCTTTAAAGCGCTCTTCACGAATGTCATCTCTTAAAGTTGTTCCACTTGAAGTAATATCATGATTATTATCCTGATAAGCTCTTCTGCGAACTACATTGGCGTAAGAACGTGCTGAAGCATCATCGCCACTTGATTGACAAGCTTCTGCACACATCAGGTAAACATCTGCCAAACGCATCAGATGAATGTTGATTCCACTGTATGGAGCTCCGGCCAGTTTTCCGATAGAAGTTGTCAACTCACAATATTTACGGTCTGCCCAGCCTTTATAGCTTGCTTCAAGATTCTTGTACTTTGAAACAACGGTTGTAAAACCATCTATAGTGATGGGTGTTCCTGGTTCCAAAGCAACAACATGCAGACGGGGATCATCACCATATCTTGTAATATTTGAGTCGTGGAAGAACAAATTATCCCAACCTGTACCAACTGTTTTACCTGCTGCATTGATATAACATAATGAAATCCAGCGGGCATGTAATGTGCCAGTTCCTAAAGTAGATGAATAATTATTGATTTCAAGAATTGATTCATCATTGAACTTTACCTGATCGGCATTGAACATGTGACTATAATGTTCGAAATCGACCAGCTTTTTACCTGAATTGTTGATTACATCTTTTAAGGCAGTGATACAGTTTGAATAATCTCCTTGGAACAGATAAGCCTGTCCTAAGAAGCTTTCTGCTGCATAATATGTTGGGCGTGGATAATCAGCCTTGGAGCTCCAAGCTTTAGGTAGTCTGTTCATGGCCTCTTTATAATCTTTAATTACTTGTGCATACACTTCGTCAACGGTATTACGCGGTTTACGTGCGTCTGCATAAGAGGATGTAACGGATGTCAGAATTGGAATACCTTTTTTACTTCCGTCTCCATTGCAAGGATAACCCTCACCAAAGAAACAACACAGATTGATATGTGCCCAAGCACGCCAGAAATAGGCTTCGCCACGCATCTGATCCAAACGAGATGTTTGTGTTGCATTAAGTGTGTATTTGGCTGCAAATTTATCGGCTTCTTCAAGGACAGTATTTGTTGCGCCAATTACTCGATAATAACCTTGCCAATCTTGATAGACATAATAGTTACTTGGTTGAATCTGGTGTGTTCCAATTTGATTCCATTCTGCTGTATTGTTATGTCTGAAATCCAGTGAATGATCATTTACCAAAGCGGTTCTGACTAGTAGTTCAGAACCATAAAGGTTATATTGATTCACCATTGCATAGAGTGTATTTGTTATCTGTTCCATATTATCCATGGTAGTAGGATATACACTCGTAGATATTTTGCTTGTATTAGTAATATCCAGAAAACTGTCTTTGCAACTGCCTAATCCAACAACTGTTGCAAATGCTGCTAATGTTATTATAATCTTTTTCATATATTCATCATTTTAAAAGTTAGATGATTAATAAGTAAGACTTATACCACCCATGAATGATCTGGTCTGAGGAGAAATAATGAAATTGCTTCCATATTCATTTCTTCTTAGATAACTTCCGCCTAATTCAGGATCTCCTTGGAATTTGGTAAAGATGATCGGATTTTCTAAATTGACATAGAACTTAACCTTCTCGAAACCTATTTTCGAAATGATGTTTTTAGGCAAATTATATCCAAAATGCAGAGTCTTCAGTTTCAAGTAAGCGCCATTCTCAACAAAATAAGAAGAAACAGTACTGAAGTTGTAATTAGGGTCAGTCATTGTCACACGAGGATTCTTTGCACCCGTATTCGTTTCACTCCAACCATCAAATACTTTGTATGTCGAACTGAAACTGGTATAAAACTGTCTTTCATAGAATTTTATACTATTGAACAGATCTACTTTGAAGGCGCCTGTCCAAGCCATCATTAAATCGAAACCTTTATATGACAAATTAATATTTGCACCTAACGTATATTTTGGCCAAGGATTGCCGATATAAGTACGGTCGGCTTCTGTAATCTGACCATCACCGTTCAAGTCACGCCATTTCAAATCGCCGGCAGCAGTTCCTGCGTACTGATAGTGTCCTGACGGAGCTTTTGCATTCAATGCAGCAACTTCATCATTCGACTGGAAGATACCATCACAAACATATCCCCAAAGTTGACCCATCGGTTTGCCTGCTTCTGTACGATATGGACTTGAAAGGAATTTGCCTGTTGTAGCACCATAATACAATACAGTATTGATATCATCACTCAAACGTTCCACTTTATTATTGTTATGTGAAATGTTCAAGTCTACACTATAATGTAAATCTTTGTAGCTATCACGCCAGCCGATAGATACTTCCAAACCTTTATTATCAATTTTACCAATATTGGTTGTCAATGAAGTAGCATATGAACCGGATGATGTAGGAACTCCAACATCATACAACATATTTGTTGTCTTCTTATCATAATATTCAACTGTTCCGTTTAGTTTTCCATTCAGTAAGCCCCAGTCCAAACCAACATTCCATTGTGTGACTGTTTCCCATTTAATGTTTGGATTAGCAATACCTGTATAGCGGAAGCCACGAACGATTTTACCGTCCTGATAAGCTTCATAAAGACCGCTGTTAGTCCATGCTGTTTCATATAAGAATTGGTCGATGGTATTGTTGCCGATTTGTCCCCAACTGCCTCTTAACTTTAGGTTTGAGAATATTTTGTTGTCTGCCATAAAATTCTCTTTTGCAATGTTCCAGCCAAGAGATAAAGATGGGAAAACACCGAAACGATTATTGGTACCAAAGTTGTCGTAACCATCACGACGGATGCTGGCTTCAAACAAATATTTATTTGCATAGTCGTAATTAAAACGACCGAACATAGAGATAGAACGACCTTGTGTTGTTCCACCGTAAACTTTAGTTGAACCTGTTGCCAAAGTCATATCTTCTGAAGGTTGTACGGCAAAACCGTCAGCCCAACCACCGGCACCGGTATAATATTTTTTATAAGCTTCATAACCACCCATGATTTTGAAGTTATGATTGTCAGCAATTGTCTTTTCGTATGTACCTGTGTACAACATACGCAACTGATGACCGGTTGTATATGTTTTTGTATAACTTTGGTTTGTTGTTGACACATTTGTTGTACAATATTCTTGAAATCGGTTATAGGCATAACTATAAATCTGACCATATAAGTTCGCTTGCAATGTCAAACCTTTTATCGGTTTGTATGTTAAAATCAGATCACCGGTTGTCTTATAAGTTTTTGAATTGATATGATTTGTCTTAATAGATTGCAATTGGTTGACGCCGGAATAATATCCACCAGCAGGATCTTTACCATATCCACCGTCTTCAGTATCATAAACTGCCATCATTGGTGTTTGTCTATAATAGAAGAAATCATTGCCTCCGTCTAGTGCGGCTACCGGATTTGTATTATCGTAATTCATGCTGATTACTTCGGCTACATCAAAATTGTCAGTTACTTTCGTGGTGCTTGCCATACGTAAAGTTCCACCTTCTGACTTATTATCGAGTAACAAACCTTTATTAAAATGATATTCCATAGAAGAGTTGAATGTGGTTCTTTCGGTTCCACCTGTCAACTGAACAAAGTGATTCTGTTGCCAAGCATTACGCCAGATGACTTTATTCCAATCTGTATCGGGCAGTGACGAAGCATCTTCCCAACCCGAACCTACTGGTATTGAGAATCCAGCAGCTAATTTTGCCTTGATGTAATCGTCTCTATGCAACATGTCCGGACGGTCGATTGCTGTTTTGATTCCGAAGTTTGTCATTGCATTGACTGAAATCTTGCCTACTTTACCTTTCTTTGTTGTGACTAAGATGACACCGCCGGCACCTTGTGCACCATAAATAGCTGTTGAGGCGGCATCCTTTAATATTTCAATTGATTCGATATCGTTGAAATTAGGTTCTGATCCAGGAACGCCATCAACAATCCATAACGGGTCAGATCCGTGAATGGATGCAGCACCACGAATGATGATTTTATTATTAGAAACATCAACGCCGGCTACACGACCCTGAATGGTTTGCTGTACATTTAAATTCAAGTCATTATATTCAGATGGTTTAATGGAAGAAACAGATCCTGTCAAATTCGATTTCTTTTGTGTACCATAACCTACAACAACGACTTCATTCAGCTTTTGCGTATCTTCAATTAAAGTAACGTTCAGCGATGATTGACTTGTTATACGAATGTTTTGTGTCAAATAGCCGATATAAGAAACTTGTACAACGGCATTATTCGGAACGTTTTGTAATGTAAATTTGCCATCTACATCTGAAATCATACCGTTAGTCGTTCCTTTTATAATCACATTGGCACCGATAATCGGCTCACCTTTTGCATCAACAATTTTACCTGTGATTGTTTTACCACTTTGTTGAGAAACCGTAATTGACCTGTTGTTTTCAGGTTTCTCTCTTTTCATCAACATGATATTGTTGCCTTGCATAGCATAGGAGATTTCTGTATTCTCGAAAATGTTATGAAGTACTTCTGCAACTGTTTTATTTGTTGCATGGACAGATACCCTTTGATTTACATTTACTTCTTTTTTGTTGTAGATAAACAGATAATCGGTCTGTTTTTCGATTGCGTTGATTACCTCCTGTATATTCGCATTGTCTTTAGAAATAGATATCTTGGTGTTCTGAGAGTTAGCTTCAGTAGCAAAGATTCCAGATATAAAGACAAACAGAGATATGAAAACCATTTTCATAATGCGTAATATATGTTTGTTTTTTAAATTTATTGGTACAAGATTATTCTTGTATAAATTATTCTTCATACATTTATAGCGTGTTTAGTTAATACTTAGATAATTAGAAATGTGTCGAGTATTGACGACTCTGAGCCGGATTGTGTTGGTAGCGCTTTCCGGCTTTTTTGATGTTTATCAGGTTATATTTTTTTCTTCATGGGCACTGATTTTTTAATTGTTAATAATTTATTTGATTGTAATTATATGATCGTCTTCAGAAATCTCGTAATCAAATTTAGTGTCGAGTTGTAAAGTTTTTAAGATGTGCTCAACGCCATCATTTGTACGGAATTTACCAGAATATCTTTGGTTTAATATTTGAGTATTTTTTATGATGAAATCTATGTCAAAATAGATTTCCATTTTGTTTAGCATTTCATTAATCGTAAGGTCATCAAAACATATCAAACCATCTTTCCATCGGAAGTAGTTATATTGTGTGATCGGGCTGATAGTAATGTGTCCATTTTCCGAATGCAGCATATTGTCAGGCTGCAAGAGTACCTGTTTGCCGTTGATTTTGGATTTAATT
>DAIMYP010000048.1:0-27796 GCA_036734445.1 Tannerellaceae bacterium
TCCCTGCATTTCTCGGGAAGAGAATCAATGGCTTTTGTAATTAAGGTTTCAATATCATCTTCCGAAAAGAATCCCTCATCAAAAGCTTCCAAGGATTCATATTTCATCTGCAATGTTCGCGTATATTCTTCTTTTATATGCGTAACAGCTTTTTCTTCGATAACTTTATGCTGCAAGAAATCGAGGCATTCATTTTTCACTGAAGTAAAAAGAAAAGCAATTAAGTTGACATGATAAGCCAATACATCACGCCGCTTCCAAACTTCAAGGAAAACATCCTGAACAATATTTTCGGCATCCGCTTCAGAGAGAACATACTCCTGAGCGAAATGCTTCATCCTTGAATAATAAGTGACGTAAACATCTTTAAAATCAATATGCCCTTTTTGCTCTTTCATGAGAGCAAAAGTATAGAATTATATCGTATCTATCATATTTTTAGCAAAAAAATACAAAACCACACATAATAACTAAGGCACGGAAAACATTCTGTCTTTGAATTCCATGCCTTGGTCACTATTAAAATGAATGACCTATCATTTATGTCTGAACTTCAATTTTGGATGAATAAATGGAGGTAAACCGGCACTTCGAGTAACGGCTTGCATCTTGATAGCATAAGGATGTGCTTTATCAAATGTGACAAAGGTTTCATAATCATACTTCCATGACGAGCCGTAAGCTAAAGTCATCACTTTCTTATATAAAGCTTCGCGTGATGGAGCATTGAAACCGCCTGTATTGGAATTCATAATACTCTCGTTCGTTGGACGATAAGCACCTTTAATATAAGTTGCAGCTCCTTCATAAATGCCAATCTTCTGGGAAGAGTAACGACTATCAGTAATAAACTTTGACCAAAGGACTGCGGTCGAATCGGTAGTAAAATCTACGTTTGGATACCAGTTAGCAGCTTTCTGTGCCGCTTGAATCATTGTTTTATCAGAAGCTTTAATAGTTCCATTCTTTTCATAACTATACTCGTCCTCCAGTTTGGCAAAACCATGGCCGATAGCTTCATGACATAGGACTTGCCGGAAATAAGTCGATTCCATACCATCGATGATCGGACAATAACAGATACCTAGCTGATAATAGTTTTTAGTGTCTGCATAAAAATAAGTTGTTCCTTTATATTCTTTCGAATTGAGAATGACTATGACCAAAGCATTATCGACATCCACACCTGTAACTTTAGCGGCATAGTTTTGTACGATTTCATCATTTCCATCGATCTCTGTTGTTTCGACATCCGGGAAACTACAACTGAATACGGTGCTATAACCTGTGCCGAAAGCATTGTTCTTTGAAACAGCATTCACCTGATAGACGGAGAAATAAGAGCGAAGCGAACTGATAGGTTCCTCAGTGAAAATATTCTCCATAGCTTTCTTCATAACCGTCGTATAGGTTCCATCCGCAATATCCTTATCCAAAAATCCATCGCCCATCAAAATAACAGGGATACCACTTCCTATAGAAGCTTTTTGAAGCGTTGAAACGACGCCATCTTGTGAAAAATCGGTCGATGTGCCTGCTGTACCAGCCTGAGTGATAGACAAAACATCAGACTCTATTGTTGAACTTGTATTGCGGAACTGAATGTATGCCGTACGTGTTGCATTATCTGTGTTTGGTTCCACTTTCACCAAAACGTAATAACTTTCCAAGCCCTTTGTTGTATTTGGATTAATTAAAGAAATCCAGTCGGCATCAGAAGAATAGATTCGCAAACTATCAGTATTTATGTTTGTAGCAAAAACAATCTGAACCGTGTCGCCTGCAGCTTTAGCCGTGTATGCAGAAGTTTTCAGTTGAATCACCTCAAAATATTTTTGCGAAACTGCAACGGTTTTGACAATAGTACCCGAAGTAATAGTAACCGTTCCCTTTCGCGTTTCGTAAGTATTGTTTTCTGACAGCGCCGTAACCGTCAGATTGAACGTTCCACCAACACCGGCCGTCTGCGAAACAGTGAACCAACTATCAGAGCAGGTTGCCGTCCAATCCGTAGCACTAGCAAAGCTTATCGTTCCTAAAGAGGACTGAGCCGCAGCCAATGAAACCTCCGTGTTTGTCGAACTCATTGTGATCTCAGGATCAACCTCACTAGTGCAACTTGCCAGGACGAGCAGCAGGCACATACAGATAAACCAATATTTCTTCATTGCAATCTAAATTTTGCGTTAAAGATAAGGGGAATAATTCGTTCTTTGCAAATTATTTAGGTGAAACCTTCATTTTTATCTGCCAAATTACATTTGAAACGGCTAAGAATTTCTCGTTTGTAACAGATTTGTAATATTTCCTTCATTTTTTCGTAATATGCGTTGCATACTTTTGCGGTGAAGAAAAAATAAAATCACATTATGGAAACATTCTATCTTTTCCTTACCGTCTTTCTGTTCATCCTGGCAATTTTCGACTTGTGGGTCGGCGTAAGCAATGATGCCGTAAACTTCCTCAATTCAGCTATCGGATCGAAAGTAGCATCATTTAAAACAGTTATGATCATTGCCGCCATTGGCATTCTGGTTGGTGCATCATTATCGAATGGAATGATGGATATTGCACGCCATGGCATCTACCATCCACAGCACTTCTACTTTTCCGAGATCATGTGTATTGTTCTTGCAGTGATGCTGACGGATATTGTCCTTCTAGATATTTTCAATTCACTGGGAATGCCAACCTCTACAACCGTCTCCATGGTGTTCGAACTGTTAGGCGGAACTGTAGCTCTCTCATTGATAAAGATTGCCCATTCAGGAGGGACGTTGACGCTTGGCGACTTACTAAATACGGATAAAGCCTTCGTTGTCATCCTTGCTATTTTTGTATCTGTGGCGATAGCCTTCTTCTTCGGACTGGTGGTGCAATATCTGTCGCGACTAATCTTCACATTCAAATATACGGCACATGCAAAATATTTTGTCGGCATCTTCGGTGGACTGGCCGCAACATCCATCATCTATTTCATGCTGATCAAAGGATTAAAAGACAGTCCGTTTCTGGAAGGTCCGATAAAGACATATATTTACAGTCATACAAGCATGATTGTCTGGTACTCGCTACTGTTCTTTTCTATTCTGATGCAGATACTGCACTGGCTAAAAGTAAATGTGTTTAAAGTAGTGATTCTGCTTGGAACGTTTGCACTGGCACTGGCATTTGCAGGCAATGACCTGGTGAACTTCATCGGTGTTCCACTTGTGGGATACTCCTCTTTTATCGATTTGATGAATCAGGGAGGAAGCACTGCTATCGACTCATTGACGATGAATTCTTTGCTTGAACCGGCAAAAACGCCTTGGTATTTTCTTGTAGGCTCAGGTATTGTCATGGTCATCTCGCTCATCACCTCAAAAAAGGCACAGGCGGTTGTTAAAACATCTGTTGATCTGGCTCGCCAAACAGAAGGAAATGAAAGCTTCGGTACATCACCTGTTGCACGCGTTCTGGTACGCACTTGCGATAATGCTTCGAACACAATCATGAGCATTGTACCGACAAGAGTGAAGGACTGGATTGACAGCCGCTTCAACAACAACGAGATTATTCTTGCCGATAAAGCCAGTTTCGACGTGGTCCGTGCCTCGGTGAACGTTGTGCTTTCAGGACTACTGATAGCTTTGGGAACTTCGCTGAAGTTGCCACTCTCAACCACCTATGTTTCTTTTATGGTGGCAATGGGTAGTTCGCTTGCCGACCGTGCTTGGGGACGCGAAAGTGCCGTCTATCGGATTACCGGCGTTCTTTCGGTCATTGGCGGATGGTTTATCACTGCCGGTGCGGCATTTATCATCTGTTTCATCGTTGCACTACTGATTTATATAGGAGGAATCGCTGCCATGGCTGCCATGATTGGAGTAGCAGTATATATGCTTATCCACAGCCGTCTGATCTACAAAAAGAAAATGCGCAAAGAGGCCATGCAGGAGGAGATTGGCACAACCATCCAACGCCTACGTGAAACAACCGACAAACATGAAGCACTCCTGTTGTTCCGCCAGCATAGCCGCGAAGAATTGAACGATGTGCTTCAGTTCGCCTCAAAAGAATTCAGCAACTCTGTCCATTCTTTTATGGGAGAAGATCTGCACGGTTTACGCCAAGTAATGAACGATATCGAAGAGAAAAAGACTTATCTGAAACAAGTAAAACGCATAGGGACACTAGGCGTTACACAGCTCGATTATGATATCGCTGTCGACAAGGGACTGTACTATTATCAAGGCAATGATTTTGCCAGCGAGATCGTTTACAGCATACGGCGTATGACAGAGCCGGCAAAAGAGCATGTCGACAACCATTTCCGTCCGCTTAACGAAGCTCAGAAAAATGACATCAGTCAGATAACCGACGCTATTCAGATTTTCCTGAACCACTGTTCGGAGATGATTGCAAACAACGATTATCATAGAATGACTGATTTAATAACTGATTCAATCATCCTGAGTACGAACCTTACCTCTCTGAAGAAAACGGAGTTAAAACGTATTCAAGGGCAAGAACACGGCACCAAAGTGAGCATGGTTTATCTGAACATGCTGCAGGAGGCACAAAACGTCGTTTCGTTCACAGCGAACCTGCTTAAGGTAAGCCGCAAATTTCAGATGGAATAAACCTTATACTATATCTGATTTTATTTTTACTTTCACAGAACAGTCCGGATATTCTAAAAGAATGTTCGGACATGTTCTTAGAAACTAATCCGCACAAATCCGATTATTCCCAATATTTTACTAATTTTGCGGCTGTTCATTTAATAACTCTCAGATTGAAAAGCGACAAATACATAGCAAATTCGTTCCGTGCCATCATCGGTATTCTGGTTGTCCTGTTTGCCTACTCGTGTGCCAACATCGGAACGCCCAACGGCGGACCTTACGATGAACTGCCGCCAAAGTTTATCAGCAGCGTTCCGACACCGAACACGGTGAACTACAAGGGGAAGAAAGTAGAGATTCTCTTTGACGAACTGATTCAGATCGAGAAAGCTTCAGAGAATGTAATCATCACTCCGCCACAGATGGAGATGCCAGTGATCCGTACCGAAGGGAAGAAGATCGTGGTTGAGCTTGAAGATTCCCTGAAAAGCGATGCCACCTATACCATTGACTTCACCAATTCCATCTCCGACAACAACGAGAAGAATGTCCTTCAGAACTACTCTTTCGCCTTTTCGACCGGTGGACAGATCGATACGATGGAAGTTTCGGGCACGCTTCTCAACGCAGAAAACCTGGAACCCGTGTCGGGCATCATCATCGGCTTGCACAGCAATCTGGCGGACTCGGCTTTTGTAAAGCTGCCGTTCGAACGCACTTCGCGGACTAACGACCGAGGCCATTTTACCATTCGTAATATCAAACCGGGCAAATACCGCATCTATGCACTGAACGATGTCAGTCGTACATATAAGTTCGACCAGCCATCGAAAGAGATTGCGTGGAGCGATTCGCTGATCATCCCGTCGTCAGTTCCGGCAACACGGCAAGATACGACCTGGAAAGACACTTCGCATGTCGACGCCAATATCGATACGATAAAAACGGTGGGCTACACGCGATACCTGCCTGATGATATTGTTCTCCGGCTTTTCAAAGAGAACTATGTGCGTCAATACATGACGAAACCCGAACGCCCCGACGCCCGCTATTTCACCTTGCGTTTCAACGCACCACTGGACTCGATACCAGTCCCTGTGCCGATGAATTTCACTCCGACAAAGGACAGCAGCTGGTACTATCCACAAAAACTCGAAGGCAATCTGGGTGTAAACTACTGGCTTACCGATCCGCGTCTGCTGCTGAAAGACACGCTACAATTCTCGGTGACCTATCCGAAAAGCGACTCACTGAACGTTCTTCATCCGCAAACGGACACGCTGCAGTTGTATTACCGCAAACGGCCGGCACCAAAGAAAAAGAAATTGAAGGAAGGCGAAACCGAGCCTGTCAATTTCCTGGGCATGCAGGTGGTAGCGCCAAGTCAGATGGATGTGTTCGATACGATCTCGGTCACTTTCGATGAGCCTGTGCTCGACATAAAGAAAGAACTGTTCCATCTGGAGCAAAAGGTCGATACGGTCTGGAAACCGAGCGATTTCGATTTCTTCCCTGATTCGACCAATAGTCTTAAATATTTCATACTCCGCAAATGGAAATATGGCGAGGATTATCATTTCGACATCGATTCTGCCTCCATCAAAAGTATCTATGGAAAATGGAACGACAAGTCGCAGAACGACATCAAAATGAAAAAAGAGGAAGACTATGGCAACATATATATAAGCATAGCCAATCTGGATACAACCGCCTACATGGAACTGGTGAATAACAGCGATGTAGCCGTTCGCAAGGTGAAAGTAAAAGATGGCGGAGCTCTGTTTATGGACCTGAAACCCGACAAGTATTTTGCCCGCCTGGTGATTGATCTCAACAACAACGGCAAATGGGACCCGGGAAATTATGCTAAAAAACAGCAGCCCGAAGAGGTGTTCTATTATCCAAAGATGTTTGAAGTCAAAGCATTCTTCAATTATGAAGAGGACACGCCGTGGAACTTCCGCGAAAAGCCGCTTGACAAGTTGAAACCGCTTGAGGTGACAAAGAACAAGCCAAAAGAAGAGACAAAGAAGAAAAGGAACTATAAAGATGAAGGAAAATCAACGTCGAAGAGCAGTAACCCGATGGGCGGAATGGGCGGCGGAATGTCGTTCTAGGCTTTTGAAAAGCATACAATACGTCTCCAAAGAGAAGGAACGGATCTGCATTCTGATGATCGTCGGGATAGCAATGGGCGTCAACATCATGGCGCAATCAATACCCGTACGCGACCGATTCAATCCGGGCGAAATCACTTACTACGACTTGTATTTCAAATGGGGCGTTATCATGTCGCACGCCGGAAATGCCTCCATCTCAATGCAAAGCACCACTTACGCCAGCAAGCCGGGCTACTTTTACCGCTTGCTGTTTAACACCAGCGGTCTGTTCGAGAAAGTGTACAAGATGCGCGACACCATTGACAATTACTACTCGTCGAACATGCAACTGCTTTTCAGCCAGAAACGCGTCAATGAGAACGATTACTACCTCGTCGACGACCTGACTTTCAGCTATGGAAACAACCGCGTCTATGCACATTCGCACCGATACACACTGGAGAAGACAAAAATTGATACCATGCTTGTTTCCAGCAAGGAATACATGTTCGACATGCTGGCTTCGACCTTGTATCTGCGTTCTTTGGAATGGGACAATATGCAGGTGGGCGACACTTTTCCATTCAACGTGGCTATCGGACGCGACCGTGTAAATATCCGTTTTCGCTATGCAGGACAGCAAGTTGTAGAGCGCAGTGAAACTCTGAAATACCGCACGCACCATTTCTATGTTGACATTTTCGACGATGCTTTCACGCAAAGCAAATCGGCTGCCGAACTTTGGATTGGCGACGATGACAATCATCTGCCGGTAAAGATTCGCGCCAAATTGAAAATCGGAGCCGTAGAAGTCTACTACCGTAACGCCGGCGGCCTGCGCTACCCGCTCACATCGCGGGTAAATATTCCAAAAAAGAGATAACCCTTACAAAAGGGGGTAAACCGTAGCCGCGAAGCCTTTGCTATCCTGCAAAAACATTTAAAAGTATCCGCGAAGCCTTCGCAACCTTGCAAAACGAGGTAAAGGCAACGGGGAAGGCTTCGCCACTTTGCAAAACCACCCAAAGGCAACTGGGAAACTCTTGCCACACTGCAAAATCACCCAAAGACGACTGGGAAGCCTTTGCAGCCTTGCAAAACGAACAAAAGGCTGCTTGCGGCCACTTTGTAACGCAACAAAGCCTCCCGAAGGCAACTTGCAGTGCTTTTGCAACCCTGCAATCGGGAGCAAAAGCAGCTTGTTGCCTCATCGCTCTTATACAATCGGAGCAAAAGGCAGCTCTACCTCCTTGCGATATCCGGTGCTGTCGAAAGTGGCAACCAACTCGCCCGCTTCATTGGTAATACGGACTTCGCAGTTCGCCAGACGTTTGTGGTTGAACACCTCATGCGCCTCGGCATACAGATAGCCTTTACTTTCGGACTTGAAAATATTGATGGTTGCAGTGACTGACAAGGTGAGTCGCGCATGGCTGTTGGTTGCAACCGCAAAAGCGAGATCGGCTAAAGTAAAAATGGCTCCACCCTGGCAAACGCCACCGCCATTCAAGTGTTCGGGTTTTATTTCCATGCGGGCTTTGGCATAACCGTTTCCGGTTTCCAACAGTTCTACGCCCGCAAGCAGGGCGAACTTGTCGCCCTGAAAAAATTCATTTATGGTCATTTTATTTATTTAGTTTCCATTCGGCACCGTCTTTCGTGTCTTTAATCTCGAAGCCGATAGCCGTCAACTCATTACGTATCTTGTCGGACGTAGCCCAATCCTTATTCACCTTCGCCTGCTGGCGGATGTTAAGCAACAGATCAATGGCTTTGCCAAAAGCCTCACGGCTATTGTCGTCGGCCGAAGAATCCACATTTTTCATTCCCAAAATATCGAAGAGGAACATCTCGAATGTCTCCTTCAATTCCTTCAGGTCGGCAGCCGAAATAGTAGCCTTCCCGTCGTTAACCATATTGATATTGCGCGCTGCATCAAACAAATGTGCAATCACGATCGGCGAATTCAGGTCGTCGTTCATTGCTTCGTAGCATTTGCTGCGCAAGTCTTTTACATCAACGGTAGAAGCATCCGACGGCACCAGTTTCTGAAGATGAGCGTAGGCATCCATCAAACGGTCCAAACCTTTTTCGGCAGCCAGCAAAGCGTCGTTGCTGAAATCGACTGTACTGCGATAGTGCGCCTGAAGAATAAAGAAACGTATCGTCATCGGCGAATAGGCTTGAGCCAACGATTTATGATTCCCGGTGAAGAACTCTTCAAGCGTGATGAAGTTGCCCAAAGATTTGCCCATCTTCTGTCCGTTGATGGTAATCATATTGTTGTGCACCCAATAATGCACCATCTCGCTACCTTGCGACGCAACGGCTTGAGCAATCTCGCACTCGTGATGCGGGAAAATCAGGTCCATTCCACCACCGTGGATATCAAAATGGTCGCCCAGATACTTCTTTCCCATAGCTGTACACTCGCAGTGCCAGCCCGGGAAACCATCGCTCCAGGGTGAAGGCCAACGCATGATGTGTTCGGGCTGTGCTTTCTTCCACAGCGCAAAATCAATGGTATTGTGCTTCTCATCCTGACCATCCAGCTCACGGGTTGTCTTCAGCATATCTTCAATATTACGACCCGAAAGTTCGCCGTAGTTATGCACTTTGTTGTACTTTTCGACATCGAAATAAACAGAACCTTCGCTGATGTATGCAAAGCCATTGTCAAGGATGTGCTTTACCAGGTCGATCTGCTCGATGATATGTCCCGAAGCATGCGGTTCGATACTTGGCGGAAGCACATTGAGCGCATCCATAGCCTGATGATAGCGGTTAGTATAATATTGCGCCACTTCCATCGGCTCGAGCTGCTCCAGACGGGCTTTCTTCTCGATCTTGTCCTCACCTTCGTCGGCATCATGTTCCAGATGACCCACATCGGTGATGTTGCGCACGTAGCGCACTTTATATCCTAAATGCTTGAGATAGCGGAATAACAGATCGAAAGTGATGGCAGGACGCGCATGTCCCAGATGCGGATCGCCATAAACCGTAGGTCCGCAGACATACATTCCTACATGCGGTTCGTGCAGCGGTACGAACTGCTCTTTCTTTCTTGTCAGTGTGTTGTAAATCGTCAATGGATGTTCCATATTATTGCTTAACTATTTATTGACTGCAAAGATACTATAAACCGAGAGCAGATAAAACGAACTCATTCATTTTTTATGCCAAGGCGCAGCTTATTTACTCTTTATTGCTATCTGATTCAAATTTCTGACGATGCTTTACTATTTCCTTCATATTTTCCTGAGCCCATTCAGTCAGCTGGCAAATCATAGGAACCAAAGACTGCCCCATCTTCGTCAATCTATATTCTACTTTAGGAGGAACACTGGGATACATCTTCCTCTCAACCAAAGCATCAGCCTCCAATGTCTTTAAAGTACCCGACAATACGCGAGTTGAGATATCCGGGATAAAATGGCATAACTCCGAAAAACGCACTTTATCGTGTTCACTCAATACAAGCACCACTAAAAGCGCCCATTTATTCCCAAAACGAGCGATAACATTACGAACAGGACAAATTTCAATGATAGAATTTTTCTTATCTTTTCTAAGCATGTCGACAGAAATATATGTGATACTAACTTTAGATTACAAATCTAATTCAAAATAAACCACAATCGTAAAAAAAATTATTTTTTTACGCTCATAACTATTCCTTTTTCAACAATTGCGAGATAAAGGTTACTAGCATACATGTCCATAACCTATTGTATTTCAAAACATATAATATTATATTTGCATCTGAAAAATAAACATCTAATTCAGATAATCTATGAAACTAAAAAAAGTATTGCTCTTAGGAATTATGTTTTTTACCATCTCATTTACTTGGGCACAAAAAACGGTTTTGGTAGATCTCTCACACGGTCAGTGTAAAGATGTATACCCCGGATGCGAGTACTACACAAACATTATGCCCAAATATCAGGCGCTTATTAACGAGATAGGTGCCAAAATGGTTATAAATGAGAAAAACGAACTGAATAAAGACTGCCTGAAGAAGGCAAAAGTATTACTTATGTTGTCACCTCTAAACAAAGGATTGCAACGTAACATTACAGATACAGAAAAGAAATCCATCATTGATTTTATTAAGAAAGGAGGGAGCGTAATTCTATTTGTTGATGAAGAAGAGCGCCGTGTAGCAATCGAAAGCTACGGGGCAAATGAGATAACCCGTCCGTTCGGTATCGAGTTCGGCGAAGATGTGAAAGGACTCCCCGGGAACTGTGGGGCTGTAAGCTTTGAGAATGAAATATTCGGCGGTCGTCGTGAGATTCCATTCAGTGGTGCCCGTTTGATGAAAGGAGGTATTCCTGCCAGTGTATGCATGGAACAAGGATATCAGCATTCTTCATACGTAAAACTGGAAAATGGAGGTAAACTCTTTGCCGCTTCCGACACGATGGTAGGCCAATTGATGGGTTACGATGACGGCGTACGAAACGTGAGCAATAAAATGGAGACCCGCTGGTGGGGCAAAGACAGCTATATATTTATGAAAGAACTCATCACATGGGCTTTACACTAATTTGAAGGGATCAATCGGTCGGCCAAAAGTGAAAATGTTAATGGTAAAATTGTTGTAAGAATATCTTAGAGTTAAAGGTTCAAAACAATCTTTCAGGCAAGCTTGAAGTTTTTCTCTCGGTTTACACTATCTTTGCTTCCAGAAACAACTTGCATTCACTAAACATTAAATAGATAAAAATTATGAGAAGCATCCGACTAAGTCTCTATTTGTTATGCCTGACGGCAATCATGCTGTCATGCGCCAAGGGCAACTATCATGATCTGTCCGAATACGGACTTGTGCCCAATAATCATGAAAACTGCTCGCCTCTCATGGCAAAAGCTTTGCATGAAATTGCTCAGCTTCCGGTGAAAGAAGGCGATACGCTTCGAATCATTTTACCCAAAGGACGTTATGATTTTTATCCTGATGGAGCGGCTAAATGCGAATACTATATTTCCAATCACGATCAGGATAATCCAAAGCTGGTTGGTCTGCCTTTCGAGAATATGAAGAACGTTGTTTTCGACGGACAAGGGTCAGAACTGATCTTTCACGGCCGTATGCTACCCGTTTCACTTATCAACTCACAAAACTGCCAACTGAAAAACTTCAGCATTGATTTCGAGAATCCGCATATCAGCCAGATCAAAGTGCTGGAGAACGACTCTGTGGCACAGACCATCACATTCGAAGTAGCCAAATGGGTCAAATATGAAATACGCGACAGTGCATTTGTTGCCAAAGGTGAAGGTTGGGAACATACGCCGAAGATGGGCATCGCATTCGAAAATGCCACACGTCGTCTGGTCTATACCACTAGCGATGTGCCATTGGGAACCGAGCATGTTGCCGAAGTTTCTCCACGCGTCATCAAATCCTACGGATGGAAAAATCCCAAACTGATTCCGGGAACAGTGATCGCCATGCGTACAGGAGAACGACCAACACCGGGCGTTTTCATGCAAAAAGATACCAACACGACATTAAGCAATATTCAAGTTCACTATGCCGAAGGCATGGGCTTGCTTGCCGAAACAAGTGAAAATATCACCCTCAACCGCTTCTCTATCTGCCTGCAGGGAGCTAATGACAAACGCTATTTCACAACTCAAGCCGATGCCACACACTTCTCGGGATGTAAAGGTAAGATCTCAGTAACGAACAGTGTCTTCGAAAGTATGATGGACGATGCAATCAATGTCCATGGTACCTATCTGAAAGTGCAAAAACGCATGGACGATAAGACGCTTATCGGCGAATATATGCACGGACAAAGCTATGGTTTCGACTGGGGTTTCAAAGGCGATACCGTACAATATATCAATTCAAAAACGATGGAAATCATTGGCAAACCTAACCGTATCGCATCCATCCAGGCTATCGACAAACCAGATGCACACGGCGCCAAACTGTTCAGAATCATTTTCGAGAATCCAATCGATTCCGTTATCAGCAACCAAGGTTCGTTTGGTATCGAGAATCTCAGTTGGACACCGGAAGTTTACTTCGCATACGACACGATACGCAATAATCGCGCTCGCGGCTCATTGTTCAGCACGCCTCGCAAAACCATTGTTGAGCATAACCTGTTCGACCATACTTCCGGCACGGCCATTTTGCTTTGCGGCGATTGCAACGGATGGTTCGAAACCGGAGCCTGCCACGATGTACTCGTCCGCAACAACAAGTTCATCAACGCGCTCACCAATATGTTCCAATTCACCAATGCGATCATTTCCATCTATCCCGAAATACCTGACCTGAAAAATCAAAAGCTCTATTTTCATAGTGGTATAACGATCGAGAACAACGAATTCGACACATTTGATGCGCCCATATTGTATGCCAAATCGGTAGACGGGCTGATCTTTCGCAACAACACCGTCCGTCAGAACCATGAATATCCGGCATTCCATTGGAATAATCACCGATTCTTCTTCGAACGTGTCGTCCATTACGAAATTTCAAACAATCAATTCGATGGAGGCTATGACGCAGCACGCGACCTGAAGGTAGAAAACTAAACAAACAGAAATGAACGTATTCAAAAAAATACTTGTCATATTTATTATTGCAGTATGGCTTCAACCGGTTTCAATAATGGCGGAAACAATTCCTTCCGATTCGCTTCCGCCTATTGAGAACCGTAACGCATATAAATTCAAACCGGCAAGTTTGATCTTGCCGGCATCGCTTATTGCCGTCGGAACATTGGGAACATCCATCAGCGGGATGAAAGATTATCATCTTATTCACCGCAAAGATTCTGTCAAAGTAATCAAGATTGACAACTATATGGAGTACGGAATGTTGGGTTGGGTGTTTGTATGTGATATTTTTGGCAATGAAAAACATACACTCACCGACCAGCTTTGCCTGGTAGCTCTTGCTGAAGGGTTGAATTTTGGTATGACACACGGCATCAAAAAGATAGTCAACAAAGAGCGTCCAGATGGTGGCAATTATTCTTTTCCCTCCGGTCATACAGCAAATGCATTTCTCGGTGCTCACATCGCCTTCAAGGAATTGAAAGACAGTAGTCCTGTTCTTGCCTGTTCAGGTTATGCACTTGCCCTCTTCGTTGCCGGTTCGCGCGTTTATAACAATCGCCACTGGGTTTCTGACGTTGTTGCCGGTGCCGGTTTTGGTATTCTTTCGGCAGAAATGTCATATCTGATATACTTCCCTATCAAAAATGCGCTCATAAAAAACAAAATTAAAGGAGCTGAACACCTGACTTTTGCACCAACAATAAACGACCACGGAGCCGGAGTATATTTATCTTACAGGTTTTAAAAGCACATTCCAAAACCAACTGTATCTCACATAAATTGCCTACCTTTGTACCGTATTTAAACAATGAGTGCTTGGAACCTCTTTAAAAACAAGGACATGTATTACATAAAAAAACAACTTGAAATATCCGCAGCTCACAGTTTGCGGTTACCTTACGAAAGTAAATGCACGAATCTGCACGGTCATAACTGGCTCATCACCATCTATTGTAAAGCGAAAGAGCTGGACAGCAATGGGATGGTTATCGACTTCACCCACATCAAAAGACGCATTTCCGACAAGCTTGATCATCAGAATCTGAATGATATCATTCCCGGTAATCCCACTGCCGAGAACATCGCCAAATGGATTTGTGACCAGATTGAATGTTGCTATCGGGTTGAAGTAGTTGAATCGGCAAATAATTCGGCAATATATGAGAAAGATTAATGAGATATTCTACAGCCTGCAAGGCGAAGGATTTCATACAGGCACTCCCGCCGTATTTATCCGGTTCTCAGGTTGCAATCTGCATTGCCCGTTTTGCGATACACAACACGAAAACGGCGTCATGATGACAGACGAAGAGATTCTGACTGAAGTGGTCAAATATCCGGCAAAAATGGTCATTCTCACCGGTGGCGAACCGGGACTGTGGATTGATGAATCGCTTGTGAACGTCCTTCATCATATCGGAAAATATATCACAATCGAAACAAACGGTACCCGTACTTTCCCAAAAGGAATCGATTGGATTACCTGCTCACCTAAAGAAAATGCTGAAGTAGTGCTTGATAGGATAGATGAACTGAAGGTTGTTTACACCGGACAGCCCTTGAATATTTATGACAAATATTCCACAAAATGCCGTTTTTTACAACCCTGTTCAAACAAAAACATACAGGAGACTATAGATTGCGTCAAGCAACATCCGGAATGGCGTCTGAGCTTACAAACCCATCTATTGATAGGAATTCGATAGAGAAGCGAAGAATTATTACTTTCCAAAAGCCACAAATAACCGAATTAATTATGTAATTTTGCGAACTAAACTGAACATCATATGAGCGTAGAAATAAAGGAAGTTACCTCAAAAAAGGAACTCAAACAGTTTGTTAAATTCAGCCATAAGCTGTACAAAGGCAATCCATACTATGTTCCCGGATTGATTGAAGAAGAGATGATGACACTCGACAAGGTGAAAAACCCTGCATTCGAAGTCTGCGATGCCATCTACTTCCTCGCTTACAAAAACGGAGAGATAGCAGGTCGTATTGCCGGTATCATAAACCGTTCGAGCAACGAAGTCTGGAAAGAGAAAAAAGCTCGTTTCGGCTTTGTCGACTTCATTGACGATAATGAAGTTGTCGACGCTCTGTTCGGCGCTGTTGAAAAATGGGCTCATGAACAAGGAATGGAAGACGTGCAAGGTCCGCTCGGTTTTACCGATATGGATCATGAAGGAATGTTGATCGAAGGTTTTGATCAACTGGGCACAATGGCTACCATTTACAACTATCCCTATTATCCCAAACACATGGAACGCTTGGGTTACATCAAAGATCAGGACTGGTGCGAATATAAGATTTTTATTCCTGAAAGTGTTCCTGAAAAACATTTGCGCATTGGTGAAATCGTCATGAAACGCTTCGGACTGAAGATTATGAAGTTTAAGAACGCTAAAGAAATCATGCCGTACGCCAAAAATGTTTTTCACACATTGAATGCAGCGTACGCTCCGCTATATGGTTTCGCTCCGCTCACAGAAAAGCAGATTGATTATTACGTAAACATGTACATTCCGATGCTCCGCTTCGAAATGGTAACGCTTATCGTCAAAGAAGCCGACAACTCTGTTGCCGGTTTTGGAATCTCATTGCCAAGTTTGTCAAGAGCTATGCAGAAAGCTGACGGTCATCTGTTCCCCTTCGGTTGGATTCCATTGCTGAAAGCATTAAAAAGCAAACCAAAAGTAATCGATTTATATCTGACTGGCGTCATGCCTGAATATCAGAACAAGGGCGTCAATGCTCTTCTCTTCAATGATCTGATTCCTGTTTACCAGCGTTTAGGAGTTGTATATGCCGAAACGAATCCCGAACTGGAGACCAACAATGCCGTTCAGGCACAATGGGAATACTTCAAACGTGAGCATCACAAGACAAGAAGAGCTTTTACCAAAAAAATCGTTCTTTGACTTTTGCCACTGACAAACTATAAGAAAGATGAATGAATTAAATTCAACAATACAGAATACTGAAGAAAGCAACTATAGCGACGACGATGTAAAGACCCTCGATTGGATGGAACATATCCGTCTGCGTCCCGGTATGTATATTGGAAAACTTGGCGACGGCAGTTTTGCCGACGACGGCATCTATGTACTACTCAAAGAAGTGCTCGACAACTCCATCGATGAATACATGATGGGATATGGCAAAAGCATCGAAGTGACTGTAAACGAAGGAACTGTCTCCGTTCGTGATTATGGCCGCGGCATTCCATTGGGAAAAGTCGTCGATGTATCGAGCAAGATGAACACCGGAGCCAAATATGACAGTAAGGCGTTCAAGAAATCTGTAGGTTTGAATGGCGTCGGTATCAAGGCAGTCAATGCTCTGAGCAGTAGCTTTTTGATTGCCAGCTTCCGCGAAGGCGAATGTAAACAAGTCAAATATAAACGCGCTATCTTGCTTGATAATCCGGATATTCAACCGACAGAAGAACAGAACGGAACTCTGACTACTTTTACTCCAGACAAAGAAATCTTTGGCGAGTATCAATATAAAGATGAATTTATAGAAACGCTTCTGCGCAATTATACCTTCCTAAATGCCGGGCTGATCATCATCTACAACGGCAAGAAACTGATTTCGCGCAACGGTCTGGTTGATTTGCTGAACGAAAACATGACGACCGAGCCTCTCTATCCGATCATCCATCTGAATGGCGATGATATAGAAGTGGTTATCACACACAGCAACCAGTACGGCGAAGAATATTACTCCTTTGTCAATGGACAATACACAACGCAAGGCGGCACACATCTCACGGCTTTTCGTGAAGCGGTAAGTCGTGTCATCAAAGAATATTACAACAAGAATTTCGACTATGCGGACATTCGCGCCGGAATCGTTGCCGCTGTAAGTATTAAGGTTGAAGAACCGGTATTCGAAAGTCAGACGAAAACGAAACTGGGTTCAAAAGACATGGGACCTGATGGACCGTCGGTTGGCAAATTCATCGGCGACTTCATTAAAAAAGAATTAGACAATTACCTGCATAAGAATCTGGAAACATCAGATATTCTGCTTCGCAAGATTCAGGATTCCGAGAAAGAACGCAAAGCTATTGCGGGCGTGACAAAACTTGCACGCGAGCGGGCAAAGAAAGCCAATCTTCACAACCGCAAACTGCGCGATTGCCGCGTTCATCTCAGCGATGCGAAAGGAGACCAGGGCGAAGAAAGCTGTATCTTTATCACCGAGGGCGATTCAGCAAGTGGTTCAATCACCAAAAGTCGTGACCCGAATCTTCAGGCAGTATTCAGTCTGCGAGGCAAACCGCTGAACAGTTACGGTTTGACAAAGAAGATTGTATACGAAAATGAAGAGTTCAATCTGCTTCAGGCAGCATTGAATATTGAGGAAGGCCTCGACGGACTGCGTTACAACAAAGTGATTATTGCAACCGATGCTGATGTTGATGGCATGCATATCCGTCTGCTGATGATTACATTCTTTCTACAGTTCTTCCCCGATCTGATCAAACGCAATCATGTATATATTTTGCAGACACCGCTGTTTCGTGTGCGCAACAAGCAAAAGACATGGTATTGCTACAGTGAAGATGAACGGTTGAAAGCCATTGCTGCTGCCGGAAAGAATGCCGAGATTACTCGATTCAAAGGTTTGGGAGAAATCTCACCTGACGAGTTCAAATATTTTATTGGCAAAGACATGCGCTTGGATCTCGTTACGCTGAGAAAAGAAGATTTGGTAAAAGACATGCTGGAGTTCTACATGGGCAAGAACACGATGGAACGACAGAATTTCATTATAGACAACTTAGTCATAGAAGAAGATGTGGTCAACTGATAATAATAAACGGATTGCACTCTTTCCGGGAACGTTCGACCCGTTTACGATAGGTCACGAATCGTTAGTGAGACGCGGACTGGCATTAGTGGACGAAATAGTCATCTCAATCGGAGTGAACGAAGCGAAGAAAACATTTTTCTCACTGGAATCACGCATCGACGCAATCCGTCAGTTTTACCGTAACGAACCGCGTGTCAAAGTGATGTCGTATGACAAACTTACCATCGATTTCGCCAAAGAAGTTAACGCAAGCTTCATCCTGCGCGGCATTCGCACCGTCAACGATTTTGAATACGAAAAGAATATCGCCGACGTAAATCGCGATTTAAGCGGAATTGAAACATTTGTTTTGTTCACTGAACCCGAACATACGCATATCAGTTCAAGTATTGTTCGCGAACTGCTGCGTTATGGAAAAGATATATCCCGATTTATTCCTAAAGGAATGGATCCGGCCAACTATAATATTAATAAATAGACAATGAAAAAATTCTTTTTATCACTTCTGATAGTGAGTTTATTTGCATCCTCAACAGTCGCACAGCGCGGTGTAAGTACAGACGCGCGGAAGCTTCAGTTGGCGCTTTATGCCATCTCAAATCTGTATGTCGATTCAATCAGTGAGAAGAAGCTTGTGGAAGATGCAATCACAGGTATGCTGGAAAAACTCGATCCACATTCTGCCTATTCTGACCCTGAAGAGACCAAAGAGATGAACGAACCGCTGCAAGGCAACTTCGACGGTATCGGAATTCAGTTTAATATGTTGACTGATACATTGTATGTCATCCAGGTTATCCCGGGCGGTCCGTCCGAGAAAGTGGGAATCATGGCAGGCGATCGTATCATCATGGTCAACGACACACTGATTGCCGGTGTGAAAATGAAGAATACAGATGTGATGAAACGACTTCGCGGACCGAAAAACACAATCGTCCGTGTCAAAGTACTTCGTCAGAACAAACCGGACTTGATTGAATTCAAGATCACACGTGGAAAAATTCCGATATACAGTCTGGACGCCGCTTATATGGCAGACAAGACTACTGGATATATCAAACTTAACCGCTTTGCTTCTTCTTCTACCGACGAGTTTCGCTCCGCACTCGAAAAATTGAAGAAACAAGGGATGAAGAACCTTATTCTCGACTTGCAGGGCAATGGCGGTGGATATATGAATGTGCCTATTGATATGGCTGATGATTTTCTGAGCAAAGGAAAACTCATTGTTTATACGATGGGAAATGCACAAGCACGCGAAGAAGCCAAATCTACCGCTACGGGAAATTTCGAGGACGGTCGTCTGGTTGTCATGGTTGATGAAACATCGGCTTCTGCCAGTGAAATCTTCACCGGAGCTATTCAGGATTGGGATCGCGGCGTTGTTGTTGGTCGTCGTACCTTCGGCAAAGGATTGGTACAAAGACCTATTCCACTGCCTGACGGTTCAATGATTCGTCTTACCGTTGCACGTTATTACACACCAACGGGACGCTCCATACAGAAACCTTACATTAAAGGCAATCAGGAAGAATATAATCGCGACCTCATCGAGCGCTATAATCGTGGCGAACTGATGAGTGCCGACAGCATTCACTTCCCTGATTCTTTGAAATATAGCACGTTGGAAACCAAACGTACCGTCTATGGCGGTGGTGGAATCATGCCGGATGTATTTATTCCGGTCGATACAACTCTTTATAGCGATTATCATCGCAACTTGGTTGCTTCGGGTGTTGTCAATCGCGTTGCCATGAACTATCTCGACCGCAACAGAAGCGATTTGAATAAGAAATATCCGAAGTTTGCACAATACAAACAGAAGTTCGAAGTAACCGAAGAGATTATGCAAGACATGATCAAGATGGCCAACGATGAGAAAATCAAGTTCAACGAAACAGAGTATAATCGTTCGAAATCACTTATCATGCTTCAGATCAAGGCGCTTATCGCCCGCGACCTGTACGACATGAGCGAATATTTCCAAATCATCAATGACGACAATAACAGCTTGAAAGAAGCTATGCGCATTATTAACAACGAAAAAGAATACAATCGGATATTGAGAAAATAATTTCATTATAGCATGTATTGGACGCTATTCCTCACCTTCATGAAGATTGGCGCTTTCACGATTGGAGGCGGCTACGCAATGCTGCCTCTGATTCAACGTGAAGTCGTTGATCACGGTTGGATGACGAAAGAGGACTTTATCGACCTCTTCTCGGTAGCACAATCACTGCCCGGAATTTTCGCTGTCAACATAGCTATCTTCGTTGGTTACAAACTGAAAAAAATACGCGGAGGCATTGTTTGTGCGTTGGGGAGCATCTTACCTTCATTCCTGATTATTTTGGCTATCGCCCTATTCTTCACTCAGTTCAAAGACAATGAATGGGTTGAGAAAGCTTTCAAAGGACTTCGTCCTGCTGTTGTGGCATTGATTGCCGTTCCTTGTCTTACAACGGCACGCTCTATCAAACTCAGTCACAAACAGCTTATCATTCCAGTAGTGGCTGCATTGCTGATATGGAAAGCAAGTCTATCGCCTGTCTGGATCATTATTGCCGCCATCATAGGAGGTATTTATTACGGATTGAAAATAAAGAAAGGACAATCATGATCTGGCTGCAATTATTATATGTATATCTGAAAATCGGGATCTTTGGTTTCGGCGGCGGCTATGCAATGCTTTCGCTCATCCAGAAAGATGTAGTGATGCGCTATCATTGGATTTCCTTGAAAGAATTCACGGATATTGTCGCTATTTCGCAGATGACACCCGGACCGATTGGAATCAACAGTGCCACCTATATTGGATACACAGCGATTCACAATGCAGGATATTCGGAGTCGATGAGCATTCTGGGATCGTGTCTGACTACAGTCGCCGTTTGCTTGCCGTCGTTTCTTCTCGTTCTGCTTATCTCCTACGCGTATGCTAAATTCCGTAACAACAAATATGTAGCTGCTGCATTTCTCGGACTTCGTCCGGCAACTGTCGGACTGATCGCTGCCGCAGCCTTATTGCTGATGAACAGCGAGAACTTCATCGACTATAAAAGCTTCTTGATTTTCGGCGCTGCCTTTATCCTAACCTGGAAATTCAAAGTGCATCCTATCTTGATGATTCTTATAGCAGGTGTTGCAGGGATTCTACTGTATTGGTAAAACGAATACTTAACGTTTTTGCCCGAAAGAGGTGTCTTATCGATCAACAATAACTTCCGATAATTCATGAAGCCAACTTCGGGCAATACTTGGCGGAATAATAGCAAGTTTGAAAATGCATCCCTCGCAAGGGGTATTTTTGTAGAGGGGTAACAATGTCCAAAACAGTCGGACTCCCCTTTAATAAAAAGAAGTCCAGCCATATTATCACACTCTCCAAGGACTTTAGTCGATGTTTCCCTTCACACTAACTCGCTATCTATCTGCAATATACTGTTACACTACTCTCTTTTTGAACATGGCATAATAGGTTAACTCGCTATGAGCCATTGTTTTATAGTTTTCAGCCTAAAGCATTGGTTATCAGAGTCCTTTATACCTACTCAGCGGTCCCGGATGTTTAGATATACCACAAGCTTTATAAATCAAAGGATACAGCAGACCGCTATTACGCCAGATTCTGCCTTCCCATATAACGAAAATTACTTCCGATAATTTCCAACATTTCATTCGGATAAAACTCCCAATACATTCGGATCCGGCAACCATTTCATTCGAATGAATGGTTCGTTTGACATATGTCAAATGAATATTTCTTCCGAATGAAATGGTTCGCGCATTCGAATGTTTTTCCAACTTCTTAGCGATTAAAAAGTATATACTTTTAATTGAGAAAGTATATACTCTTGGGGTATGAAAGTATATACTTTGATATATCGAAAGTATATACTTTTGAGGTGCGGAAGTATATACTTTTTTGAGAGAGAGTAAAATCAATCGAAATAATTAGCATAAATCATCCGAAAGAGGACAAATTTCTATAACTTTGGAGTTAGTAAATATCGTGATCTCTCTCTGCTTTATTTGTTCTTAGAAAATTCAAATACACAGGAAGTATCGCTATTTGCTTAATATTCAATTAATTCATATTCATCAAACTTACGCTGAACGCGTCTATTTAAAATATTACATATGAGTAATCAGATTAGCAGAAGAAATTTCATGAGAAGATTGGCGGCTGTTGGTGTATTACTGCCAACTGCATCGTTGCCTGTCGTTGCAGAAGATAAACCATCCGCATTCTCCAAACGGGGTAGTTTTGAACGTTTATCGATGAGTTACGCCACTATCAATATCGGTTTGGAGAAACCCTTCTCCATCATGCATATTTCTGACACGCACTTTACGGAAGCCTATCCTAATGAAAATGAGAAGAAACAAACGTTGAAGACAAGCCGAACATTGACCTTTGGCGGTCGTCAGGAGGAAGCGCTTCGCGATTCTCTGGAATGGGCAAAAAGCCATGTCGACTACATCGTGCATACCGGCGACCTGATTGACTGGCAAAGTGAAGCGAATTTTGATTTGGTGAAGAAATACTTTGGCACAAATATATTCGGCACTATGGGAAATCATGAATTCTCTCCAGATATGTGGTTGAGTGAACCAAAGCAAGACTCTACGGAAGCTTATAAGGAGCGGAGTCATGATGCGCTTTCAAAAGTTTTTCCTTTTGATATCAGTTTCCATGCGCAAGTAATCAATGGAATCAACTTCATAGGTCTCGACGATGTATATGGAACAGTCACCCAACGGCAAACGGAACTCTTCAAAAAGGAAATAAAACGCGGTCTGCCTGTCATACTGTGCATGCATGTTCCATTTTATACCGACGATATCTGGCGTGCCAGCCAACGTTTTTGGGGAAACGGCAAACAGCAAATACTTGGAGCAAAGATCAAGCCCACAGACGATTACCTCAAACAGCAAACGGATCCTACCACAAAGGAATTCATCAACTACCTAAAGCATGAACCCTTGTTGAAAGGCATCCTGACAGGCCATGAACATATTACCGTTCAAGATAAATTCTCAAAAACAGCTACCCAATACGTAGTAGGTGGCAATTTCTTCTTCTGTGCCCAAGAAATCATGCTCATATGATTCCCTGGTGACACTATTAATCTTTTCCAACGTGCTGAAGCATTGTCTAAATCGGTAGATGCTCCTACACTTAAGATTCATGTGATATTTTTTTGAATGTGTGATTCTATAAGTTTACGTTTTACTCTACTTCTTCAACATTTTCAATTAGACAAATATTTGCCATGACTGTTTCCAATTCAACAAAAGAATGAACTTTAAAAAGAATATCGCAGTCAACAATCTCATCTACCGTTTGAGTATTTAAGCTAACAATTGATAATTTCAGTTGATTGGTAATACAGTCGATCAAATCCTCAAGCAGATGAAATCGATCGACAGCTTTTACATGAATGCTTACAGGATAAAGACAATCCGTCTTTTCTTCGAATTCGATTGCCATAACCGAATCGCCATCTTGAGCAGCTCGGCTGATTGCGTCCTTACAATCTCTTTTGTGTACAGAGATTGTGCCATCACCATTATCGAAACCAATCACCTCATCCAAGGGTAGAGGATTACAGTGTGGACAGCGAATATATTCAGATACTGGTTGGTTTTTGAAATATCGATTCAAGAACAACTTAGCCTTGCAGGTATGGACACACTGTAACCATTCTCGTTGCGGAAGAATCTCATCCTTGGTTCCAATTTCCACGCAATCACCTCTGTGAAGAATAGCCTTTACTGAGCTTAATTGTCCGTTGATTCGTGCATATTGAGCATGAGCACCAATCTCATTGTGAACTTCAAAAGCAAAATCCAGCGCAGTCGAACCTTGAGGCAATTTAAACACCTTACCTTTAGGAGTGAAGACTGATATATCGTCATTATAGAATGAGGATACCACACCTTCCATAAAACCTATATCGCGGTTATGATCGGCTATATTCTGAAGGTTCTGACGGAATTTTTCTATCCACTTGCTAACATTCCCTTCATCTCTTTCAGCTACACATCCATAAGTAGAATTGCGACGCATTCTTTCCGAACTGATATGAATTTCTTCCCATTGGCCGTATTCAGAGAGCAATTGAACATGGAGGCTCTGATAGCCATTTTCTTTAGGTGAATCAATATAATTCAGTACACTGCCCGGTTTCTCTTTATAGGCATCTGTCAAAGCCGAATAGATTTTCAATGCTGTTTCTTTTTCTCCTAGCTCATTAGCATTTTTATAAACGACACGAATGAAATGACGGTGCTCCAGATGATTGAAGTCACAGGTTTCACGCTGCATCTTCCTGCGTAAACTGAATGGTGTGCGGTAGGCTGCTTCAATACGAACATCATCAATGCCTTTATTTGTAAGAACAGAGCCTATTTTTTCAATAAATGACAACGTGCGTGTCGCATTCTGTTCCTTATCATTTTGAAGTAGATGGTCTATCTTTGAGTATTCTTTAGGACAACGATATAGGAAACTCAGATTCTCCAGTTCAATTTTGATAGGGTATAACCCCAATCGGTTTGCTAATGGGGCATAAAAATAATCTGTTTCTCCGGCAATCTTCATCTGCTTATCCGCTCTCATACTGCTAAGTGTACGCATATTATGCAGGCGGTCAGCCAACTTTATAAGAATGGCACGAATATCATATTGCATGGAACTAAGCATCTGCTTGAAATTATCCACTTGCTTTGAACTGTCATATACCGTCTTCTTTTGCTTAGTAACAACCTTTACCAAGAATGCGATATCCTTACCAAACATTTCCTCAATATCCTCAATAGTATAATGAGTGTCTTCCACTACGTCATGCAAGAATGCCGCACAAACAGGATTAGCTCCAAGCAACATTTCCTCACCAACAATCTTAGCAACTGCTATTGGATGGATGATATAAGGTTCGCCTGTCTTGCGCTTTTGAGGACTGTGTGCTTCTTTAGCCAATTCATAGGCTTTACGAATTACCAACATTTCACTGCTGGATACCCTTTGTTCCATTACTTGGAAAAATGATTCTACACTTTCCTCGATTTGCTTTTCATAATTAAAACTACACATAACGTTGACTATTAAAAATGTTGATATCTATTTTTTCTTATATAGATAAAAATAAAGCCCTTAATCTATCAACCAAGAGCTTATTTTGTTTTTTATCAGGGAATAAGAAATAACAACGATTTCTCAATAAACATATAAGGATGCTATATTGCAAACTTTATGTCTTTTCTGATTATCTTGAAACCATTAACATGATGATAATTTTCGCTTAACCTTACATTCATTCAAGGAAGTTGCAATTCTGTCATCCCATCGAGATTACTTGTTGCAATCATTTCCAACATACTGAATTGATATTGATAGATTAATTTAAAAGATAAAATAATCAGGATCCTGATAGACAAACTGCATTGATTCTGATTCATCAGAGTAATAGACCATAGGAAGCGCCTCTTTAGGGAGGAACTCTGTGGCGAAACATTCATTATAATTATTATTGTCTAATGACATAACGACTTCCCATTCCTTGGAATTTTTGCTACAGAAAAAGTAATTATTAAAGTATCTATTTTCACATTCATAGTCAGACGAATCAAAACATGGAAATCTATAACATCTGTTGGAGACAGGTAAGTCGGGATTGCGTGAAGCGGCTTCTATTTCTTCTATTCCTTTATAATGCACACCTTTAACTACCAGTTCTGCCTCAATGGGAAGAGATATGATATGATAATCTCCCATTACTTTTTTTGTATATTCGACTGCCCCTATCAACTGTTCCTCAGTGTAAGCTTCCAGCAACGATGGAGACTCCTCAATGAGTAATCTCAACGTGACTTCAGGAGTCTGATTTTTTATCATATTCCTGTAATAATAGCTGTAAGAAAGAGTCCTAAATAATGCTGCTATTTTATATTTATCCCAATAATTCTTGATATCCGTTTTAGTATATTTGGGCATACTTCTAAAATAATCATCCAGATTCTCATAGATGAGATGATTATACGATTCTAAAATAATACAATGTTCTTTCATTTTGCGATAATTTTTATATGGTTGCTAATTTGTCTATTTGATGCTCTATTCAACTTTTGATCGTTCATATTCTTGAAGAGGTAAAACTTCTCCTGTTGCAATATTATATAGGATGGTTTCTTTACCTTTTGTCAATTTTACAAGATGATTTTCCCAATCATACAAAACAATTTTGTCATATTGGGGCTTTACAATTACTCTATATCTGTCTCTTATTCCATATTTGCCATGATGATTATCTACTATATAAACACCCGTAACAATATACTTATCCGTATATCTTTCACTGCGTGCACAATCAATTCCTGAGTAGATGTTATAGCCCATTATCATTAATGGCAAGATGAATGTTATAGTTAAGAATGTCATAAAAGAAACAATCAATTTGTGGGTTTTAGTGTACATCCTGAAACAAATAGCAAAAAGTACAACAGCAGTTAATGTAATAATTATCACTCTAGCATATGAAACCATCTGTTGCGCATAAAAGAATAACAACAAAGTTCCAATGATTATGACATACTCCCACCAATCGACCTTCTTACCACAAAACTTATTAATAAACATATAAGCTAATACCGGAAGAGTCATGATACCATACATAGATAATGAGTAAATCATATTCAGTCCGAGCAGATAAGCGATGAAAAAGATAGCACTAAGCACTAAATACTTTTTTCCTAATGAATCATGAAATAAATACTCACCTGCCAATGACCGCCAATCCACATTATCTCCAGTCAGATATTTTCGATTTTTGAAGTAAAGAAGAATCGGAACAAATAATATCCAAAAAACAAACAACTGTAAAACGGCATCAACCAACTTAAAATTTGGAATAACATTTCCACTAAATAGCTCAATTCCACTGATCTCATTATATATGTGCGCTATCCGTTCTACAATATTATCCCATCCAACCAATGCCATATCAATAAAATACCACATTACTAAACCATACAACAGCATAAATACCAAAATTGGCCGAACAACTCTCCTCTCTTTCCGATACAGCATAATATTTACATTCACCCGCATCAACATAGGATAAATAAAAATAAATATCCATGGAATATTCGAGTAAGAAGTATGGCATATAAGCAGCATAAAAATGCTGCAGATTAATAAGTCAATGCCATAAAAGGCCTTTGTGAAGAATGTTTTTATCATATTTCTATTCATTATAATAGCCGTCTTCTTTTAATTGCAATCAATTCTAAATTTATCTATCAGTAAACTCTACGTTGGAATCAGTTATTGGTATAACTTCCAATGATGATCCGAAAGATGAAGAATCTAAAGATAATGAGATATTTGTAACGCCGCTCCGCTCCACATGAACGGCACTTTTGGAAATGAGATTTAGTTCTTTACCGTCAGAACTGGTAATCATAACTTTAAGTGGATTGTAATCTCCCTTGGGAACAATAATATTAAACCCTGTAACAACAGACTGTGATAGCTGGACAGGCGTTTCGCAAGAAAGTAACACCCCATTTGTCCCTTTCACAACAGCTGCATTATCATCTCCAACTACAAATGCGCCACTCATTCCCTGATTATTTGCAGACAGAATGATTTTAGAAATTTTCAAA
>DAIMYP010000049.1:0-27209 GCA_036734445.1 Tannerellaceae bacterium
CAAAAGTATATACTTTTTTGAGCTCAAATAACTACGCGTGAAAATGGAACTGCATCCATCGGACAAAAGTCCTTGTCCAAATACTTATAATAGCCTGTAACAGCGACCATTGCCGCATTATCTGTCGTGAAAGAAAACTTGGGAATATAGACTTTCCATCCGTAGCGTTTGGCATGATCAAGGAATGCATCGCGCAAACCCGAATTGGCAGAAACGCCTCCCGACAAAGCAACTTGATTGATCCCGAAAGCTTTGACCGCCTTACGCAACTTATCCATCAGAATATCAATAACCGTTGCCTGCAGCGATGCGCACAAATCTTTCTTGTTTTTCTCTATGAAATCCGGATCTTCCTGGAGCTTATCGCGCAATGTGTACAGGAATGAAGTCTTCAATCCGCTGAAGCTATAATCGTAGCCCGGGATATGCGGCTTGCTGAATGTAAACGCTTTAGGATCACCTTCGTTCGCCAGTTTATTGACAATCGGACCACCCGGATAACCCAGTCCCATCACTTTGGCGCATTTGTCGAAAGCTTCGCCGGCAGCATCGTCAATAGTCTGACCGATCACCTCCATCTGATTATATGCCTTTACCTTGATAATCTGTGAATTACCACCTGATACCAACAGACACATGAATGGGAACGTTGGTGCATGATTATCATCAGGCGTTTCTTTGATGAAATGAGCCAACACATGCGCCTGCAAGTGATTTACCTCAATCATCGGAACACCCAATGATGAAGCCAATCCTTTGGCAAACGAGGTTCCAACCAAAAGAGAGCCCAGCAAACCCGGTCCGCGAGTAAATGCGATTGCATCAATCTCGGATTTGTCGATACCTGCACGCTTGATCGCCTCGGAAACGACCGGAACAATATTCTGCTGATGCGCACGTGAAGCCAACTCCGGAACGACACCTCCATAAGCTTCATGAACAGCTTGACTGGCAATAACATTCGACAACATGACGCCATCGCGTATAACCGACGATGAAGTATCATCACAGGAAGACTCAATACCTAATATTGTTGTACTCATATATCTTTCAGTTTATATTTTCGTGCAAAATAACGGAATCTATCGCAATTATTTGTAGATTTGCCAATAAATTTCGATAAAGATATCAAAGGTCTTAAATACATAGTTGTTTTTCTGCTCGCGTTGTTCTGGATTTTTTATGCAACGCCCGCTATCATGTTGCAGATACCTTATGTTCGAACAAAGGTGGCAAGTATCGCCTCTACCGAGTTGTCGAATTATCTCGGTGTACCGGTCAGAATCGGGAAAGTGGACATTGGATGGTTCAACCGTATCGTTCTGGACAATGTTTATCTTGCCGATCAGGAAAGGAAACCGCTCTTCGTTGCCAATCATGTTGCTGCCGGATTTGAAGCACTCCCATTGCTCAAAGGAAAAATGGTATTTACAACCGTGCAATTGTTTGGATTTACGCTGAATCTGAAAAAGAAAACACCTGATGGCAAACTCAATCTGCAATTCGTTATCGATGCCTTCGCAAGCAAGGACACAGTAAAAAAGAAATCGAATATTGATCTGCGGTTCAATACTATACTTATACGACGCGGACGCTTCCGCTACGACGTGCAAAGCGCTGAATATCTGCCCGAAAAGTTCGATGGTCAGCATATTGATGTACGCAACCTGAGTGCTAACATCTCACTGAAAGCCTTTAACAAAGACAGCTTGAATGCCAACATAAAGAAAATGAGTTTCGAAGAATCATCCGGATTCAAGCTGAATAAACTCACGTTGAACCTGATTGGAAACAAAGACAGTGCATTCGTTGACAACTTCGAAATTAAATTGCCACAGACCAATCTGAAGATTGACCATGCCAGTATAAACCTGACCAAAGTAAAGCAACTCAAGGACTGGATGAATTCAGCCCTGATAACACTTAGCATTCCCTCTTCGCAAGTCTGCTTGAAAGATCTTTCGCCGTTTGTCCCTGCTTTTCATAACTTTACAGATATCATTGAACTGTCGGCAGAGGCTTCCGGATATGTCAACAATATCAATCTCAAACGTTTACTTCTGAAGTACAGCGACAAGATGCTTTTCGTTGGCAAGATGGAAATGCGAGGCATCACGCATCCTAAGAATGCCTATATATTGGGGCAAGTCAACAAGATGTACGTTACAACCGACGGTATTGCAGGTTTGGTCAGCAACTTTAACGGACATCCGGCAAAGCTTCCGGATCCGATTATCAAGCTAGGGACAGTCAATTTCTCCGGCGAAATATCAGGATTCTTCGATAATCTGGTGGCTTACGGAAAACTATCGTCTGCCATCGGTTCATTACAAGCGGATCTGGTTTTGGGTAAAGATAAAGATGAACGCGTAGGTTCTTTCATCAAAGGACATATATCCACTTCTGTGATTCAACTTCATGAACTTTTTGCTGCCAATAATCCTTACGGAGAAGTAAAGCTGGATGTTGTTTTAGATACACATCAACCTAAAGGCGGATCTTTTAGTGGAAACATCAAGGCCGATATTGATGAGTTTAAATACAATGGCTACAAATATGAAAAGATACTGCTCTCGGGCAATTTCAACCCTAACAGTTTCAATGGAAAAATTAATATAAACGACCCGAATGGTAAGCTCCATGCTGAAGGATTATTCAAACATGAAGGACGGAATTCGGTATTCAACTTCACTTCAAAAGTGGAACATCTGCGACCGGATAGCCTCCATTTGATGAAAAAATATGAAGCGCCGGATATCTCTTTCGCAATGAATGCAAACTTCAGAGGCAACAATATCGATAATCTGGAAGGACAAATTCAGGTGGACAGCCTTTCTTTCAAGACAAAACCCAGCAGCTTCTTCTTACGCAAACTATTAGTGAATGCTACGGGGACTGAAAAAGACAGACGTTTGACTATCCAATCGGATGTCTTGAATGGAGAAGTTACAGGCGCTTATTCATTTACAACGCTCATTCCAAGTCTGATAAACACGATGAAAGCTTATCTGCCGGCACTGGCCAATACCAAAACGACTAAGAAAAATTTCATGGAGAATAACTTTTCGCTCTTGTTTACTGTCGGCAATACAGAAGCTATTTCTAAAACATTAAAACTACCGATCAGCATCGTGAATGAAGGACGAATCACCGGTCTGTACAACAATAGATACAATCGTTTCCGCGTTGAAGCCTTCCTGCCAAAGTTCAATATGGGCAGTTCAATGTTCGAATCAGGTTATCTGACTTGCGATAACTCCGAAGGTAATGCCAACATGCAACTCAAAGTAATCAACTACAACGACAAAGGCAATCGCAACTATCTGGATCTCAAAATGGATGCACGCGACAATGTGGTCAATAGTCTGCTTAGTTGGGCAAACAATAAGACACGACAGTTCAAAGCAGACCTTTCAGCCTCTACCCGATTCTCCGAATGGAAAAACGAAAGCGGACAATCCAAACTGCATACTGAGATTTCTTTAAACAAAAGTCCACTTATCCTGAACGATACGTTGTGGAATATTGCACCTTCGAAGATAACAGTCGATGGCGGGCGTATCGCCATTAAAAACTTCTCAGTGTCACATAACAACGAATATCTACACATGAAAGGTTTTATTTCTAAAAACCCTTCGGATACGCTTCTGTTGGATATGAAGCAAGTAGAGTTAAGTTATATATTTGATATTCTGAATATTCCGGTCCTTCAATTCGCCGGAAAAGCCACGGGAAAATTTAATATTTCAGATTTATATGGCAGCCGTATGCTGAATACGGATCTTGAGGTTCAGAATTTTTCTTTCAATCAAGTGGTTCTGGGACGTTTGAACCTGTTCAGCGAATGGGATGACGCACAAAAAGGCATCATGATGCTTGGCAGTATTTATGCAAACGATACGACATGGACAGATGTAAGCGGATATGTGTATCCGGTCGGACCTAATGATGGACTTTCACTCTTTTTCAGTGCCAAAGATATGAATATTGCTTTTTTACAGCCTTTTGTCGGTAGTATAGCTAAGAATATCAAGGGACGCGGATATGGAGATGTACATTTCTACGGACCATTTAGCGCTCTCAATATTGAAGGCGATGCTTATGTTAAGGATGGCGGTTTTGGTATTGATTACACAAATACTTACTATCATTTTTCTGATTCTATACACATGACAACAAAGTCGATTACGGCACGAAATATAACTGTACATGACAAGTTCAATAATTCTGCTAAAGTTAATATGACTGTAAATCACAATCATTTTAGAGATCTGACCTATAACGTGAATATTCAGGCGAAAAATATGCTTGTATACGATATTCCAAAGAAAACCAACCCGATGATTTACGGTTCTGCTTTTGGAACAGGGACGACCACCATCCAGGGATCAGGCAAACTTATCAATTTTGATATCAATCTTCGAAGCGACCCAAAGACCGCTATCACACTGAATTTCATGGATGAATCGGCTTCTGAATACGACTTTATCAATTTTGTCAATAAAAAAGAGATACAGCAACAAGCTGCGGAAGCGAAGAACGATTCGGTACGAAAGACGCTAATCACACATAAAACGGACGATGCAACTGAATACAAAATGAATTTTCTATTCGATGTAACGCCGGATGCCACTATTGATGTCATCATGGATCCGATTGCCGGAGACAAAATAAGTGGAAACTGTACCGGTAGTTTACAGATGCAATATGGTTCGAAAACAGATCTGCGCCTTTACGGGAATCTGGATATAACCAGTGGCAAATATAATTTCAGTCTGCAACAGCTGATCCACAAAGATTTCAAGATACGTGAAGGAAGCAGCATCAGTTTTCGTGGTGATCCGTATGATGCAACAATGAATATCAATGCCATATATAATCTTACAGCGAATATACAAGATTTGGACGCCAGCTTCGTCACAGAGACGCCAAAACGTAATATTCCTGTAAACTGCGTACTGTTGCTGGATGGTATGTTGAGAAGTCCGAATATCTCTTTTGATATAGAACTTCCCGGTTCGAATGAGGAACTGGAAAGACAAGTAAAAAGCTTGGTTGATACTGAAGATATGATGACACGACAGATCGTTTATCTCTTGGTTCTGAATAAGTTCTATACACCTGATTATACCATTAATCCATACGCATCAAACGATTTCAGTGCTGTTGCTTCATCTGCTTTATCAACGCAAATATCCAACATCATGAATAGCTTTACAGATAAAGTGCAACTGGGTACCAATATTCGTACAAGTCAGGACGGACTACAGGATACAGAAGTAGAAATGTTGCTGTCAAGTCAATTGCTGGACAACAGATTGCTATTCAATGGTAACTTTGGATATAAAAACAGTTCGGCAGCACAAAAGAATGCATTTATTGGCGAGTTCGATTTGGAATATAAGTTGAACCGGAGCGGTGACATACGTTTGAAAGCCTATAATCATGCGAATGAACTTTATAGTATGTATCTTCGCCAGTCGCTTACTACACAAGGTGTAGGCATCATGTATAAAAAAGACTTCACACGCTTGTCGGAAATATTTCACAAGCAAAGAATGCTGTTTACACGCGTACGCCCGGCAGCTAAAGATACGGTTCCAAAACAAAATAAACGGGAAAAAATCAAATAGCCCACAACAAAAAAATGGATTTACACAGAAACTGCATTTCTATACAACAGGAAACATTTCTGCAAAAAGCTTATGCAACTGTGATTTAGCCAATTCAAAATCTTGTTTCCCACCCAACTCCTTCTCTAAGGAAGTCACACCTTTATCAACAAAACCACAAGGGTTTATCAGTGTGAAATAGCTTAAATCGGTATTGATGTTCAAGGCAAACCCATGCATGGTTACAAATCGGCTGCTCTTAACGCCAATGGCACAAATTTTTCTGGCACGACCTTTTACCTGCGGATCCAACCAAACACCTGTAGCGCCTTCTAATCTTTCGCCTTTAATTCCATAAATTGCAAGAAAACGGATAACCGTTTCTTCCAGTTGGTGAATATACTGTTTAAGACCTAAATGCCAATAATCAAGGTCGAAAACCGGATAACCCGTTATCTGTCCCGGACCATGATACGTGATATCTCCTCCTCTGTTAATATGGAAAAACTCTATTCCGCGATTCTGCAAAAGAGTCTCCGGGATGAGCAAGTTTGACTCATGACCGCTCTTTCCCAAAGTCATAACAGGGTTATGTTCACAAAAGAAAAGACAGCTCTTCTCTTCTGTTCCGTTTGCTTTTGAAGCTAAAAGAGCATCAAAAGCTGCTGTTTGTCGTTTTAAAGCCTCTGGATAGTCGATGCGTCCGAGGTCGTAATAAGTGAAGCTCTCCATTTTTTTCTTGCTTTCATTTTACCTGAATTGATATCATCGTCGATATTTTCGCTGCCATAACCCATTTTAACTTGAATGAGCTTACTCATGATTGACATGATCTTAGCTTGACGGCGAACCATATAAGGTGAAGGTTTGCTTGAATCAAAACGACGCGGATTTGGAAGCGAAGCCGCTATTAATGCTGCTTGTCGTCGATTCAACTGATATGCAGCCTTACCAAAATGCGCATAAGCAACTGCTTCTGCGCCGTATATGCCTTCGCCCATCTCTATTGAGTTGAGATAAACTTCCATAATACGTTTCTTTCCCCACATAAACTCAACCAAAACAGTAAAATAGGCTTCTATGCCTTTGCGTACATAGCTTTTGCCCGGCCAAAGAAATACATTCTTCACTGTTTGCTGTGAAATGGTGCTTGCGCCACGTACGCGTTTTCCACTTTCTGCTTCAGATCGTGCCTTCTCAATCTGGTTCAAATCGAAGCCATGATGTTCCATAAAGAGGTTGTCTTCAGAAGCAATAACAGCTTGAGCCAAGGGTTGGGCAATCTTCTCCATCGGGACCCATTTATGTTCCAATTTCAATGACTTGCCATCATGAAACTGCTCAACCAAACGGATGAACATGAGTGGTGTGAAATACACCGGAACATATTTGAACATAAATACAGCTAAAATACTGGAAGCGAACAACGCTATCAAGATGTTGCGCCCCCAGATCATTATTTTTCTCCAAATAAACATTGACTTTTCTATTTTTGCGCTGCAAACTTACAAAAATATTTGTTATATCATCCTCTGAAGTCTCTCTTTCCAAACTTCAAATGCAGCACAATATTTATCAGCCTTTAATCCATCAGGCTCTGTGACATCTATTTTCTTTAATGAGGCAAAAGCTTCTTCGGCCGACGAATAAATGCAGGCTCCAATACCGGCACCTTTAGCAGCTCCGTCTGCACCATTGGTATCAAACAATTCAATCACCGTTCCCGTAACACAAGCTAACGCTTCTCTAAAGACCGGACTTAAGAACATATTGGCTTTGCCTGCGCGAATCACGCCACTATCAATGCCCATATCATGCATGATATCCATTCCATATTTAAATGAGAAAACTATACCTTCCTGAGCTGCACGAGCAATGTGTGCCTTGTTATGAATATTGAAATTCAATCCTTGAATCGAACAATTGATTTCCTTGTTTTCAATCATTCTTTCAGCTCCATTGCCAAAGGGCAATATAGAAAGGCCTTCCGAACCGATAGGAATAGTAGCAACCAAATCATCCAATGCCTGATAACTGATTCCTTCAGGAGCGACATTACGTTTGACCCATGAATTGAGGATACCCACGCCATTAATACAAAGCAATACGCCTAAACGAGCTTGCTTTTCCGAATGGTTGACATGAGCGAATATGTTCACTCTGGAGCGATTATCATAATTGATCTTGTCGTTAACACCATAAACGACTCCGGAAGTTCCACCGGTAGCAGCAATCTCTCCCGGATTAAGAACATTCAGTGATAATGCATTATTTGGTTGATCGCCTGCACGATAAGTAACAGGTGTTCCTTTCTTTAAGCCTAATTCAGTCGCCACAGCAGCCGTCAAAGTACCTTGCACTCCGAATGTCGGACAAATATCAGGAATCATCTCTTTACTGAATCCATAATAATCTATCAAATCACTCGAAACACAATTGTCTTTGAAATCCCAGAAAATACCTTCTGACAAACCTGATACGGTTGTTGCAATCGTCCCAGTCATCCGCATGGCAATATAATCGCCCGGCAACATGAATTTATAAACTTTCTCATAAATAGCAGGTTCGAACTCCTTAACCCATTCCAGCTTAGAAGCTGTGAAATTACCCGGAGAATTCAACAAATGCTTCAGGCACTGCTCCTCACCGATAGTCTTAAAAGCACGCTCACCAAAAGAAACGGCACGACTGTCACACCAAATAATAGAAGGGCGCAACACTTCCATCTTCTTGTCGACCAGCACAAGTCCATGCATCTGGTAAGAAATACCGATAGCTTCAATATCACTTCCTTTTACATTTCCTTTAAATAATGCACCTTGAATAGCGTTTTTCAAGGAAACCCACCAATCCTCAGGATTCTGTTCTGCCCAACCCGGACGAACTGCTTTAATAGGAGCTTCGTCTTTAGGATAAAATTCAGATGCTACAGTTAGTCCGCTATCTTTATCAACAATAGAAGCCTTCACTGAAGAACTTCCTATATCACAACCTAATAAGTACATATATATTTCTTTTCTGATTTATAAACTCTTATGCTTTGAATGAAATACTGCCCACTCTTTTTAATATATTCGCACAAATATCTATAAGAATGAATTTACAAATATACTTTTTTATTCTAATACAACATGCAAGAATTCCTTTTTTTATTGTAGTTTTGATGCGTCAGAAAAGGTTATTATGGACATCAAGCATCTTCAATTCGAGTTCAAACTTTACTGGAAATATTTACTCCGGCTACTTACAATTGTAGCCGAAGGAATCATTATGACAGCATCCCTGGCAGCACTGTTCATATTAATATATCAATTTGGGTTTTATAATTCTTCATCAGCTCTTCAGAACTTAGGGCAATGGAGACTATACATTCTGATAGCATTCTTTTGGGGTATTACACTGAGATACATTACAAAATTCAAAGATATCATTCAAGAAAAGATGATTTATCTGGATATCAGTATTTATACCTTGCTCTTTGCTGTATTGTCGGCGAAAGTGTTTTTTCAGAAAGCCATGGAAGAATCACTGCCCTATCTTTACTTTTTCACTGATACCCTTTTCATATATTTGCTTCTTTTCGTACTTTCAATCATTCATTTGTCACGACAAACTTTTGCTCTCCTTCAAAGTCATATTAAACCTTCATTTCTATTTTTACTGAGTTTTGTATTCATCATATTGGTTGGATCAGGTCTGCTGATGCTTCCAAACGCTACACATGGACATGCTTTAAAATATATCGATGCGCTGTTTATTTCAACGACATCTGTATGTGTCACAGGGCTTACAACAGTTGATGTTGCTACAACTTTTACTCATACCGGACAAGTAATCATTATGTTACTCATACAAATAGGTGGAATTGGGGTTATGACTTTTACCAGTTTCTTTGCTTTGTCTTTTATGGGGAATTCCTCCTTTTCGAGTAAACTGGCGCTGAAAAATATTTTAAGTGTCGACAATGTAAACGGAATCTTTCGTATGATTATCAACATCTTAATTGTGACACTCATTATAGAAGGATTAGGAGCCTATTTTATCTTTAAAGAAATAGAGTACATACTACCCGGAAATATGTATGAAAAACTCTTTTATGCCATATTCCACTCTATTTCAGCATTCTGCAATGCAGGCATTTCAACATTAAGTGGAAACATGTATGATCCTATTGTCGCTCATGCATACGGATTACACGTTTGCATTGGTTTATTGATCATTTTAGGTGGTTTGGGTTTCCCTATACTTTTCAACTACCTGAAGCTGCTCAAACATTTAGCTTTGAATATGGCAAAGATGCTCATAAATAAAAAAAGTTACACACATGCTCCACACATCATTAATATTAATACTTATTTAGTGGTTTCATGCACTGCTGTATTAATTATTGGAGGAACAATAGGCTATTATTTGCTTGAGATGCATCATTCGCTTGCCGGACTACCGATTGAAGGGCAGATAGCCGATTCATTCCTTGGAGCAGTCACTCCCAGAACAGCAGGATTTTGTGTGGCTGATATGGCATCTTTAACGCAAGGCACATTGATGCTGACCTTATTATTAATGATTATCGGTGCTGCACCAATGTCAACGGGCGGTGGTTTGAAAGTAACAACTGTATATGTGGCTTTCAGAGCTGCACTCGATAATATCAGAGGTAAAAATAAAGTGGAAGTAAGAAAGAGACAAATATCAGAAGCTAGCATAAAAAATGCATTTACAATCATCGTTCTTTATTTTACATGGATGCTGATTGCCGTATTTGGACTAACGCTTACAGAAAAGAATGTTCCTGTCTTCACTCTGTTTTTTGAAACGGTTTCGGCATTGAGTACGGTAGGTCTAAGTTTAAACTTCAGTCCGTTACTCACCACTCTCGGCAAGCTGATTATTATCATGACCATGCTTGTAGGACGTATTGGAATACTTACTTTCTTCACTGCTTTTGTGAAAAACTATAAAGCACAAAATATTGCATATCCAAAAGAAGACATTTCTATGTAAAATAGATTTATTATGAAGCTATACAAACCGACAGTTGCAAGAGTTTTCATACATATAGGAGCTAATAATTTGCATTTCAGAAAATAAATGTGTTCCTTTGAATGTCTTTAAGAGCGAATGTATGACAAAAAATATATTGATAGTTATTTCTATTTTATTATTTTTTGCCTGTAGCAAAGATGAACAATCGAAACTGTCAGGCAAGTGGCAAATACAACAAATTGAAATGAATGGGAATGTAGTACCTGTTGATACGATCTACTTCAACTTCGAAAGTTCTCTATTTCAATATCAGATATATTCGCCTTCATCAAACAGCTATAAATCATGGGTTGGGTATAATTCGGTAAACGATGGTAATCAGCTTTTATTGGAACTAAACGACCAAAACAATATTAAACAATTCCTTCATTTGACAGATTGGTCGGAAGGTAAACGATTATACACAATTGAAAAGCTGACGAACAACCGACTCATTCTAAGCAGCGAAAATAGAACATATACATTCAGAAAATTCTAAAATTACATATCGTTCTCTCGCGAGCTAGGCAAATCAAAGATAATTATGTAAATTTGCACTCCGAAAGTAAAGAAACAAACAATATATGGCGACTATTAACAACGATTCGAAGACGAATGAAGAAGACAAAAAGAGTCTGAATTTCATTGAGACAATGGTAGAGAAAGACCTTGCAGAAGGTAAAAATGGCGGACGCGTACAAACTCGTTTCCCTCCAGAGCCTAATGGATACTTACATATTGGTCATGCAAAAGCTATCTGCTTGGATTTCGGTATTGCCGAGCGCCATGGAGGCGTTTGTAATTTAAGATTCGATGATACCAATCCTGTCAAAGAAGACATGGAATATGTTGATGCCATAATGGAAGACATCAAATGGTTAGGTTATCATTGGAATCATGTATATTATGCATCTGATTATTTCCAACAACTATGGGATTTTGCTATACGTCTGATCAAGGAAGGTAAAGCCTATGTTGATGAACAAACTTCAGAGCAAATAGCAGCCCAGAAAGGGACTCCTACCCAACCGGGAATAAACAGTCCGTATCGCGACCGTCCGGTAGAAGAAAATCTTGAACTTTTCAATAAGATGAACAGTGGAGAATTAGAAGAAGGTTCGATGGTTCTCCGTGCTAAGATAGATATGGCGAACCCAAATATGCATTTTCGTGACCCGATCATATATCGTATACTTAAGACTCCTCACGCACGTACAGGTACGAAATGGAAAGCTTATCCTATGTATGATTTCGCTCACGGACAAAGTGATTTCTTCGAAGGTGTTACTCACTCATTGTGTACACTCGAATTTGTCGTTCATCGTCCTCTGTATGATCTGTTTATCGATTGGCTGAAAGAAGGCAAAGACTTGAATGATAACAGACCACGTCAGACTGAATTCAACAAACTCAACCTCAATTATACATTGATGAGTAAGCGTAATCTGCTTATTCTTGTTAAAGAAGGATTAGTAAATGGTTGGGATGATCCGCGAATGCCTACAATCTGTGGATTCAGACGCCGTGGCTATTCACCGGAGTCAATCCACAAATTCATTGATAAAATTGGATATACAACATACGATGCCCTTAATGAATTCTCATTATTGGAAAGTGCAGTCAGAGAAGATCTGAACTTACGAGCTACACGCGTTTCAGCAGTTTTGCATCCGGTAAAGCTTGTCGTTACAAATTATCCTGAAGGACAAGTAGAAGAACTGGAAGCTATAAACAATCCTGAAGACGAATCAGCTGGAAGCCATACTATTGAATTCAGTAAAGAACTTTGGATTGAACAAGAAGACTTTATGGAGGATGCTCCAAAGAAGTTCTTCCGCATGACACCCGGACAAGAAGTCCGTTTGAAAAACGCCTATATCGTTAAATGCACAGGATGTAAGAAAAACGAAAAAGGTGAAGTCGTAGAAGTCTACTGTGAGTATGATCCGAAGACCAAAAGCGGTATGCCCGAAAGCAACCGAAAAGTTAAGGGAACGCTTCATTGGGTAAGTTGTGCTCATTGTATTCCGGCAGAAGTCCGCTTGTACGACCGTTTATGGAAAGTAGAAAATCCGCGTGATGAACTGGCTGCAATTTGCGAAGCTAAAAACTGCTCTCCTTTAGAGGCAATGAAAGAAATCATTAACCCGGATTCATTAAACGTTTTGACGAACTGCTATGTAGAAAAATATGTATCGACGTTAAAGCCTTTCGACTATCTGCAGTTCCAACGTATAGGTTATTTCAATGTTGATAAAGATTCGACTCCTGACAAATTAATTTTCAATCGCACTGTATCATTAAAGGATACGTGGAGCAAAATTAATAACAACAAGCCTGCGTAGAATGGGAAAAGATGAAATCAAACGATTGTTACAACTTTATCTATCCAATCACCGGAAGGGGAAAGATACGTATTTCGACAGCAATGAGATAGAAGAGCTCTTAGACAACTTTGAGAATGAGGAAGACTATACCTACTATGACGATATTTTAGAGTTGGGGCTGAAACTTCATCCTGAAGATTCAGGTCTGCTAATCCGTAAATGTAAGGTATATATTTATCATGAAGACTATGAAAATGCATTAACACTTCTCAACTCTATAAGCGACACCGAAAATGAAGATGGTGACGCAGTGAGAGTGGAGTGTTATTGCATGTTGGATGGTTATGAAAAAGCGGTCAACTATATAGAGCAACTCGAGAAAAAGAAATGCGATTACCTGGAAGGAATTTTCGAAGATATTGCACCTCTACTAAACGATTCAGATATGGAAGATGAAGCAAATGATTTTATCAGGAGAGGACTCAAACAATTTCCTGATAATATCATTTTAATGGAGGAACTTTGCTACAATCTCGAAAACAAAGGAGAATTAGATGAAGCAATTCAGATATGTAACAAACTGATTGACATCAATCCCTATTCCTACGACTATTGGTTTTTACTTGGAAGACTCTATTCATCAATTCCCAATTATGATAAAGCAATAGAAGCATTGGATTTTGCTATCACATGCGATAATATTGGCGTTGAAGCCAAATCCTTAAAAGCTTATTGCCTATATATGAATGAGAACTATCAAAAAGCTATTGAGGCATTTAATGAAATTCCCGGCGATGAAAACGAGAAGTTTCACGATATTCCTTGGCAGGCGAGCTGCTATATCAAGTTAGAGGATTACGAAAACACATACAAACTGCTGCATGAACTTTTTGAAAAGAGAGGACGATTAGATAAACCTTCGACCTACATCAATTATATGCGCAGTTGCTTGGAACTTGGTAAAGAAGACGAGGCTCATCAAATGTTACTAAAAGCAGCCGAACATTTCCCCAATGATATTCATATTCTTTCATTAATGATTTTGGACTATCTGAAAAATAATGACAGTTCTAAAATCATGGAAATATCTGAACAGCTTTTCGGCGTTTTAGAATCGATGAAAGACAAAAAGCCGGGAGATATTAAGCTCTTGATGATGGCTGCTGAGTTTCTTTGTGTCAAAGGAAAAGTTAACAAAGCAATAGAATATTACCATAAAATTCTAGATTTTAAAGAAGAAGTTCCAAATGTATTCTTTCAATTGGCAATAGCATACTTAATAAAAGGAGACATGGAACATTTTGACGAATATTTTATGAAACTCTCACCAGACGAACTTCTCGATTGTTTGGAGAAACATTTTGGAATTGACGTTACTTCTATCATCAACGAGGATATAGATAAACATATTCCACCAGAAGATTTGGTAAAAGAATTTCTAAATAACAAAGATAACAACAACTGATCATGGAGAGAAAATTACAAGATTACGGCTTAATCACACTCAAAGGAATAGCTATGGGAGCAGCAGATGTTGTACCTGGTGTATCAGGTGGAACAATAGCATTCATAGTTGGAATATATGAAGAATTAGTCAATTCTATTAAGAGCATCAATGCAGCGAATCTCAAACTGCTTTTCACTGGAAAGATTGCAGCATTTTGGAAAGGGATAAATGCTAACTTCTTATTTTCGCTTGTACTTGGCATTGCTATCAGTATCTTTTCTTTAGCAAAATTAATAACGTGGCTTTTAGTTGCTTATCCAGTATTGGTTTGGGCTTTCTTCTTTGGACTCGTACTAGCATCCACTTGGTTTGTCTCTAAAGACATTCATGAATGGAATTGGAAAGTAATCGTCAGCTTTATAGTAGGAATCGCAGTGGCTTATTATATTACAGTTGCTACTCCGGCTGAAACGCCTAACAATCTGCCTTTTATCTTCTTGTGCGGTGCGATTGCTATTTGTGCTATGATACTTCCGGGAATCTCCGGCAGTTTTATTCTGGTGCTTTTAGGCAAATATTTTTATATAATGGAAGCTGTCAAAACTTTCAATATAACGATTATACTCGTATTTGTGTGTGGTGCATTTATCGGTATAACAAGTTTTTCAAGAGTATTGTCGTATGCTCTTTCCAAACTGCATAATATTACTATTTCGATGTTGACAGGTTTTATGCTTGGTTCTCTTAACAAAGTATGGCCTTGGAAAGAAACATATCAGATTGTTAGTCATGGTCAAACTGTTCTTATGGAACACAATGTTATGCCTAACCAAACAATAGCTGCTGCTATAGGATTAATGATTTTTGGATTTGTTGTTGTATACGTATTGGAAAAAATTTCGATGAAGGTTTCAAAATAATCTATGACAACACTGCATACAATTATTTTTGAAACAACTTATGAATGATTATAAAGACAAGAGATGAGATTTGATGAACTGAATTTGGATGAGGCTGTATTGGATGGCCTTGATGCGATGAATTTCGCAGAAACGACGCCTGTTCAAGAACAGACTATTCCGCTTATTTTAGAAGGCAAAGATATAATTGCTTGTGCTCAAACGGGCACAGGTAAAACTGCAGCATATGTGTTGCCGGTTATTAATGAACTTTATAAAGGTAAACATCCCGAGAATGCGGTTAATGCTATTATCATGGCTCCTACCCGCGAATTAGCTCAACAGATAGACCAGCAAATTGAAGGATTTGCCTATTTTATTCCTGTATCTGCAGTAGCTGTTTATGGAGGAACGGATGGCGCTGCCTGGGATCAGCAAAAAAAAGGAATGCAATTAGGTGCTGATATTGTCATTGCAACTCCAGGTCGATTATTATCTCATATCAAAATGGGAACAGTCGATTTATCAAAAGTATCCTTTTTTATTTTGGATGAAGCAGATAGAATGCTTGATATGGGTTTTCATGAGGATATCATGCAAGTATATCAGTTACTGCCCAAATCTTGCCAAATCATTATGTTCTCAGCCACCATGCCCGATAAGATTCGTACTTTAGCTAAGAACATTTTAAAGAATCCTGAAGAAGTAAAGATTGCAATTGCCCGTCCACCTGAAACAATCATTCAATCCGCCTATATCTGCTACGAGAATCAGAAACTTCAAATACTGAAAGACCTGTTTTCGCATTCGCTTCCGAAGCGTGTTTTAATCTTTTCTTCCTCAAAATTGAAAGTAAAAGAACTGACAAACACATTGAAAAGGATGAATTTTAATGCAGCGGGAATGCACTCTGATCTTGAGCAGTTGCAGCGCGACGAAGTAATGAAGGAGTTCAAAAACGGTCATATAGATATATTGGTAGCAACAGATGTTGTGTCGAGAGGTATTGATATTAATGACATCACTCTTGTTATTAATTATGATATTCCTCATGATCCAGAAGATTACGTGCACCGTATCGGTCGAACAGCACGAGGAACTAATGGCGCCGGTCTTTCCATCACATTTGTTTCACAAGAAGAACAGTTCCAATTCAAACAGATTGAAAACTTTCTTGAAAAAGAAATTTACAAAATTCCTGTAGATCCTAAGTTCGGTGAAGCTCCTTTATACGAGCCAAGCAAATGCCGCAAAAGAGGAAGTATGCCAAGAAGCAAATCTTCACACAAACCTCAAAGAAGAGATTCCAACAAACCTTCTGCAAATAAGAAAGGCATACAGAAATAGAATTTCTATATCTGTATGCCTCATTTATTAAAGGAATATCTCGATTAGCTATTCATCGAGGCTAAGAATTCGGCATTGTCGAATGTTTGTTCCATACGTTTCTTTACAAATTCCATAGCTTCCAACGAATTCATATCCGACAGATATTTTCTGAGAATCCACATTCTGTTTAGAGTTGTTTCATCCTGCAATAAATCGTCACGACGAGTACTTGAAGCAGTAATATCAACTGACGGATAAATACGTTTGTTAGATAACTTTCTGTCAAGCTGCAATTCCATATTTCCTGTACCTTTGAACTCTTCAAAGATCACATCATCCATTTTAGAACCCGTTTCAGTCAGTGCTGTTGCTAAAATAGTAAGACTTCCTCCATTCTCAATGTTTCGAGCTGCACCAAAGAATCGTTTTGGTTTTTGAAGTGCATTGGCGTCAACACCACCGGAAAGGACTTTTCCTGAAGCCGGTTGAACAGTGTTGTAAGCACGTGCCAAACGAGTGATAGAATCGAGAAGAATAACGACATCATGACCACATTCAACCATTCTTTTTGCTTTGTTAAGAACGATTTCCGCAATCTTCACGTGGCGTTCAGCCGGTTCATCGAAAGTTGAAGCAATCACTTCAGCATCAACGCTTCTTGCCATATCTGTGACTTCCTCAGGACGTTCATCTATCAGAAGAACAATCATATAGACTTCCGGATGATTAAAAGCAATTGCATTTGCTATATCTTTCAATAACATTGTTTTACCGGTCTTTGGTTGGGCTACAATCAGACCGCGCTGTCCTTTTCCTATCGGTGAGAACAAGTCTACAACACGAACGGATATATTATCAAATACTTTTGGAGCTTTCTTTGCAGTAAGCATAAATTTCTCATCCGGGAAAAGCGGAGTCAGATGATCAAAAGGAATTCTATCGCGAACTTCTTCCGGCAAACGACCGTTTATCTTATCTACTTTTACAAGTGGAAAATATTTTTCTCCTTCTTTTGGAGGACGAATTGATCCTTCTACTACATCGCCAGTTTGCAACCCGAATAACTTGATTTGAGATTGCGAAACATAGATATCATCAGGGGAAGTCAAATAATTATAATCAGATGAGCGAAGGAAACCATAACCATCCGACATGATATCCAATACACCTGTACCATTCAGAATGCCATCAAAATCATACTTCTTTTCTTGAGGAGTTGGTGGATTCTGATTATTTTTTTGATTATTATGGTTAGACGGACGATTATTACTATTAGAATGATTCGTCGGTTGCTGACTTGGATTATTCGATTCGTTCGCAACCTTTGGTTCTGATTTCGTTGAAGAAGGAATTATAGGGAACAGCTGGTCAAGCACCGATTTAGTATCCGGATGTCTGAACACTACACGCTTTGGTTCCTCTTCTGTTGTTGCAGGAATAACAGGAGGTATCGTTTCTGTTTCAAAAGGTTCAATCGGACTATCCGACATATCTTCCTCTGGCAGATCATTCAATTCATAATCAGCGACAACTGGCGGAAGCATCGGTTTGACAACTTCTTTTGGACGATTATTGGCCTTAGGTTGTTGTATTGTTTGATTCTTTACAGCCTCTGGTTTGACAGACACCTCAGGTTTATCCGTTTTCTCAGTAGTAACCGGAGCAGTTATCTTTTTATTTTCAATAGGCTGATTTTTTGAAACGACACCAGGAGCAGTCGCCGGAGAATTAGTTTTATTTGCTGTAGGATTATTATTAGGAGCTAAATTGGTTTCTGGTTTAGTATTAACTAGACTAGCTTTCGTATCTTGTGAAGCATTCTCTGAAAGAACTTTTTCTTTCTTTTCTATACGATTCCGACGCTTCTTAGTCGTTTGTACCGGTTTATCGGATTTAGGAGAAACATCTACCGGAGAAGGTGTTGCCACTGGCACTTTTGTTGTGACAGGTCCTTTATTATTACTTGCGTTTGCACTTACATTTACATTATTAGGTGTATTTGTTTGTGGCGCTTTCTTCGGCTTAACCTGTTTCTCTTTTTTGCTCTCTTTTTCAGCTTGCATACCTGCAATTGAGATAGCTTGCTCGTCAAGTATTCTATATACAAGTTCGTCTTTTCTCAATGAACTTATTTTTTTTATACCTAACTCTTCCGCTATACTCTGCAATTCTGGAAGGAGCTTTTCATTTAGTTCAATTATGTTATATTTCTGCATATTGAGAAGTAAATAAATATTGCACGGAAAGATTTATAATACACGTGCAAACATGAATTATATCTTTGTTTGATTATTATTAAATTATATGTTTATTGAAAACATCAGATTACACATCAGAACATTTCATTTTTGTGATGCATCTCTGCGGAGTAATACGTTGCAAAGGTAACAATATATTTTATCTTTCAAAATCTTTTATCCCAAAAAATTCACGACTAAAATCTTTTTAGTCATCTTTTCTATTGCAACACGATTATCCACTCTTTCGCCCACAATCCAAATGATTTGATTATTGCTACAAAGGAGCCAAGTTCTTTCTTTTTCAAACAGATTGAACTTATGATCGGAAAAATAATCGCTCAATTTTTTCCGACCTTTCATGCCATAGGGAACAAACCAATCGCCATCCTTCCATTTTCGTAAAACAAGCGGAAATGATAGCTTATCATAATCAAAACTCGCCACTTGTTTATCTTTACTAATCTGATAATCTTTGGTATAACTGGTAATGGAAAATGACAATGAAATCGGTCCTTGCCAATGATCATCTTGAATATTTACCTGATATTCCTGATCTGAATCCTTTGACAATTCCGAAAGAAAAAGATATTCGCGATCTTTAAGCAACTTATAATTTGGCGAATAATAAATTTTTCCCGCCTCACCATTAAGAGAAGCACAAATTTCAGAGCTGACTGTCGCCGAAAATCCATAAGGCTTTAATAGTTCGTAAAGAATAGTATCTACCGAAGGCAATTGCAACAATTTTTCTATAGATATTTTATTCGTCGATTCCAACACCTTTTCTTTTGCATCTTGAACAACCGATTCATAAATGGAATTCACTGAACTAAGATTATCTGCTGTACGCAAAATAGCTGATCTAACAGAAGGATTCAATTCTTCCAATAATGGGAGAATCCGAAGACGAATAAAATTACGCGTATATGCATCAGAAAGATTCGTACTGTCGGTCACATAAGATATATTCTGAGAATCCAGCCATTTAATAATATCGCTTTTGCTTACAGCCAATAGCGGACGCACAATATATCCATTTTTAGGACGAATACCACATAATCCACGAATACCGGTTCCACGAATCAGATTCATCAAAAGCGTTTCTACACTGTCGTTCTGATGATGTGCAACCGCAATAGCCTGCGCATTTACTTCAAGGCGTTTCTTTTCGAACCACTCATATCGTAGTTCGCGTGCAGCCATTTCTATTGAAAGATGATGTGTATCAGCATACTGATGTGTTTCAAAATCAACTTTTGAATAAGGGATCTGCAGCGAACGGACATATTCTTCAGTAAAATGCTCATCACGCATGGACTCCTCACCTCTAAGATGAAAATTGCAATGCAACGCAAAACAGGAATAGCCCAGCTTCACCAAAACAGTAAGCAGGGCTATTGAATCCGCTCCTCCGCTTACACCGACCAATACAGGTCTATCTTTTGTAAGCAGATTATTTTTTTCTATATACGCACGGACAACGTCGAGCATTTTTTACTCTTCTACGCCGGCTAATTCAGGATCAATCAAGATTCGACCACAATATTCGCAAACGATAATTTTCTTGCGCATCTTGATATCCAGTTGTTTCTGAGGCGGAATCTTATTGAAGCAACCACCGCAAGCACCTCTTTGGACGTAAACGACAGCCAAACCATTGCGCGCACCTTTGCGGATACGTTTAAATGCAGCCAGCAGTCGTGGATCAATCATCGCTTCAAGTTTCTTTGCCTTGTCGCGCAATTTCTCTTCGTCTTGCTTGGTTTCAGCAATAATCTGTTCCAACTCACCTTTTTTCTGAGCCAGGTCTGCTTTACGACCATCAAGTCTTTCTTTTAATTCCGCAATCTCCTTTTTCTTCTGTTCATTAGCTTCACCATATTCGCGAATCTTCTTTTCAGAAAACTCAATCTCAAGACCTTGATACTCTACCTCTTTAGTAAGGTTATCAAACTCACGATTGTTGCGGACATTGTCCAATTGTGCCTTATATTTATCAATCAGACCGGTTGATTCAGCCATCTTATGCTTTTCGTCAACGACTGCATCAGTGTTGTTTTGAATCTCAGCCTGATAGTTCTGGAGGCGTGTTTCCAGACCAGCAATTTCATCTTCAAGATCCTGTACTTCCAATGGCAGTTCGCCCCGAAGTGTTTTAATCTTATCAATTTCAGTCATCTTTGTCTGAAGCTGATATAAAGTTGAAAGCTTTTCTTCAACTGTAATTTCTTTTTCTGCTGGTTGTTTATCTGTAGCCATCTTATAAATATTTTACCGGGTTTGTATTAACTTTTGAAAAATGCAAGGCAAAGTTAGGAAATCTTTTCGATATAATATTGTAAAAGATTTCTTTTGTACAAACTTCGCTTTCGTAATGACCGATGACTGCCAATAAGATGCGGTCTTCGACATCATAGAAATCATTGTATTTAGCTTCGCCTGTAATAAAAACATCTGCACCATAACTGATTGCATCTTTAATCAGAAAAGCACCGCTGCCACTGCATATAGCCACTTCGCGTATCGGTTTGCCTGTTGGCGTTGAATACTTTATGCATTCAACTTCAAACAGTTCCTTCATTCGCTGCAGGAAGTTCAGTTCTTCTTCGCTTTCGGGCAACTCTCCCACTATACCCGATCCCGCTTGTGCCCATTGATTGTTCAATGGATAAAAGTCATAGACCGGTTCTTCATAAGGATGAGCCGAAAGAAGCGCCTGTTTTACATCCGACATTTTATAAGCCGGAAGAATAGTTTCGATGCGAACTTCGTTTTCAATGTGCAGTTCACCTATTTCGCCGCAGAACGGATGACAGTTTTCGCCCGCTCTGAATGTACCTTCACCTTTCAGATTAAAGCTGCTCGAATCATAGTTGCCTATGCATCCTGCACCGGAATTGAACAATGTTGTTCTGACCAGTTCGGCATATTTTTCGGGTACAAAAGTGACCAGTTTCAGCAATGCATTCTTTTGAGGACTCAAAATGCGTACATTCTGCAAACCAATCAATTCTGCCAGACGATAATTTACGCCTCCTGCCACATTGTCCAGATTCGTATGTGCGGCATATACCACTATATTTTCTTTGCAAGCTTTTATCATACAGCGTTCTATATACGTAGAACCTGTTAACGACTTAAAAGCTCTAAAAGCTAAAGGATGATGAGAGATAATCAGATTGCAATCCTTTTCGATAGCCTCGTCAATCACCGCTTCAGTAACATCCAAACAAAGCAACGCACCGCTTGCAAACTGGTCGACATCGCCCACCTGCACGCCTGCGTTATCAAAGTCCTCCTGCAAAGGAAGCGGAGCGTAACGCTCAATCTCTCTCAATATATCCTTTATCTTTATCATTTATTTTTTGATATCAACCTTGATACTCAATTCTTCCAACTGTCCGGGTTCGAGTACTGACGGAGCATCGAGCATCACGTCACGACCGGAGTTGTTCTTCGGGAATGCTATACAATCGCGAATAGAATCCAGTCCTGCGAACAATGAAACCCAACGGTCCAGACCGTATGCCAAACCTCCGTGAGGCGGAGCTCCATATTTGAAGGCATTCATCAGGAAGCCAAACTGTGACTGAGCACGCTCTTCTGTGAATCCAAGTACACGAAACATCTTGTCCTGCAAATTACTATCGTGGATACGGATTGAGCCGCCACCTACTTCAACGCCATTGATTACCATATCGTATGCCCAAGCACGAACAGCGCCCGGATCGGTATCCAACAATGGAATATCTTCAGGATTCGGAGAAGTGAACGGATGGTGCATAGCGTAGAATCTGTGATCTTCCTCGTTCCATTCCAGAAGCGGAAAATCGATAACCCACAGACAGCTGAACTTGTTCTTGTCGCGCAATCCCAATCTATTGCCCATCTCCAAGCGGAGTTCGTTCAATTGTTTACGAACCTTCATGGCATCATCGCCGCAAAGAATCAAAATCAGATCGCCCGGTTTTGCAGCAAAAGCTTCTTTAATCTGCTTCAAAACATCCTGCGAATAGAATTTATCTACACTTGATTTAACAGTACCATCTGCTTCAACACGCGCATAAACCAATCCTTTTGCACCAACTTGTGAGCGTTTAACAAAATCGGTCAGCTGATCAAGCTGTTTGCGTGTATAAGAGGCTGCACCTTCGGCGCAAATACCGCCAACATACGATGCACTATCGAATACGGAGAAGCCATATCCCTTCATGATATCCTGCACTTCGACAATCTTCATGCCAAAACGCAAATCAGGTTTATCGCTTCCATAATATTTCATGGCATCCTGCCAGGTCATACGTGGAAAATCATCTTTGAACTCAATGTTACGTATTACCTTAAACAGATGCTTGGCCATTCCTTCGAAGGTTGTGATAACATCTTCCTGAGTGACAAAACTCATCTCGCAATCCACCTGTGTGAATTCCGGCTGTCGGTCAGCTCTCAAGTCTTCATCACGGAAGCATTTTACAATCTGAAAATAGCGGTCGAAACCCGAAACCATCAACAGTTGCTTCAATGTCTGAGGCGACTGAGGAAGTGCATAAAACTGTCCCGGATTCATACGTGAAGGCACAACAAAGTCGCGCGCACCTTCCGGAGTCGAATTGACCAATACAGGCGTTTCAACTTCCAGGAATCCCAGATTATTCAGATAGTTACGAATTTCGAATGCCATCCGGTGACGAAGCTCCAGATTTTTGCGTACAACCGTACGACGCAGATCCAGATAACGATACTTCATACGTAAGTCATCACCGCCATCGCTCTCGTCTTCAATAGTAAATGGAGGCGTCAAAGAAGAATTTAATACATTCAGCTCTGATACCAAGATTTCAATGTCTCCTGTTGGAAGGTTGGCATTTTTGCTTGAACGTTCGCGTACTTTACCTTTAACCTGTATCACATACTCACGTCCCAGTTTATTTGCTTTCTCACAGAGAACTGCATCATCCTTCTCGTCGAAGACCAATTGCGTAATACCATAGCGGTCGCGAATATCAATGAATGTCATTCCGCCCAATTTTCGGATGCGTTGTACCCAACCGGCCAATGTTACGACCAGACCTTCATCTGCATGGCGCAAATCGCCACAAGTTCTTGTCCTATACATAATAATATAATGTCTTTAAATCTTTTCAAACTTCAATTTATGACTGCAAATATAGCAATAAAACGTTGAAATGATTGCCTCTGCTGTCAAAACTCTTTATCTTCTGTTATTTATTTCCATACTTCCGGATCTGAAGATGCTTTTGTTCAAAAGAAATACTCTGTTCATTTGGTAAAATCATTCGTTTGATATATGTCAAATTTAATTTACACAATTGTTGTTTTATATTTTGACATATATCAAACGAATGATTCATCCGAAAGCGATTAATATTTTATTCTTACCAAACAACGATTTCATCCGCAAAGGTAAAGCCTTTATTCTGACGTGGCGCTTTGATACGAATATATCTTGTGTTCCACAATCCTTTAAACTCGTATGTTTGGAATGCGAGAGAAGGGTCTGTTGGTGAAACAGTAGTTGGTACAACACCCTGTGATACATAGTTAATGCCATCCGCAGAAGTAAGTAATTCCACTTGTGAAGGCTGAAAAACATCCGGACCGATCAACTGCATGAAGCGAATAGAAACGGAGTGAATATCCGAAACTGTTTCCATATCGATCGTACAATCCAGATTATCCAGATAGCCTTGCCAACGTCCGTCAAGGTAAGTCAAGCCACCTCTGTAACCATCAACGAGTGCATTCGTGCCTCCTGCCATATATCCTCGATAAAGGGCGCTGTTAAAATGTATCGGTTTATTGATGGCACGATGATAATCCACCTTCTTTTCTGTTGCCATACCTTGCATCACGCCGTCTTTGAAAATAGCAGCTTCGATGCGGGCCGAATCTTTCACAACAATCGGTTTCTTATACTTTACAGAACGGTTTGTTGGCATCGAACCATCAGTTGTATAACGTATTTCAGCGGGATATTTTTCGGCATCCAACTGAACGGAAATCTTCTTTTTCAATGTATCAACTCGCATCGTTACATCCAGTTCATTCGATAAAGTAAATGGATGAAGTCCAAATTTCTGCAATTGCACCAGTTGGGCATTCATTCGGGTTTTGAAATCATTCCATTTACGTTCGGTCTGAGGCGTCCATCCTATTTCAGAAACTGCCAATGCGCGCGGAAATATCATATATTCCAAATGCTCTGAAGTCGGAATATATTCAGTCCAGGTATTGGCCTGAAGACCAATAATATGATTGCGTTCTTCAACAGATAAGGAATCAACTGGTACAGGATTATAGCTGTACACCTTTTTTATTGGCGTGTAGCCTCCAATAGCATACGGTTGTGTCTTTGGATCTGCCTGATAGAAATCGAAATAGAGGAAATTGCCAGGAGTCATGATCACATCATGTTTCATGCGCGCCGATTTAATGCCTCCGCTCTCACCTCTCCACGACATCACAGTTGCTTCAGGAGCCAAACCGCCTTCCAAAATTTCGTCCCAACCGATCAGTTTGCGACCTTTTGAAAGGAGAAAATCTTCTGCACGGCGAATCATATAGCTCTGCAGTTCATCCACACTTTTCATTCCTTTAGCCTGCATCAATGCCTGACATTTAGGGCATGTTTTCCAAGCACCTTTTCCTGCTTCATCGCCTCCAACATGGATATATTTTGAAGGAAAGAGTTCAATAATCTCACCCAACACCTCCTCCATAAACTGGATTGATGCTTCATTTCCAACACAAAACTCGCCGTTTTTATAAGGCTCACCTGAACAACTGAGTTCCGGATACACAGCCAAAACTTCTTCCGAATGGCCTGGAAATTCTATTTCTGGAATGATAGTAATATGTTTGGATTCGGCATATGCCACCATTTTGCGGATGTCCTCTTTCGTATAATATCCACCATAAGCACCCGGCGTTCCTTCCGGAAGATATTTCCGATCGTGGTCGCGCCACCATTTTAGCCAATCGGACTCTGTTCGGTACGATGCATCGGTAGTCAATTTCGGATATTTATCAATTTGTACCCGCCAACCGCCAGCATCGGTCAGATGCAGATGCAGAACATTGAGCTTATAATACGACATTGCGTCCAAGAGCTTTATGATCTCACTTTCCGGGAAAAAATGCCGGGATACATCCAAATGAAGCCCTCTATATTGGAAACGCGGATTATCATCAATCGTAACACAAGGCAAACCTTTGGGAGTAAGCAATTGGCGCAGCGTTTGTTCGCCATAAAAAATACCGGCATCAGAATGGGCCGACAATGAAACGCCCTTCTTCGTAACAATAAGTTTATAGCCTTCAGGAGTAATATCCAATGTTGAGTCTACCCGATAATTGATAGCAAAAGGTTCCCCTGAAGCCGTTTTCATATTGCTATCTACTTTCAGATATCCACCGGAGAATTTCATTTCCGAAGGTTTAGGGATAATACTGTTCTGCACTTTCTGCTTTGTTGAGCAAGAAATCAGACATACTAAAATAGCACCCGTAAGAATTTTTACAGATAAACGAATGGATTGTCCTGGCGAAGTCATAAAAACTTGTATTTTTAGATTTAGAATGACGATTAATAATCAAATATTTAACATGCAAAGAGGGAAACCTTCTTCAGAATTTCCCTCCTGTATTTAAAAAAAGCCGCACCGTGATATGAACAAACTCCGGATGACAGGATTTGAGCGCTTCGTCACCTTTGTAATCCGCTGTGCTAAGCATACCCCGAAGGGCGCGGCCCGCCATTAATGACAAAAGCTATGTCTCGGAATTAAAATTAAACTGATGAGTTTCCCAATCTATAAGGTGCGGCTTAACTCATTGTCTTATGACACAAAGATAAAAGGATGTTTTGAGATATCCAAATATTTTCACAAAAAAAAGAGCCCTTTATCAGGACTCTTTTTTAGTATTTTGAAACTCACTTATTTGACTTTCTCAACAATAGCTTTGAAAGCTTCAGGATGGTTGGCAGCCAAATCTGCAAGCACCTTGCGATTGATTTCAATACCAGCTGAATGCAAAGCTCCCATCAAACGTGAATAAGAGAAACCTTCCAAACGTGCACCTGCGTTAATACGCTGAATCCACAATGCACGGAAATTACGCTTCTTATTGCGACGATCGCGGAAAGCATACGTCAAACCTTTCTCCCACGTATTCTTTGCAACGGTCCAAACGTTTTTGCGTGCTCCATAATAACCACGCGTAAGTTTTAAAATTTCTTTTCTCTTTGCTCTTGAAGCAACATGATTTACTGATCTAGGCATAATTCTAATCTGTTTTGAATGTTAGCG
>DAIMYP010000050.1:0-27006 GCA_036734445.1 Tannerellaceae bacterium
CCGCGACCCTAACCTTGGCAAGGTTATGCTCTACCAACTGAGCTACTTCCGCATTGCGGGTGCAAAGATAGATGTATTTTTTTATTCTCCAAAACTTAGGTAAGTTTTTTTTCATTTTTCCTTTACTCCCGCTCTGACTTATATTTTTGAAATGAGTTCAGTAAAAAGAACATTCATAACTGAAGCGGCTTTATCGGCTGCAGCAATCACATCTGCTCCGCTATTAACAAAGTCATCTGCAAAATGATAGCCCTCATTTGTTATAACCGACATACCAAAAACACGTAAACCTGCATGACGTGCCACAATAACTTCAGGGACCGTACTCATACCTATAGCATCTCCACCTACTTTCCCGTAAAAAGCATATTCAGATGGCGTTTCGTATGAAGGACCGGTCAATCCAACATATACACCCTTCTTCAATGAAATCTTATGCGTAGCTGCAATCTCTTCAGCGATACGAATAAAATCTCTATCGTATGCACGCGTCATATCCGGAAATCGAGTACCAAAAAGATCGTTATTAGGACCAATCAATGGATTAGGCATCATGTTAATATGATCGCGTATAATCATCAGATCTCCCACTTTATATGTATTATTGATGCCGCCGGCAGCATTCGATACCAGAAGGTTCTTAATGCCAAGCAATTTCATCACACGTATAGGAAATGTCACCTGTTGCATAGTATAACCTTCATAATAATGGAAGCGACCTTGCATGGCTACTACATATTTATTGCCCAGTTTTCCACAGATAAAATTACCTTTATGACCTGTTGCTGTTGAACGAACAAAATGAGGTATAATACTGTAAGGTACAATCGTAGCATCTTTAATATGATCGGCTAGAGAACCTAAACCACTACCTAAAATAACGGCTGTTTCCGGATTTCCATTAATGCTGTTTGCCAGATAATCAGCAGCTTCTCGATAATACTGATTCAATTCATTCATATTGTTGTGTATATTTTAGTTTATAGAATCCTTTTTATCGGCGAATCAAATCATAAGCTATCTGAGCCGTTTTTTCTATGATTTCATCTTCACCATCAACTTTCTTATTCTGCATCAATATTTTACCATCGCAAACTACAGTGTCAATACAACTGCCATTTGCAGCATAAACCAAATTCGATATAAAGTTATGGTTCGGCGTAAATGCCGGAATTTTCAGATCGACCAGGCACAAATCAGCCAAACAGCCCACTTCTACCTTTCCTGCATTCAAACCAATTGCTGCAGCACCGACTTCAGTAGCCGATTGGAAGATTTCTGACGCAGTAACAGCCTCAGGATCTTTACGCCAAACTTTGCCCAACAATGAAGCAAGCTTCATAGCTTCAATCATATCCAAATTATTAGAAGAAGAACAACCATCAGTACCTAAAGCGACCATGATCCCGGCCTTCTTCATTTCGCAAAACTTAAATTTAAAACCTGAGGCCAACTTCATATTCGATGCCGGATTATGAACTACCTTAACTCCATTATCTGCCAGCATCTTTATTTCTTCATCATCTACATATATACCATGTGCGATAATCAATCTGGGCGATAACAAGCCTAATTGTTTCAGATAACGGACTGGAGTGGTTCCGAAGTTTTTTATACTGTTTGTCACCTCTCCTTCTGTTTCAGATAAATGTAGATGGATATATATATCGTGTTCGTCTGCAAAAGCTTGTATCCATTGTAATAATTGTCTGGATACAGTATATATGGCATGTGGTCCTATTGCATAACGTATTCTGGAACTATATTTGTCCATCTCTGTAACGAGTTTCTCATTATAGCGTTTACATTTTTCGCTCTTTTCGGTTTGAAAATTATCAATACATGCGCCTGCCATCAAACTACGAAGCCCCATTTCGTCTACAGCTTCTGCTGTAGCTCGAAACTTGTAGTACATGTCCAAAAAAGTTGTTGTACCACTTTTTATCATTTCCAGACAAGCCAATTTTGCACCCCAATAGACGTCCTCATAAGTAAGTTTTGCTTCATTGGGCCATATTTTTTCTTCTAACCAGGGCATTAAAGGCATATCGTCACCAAAACCACGAAATAGCGTCATGGCTGCATGCGTGTGTGCATTTACAAAACCCGGAATAATGGCTTTACCTTTACCATTGATTTCCTGATCGGAATGTACATGCAAATCAGGACCGATCTGCTTAATTATATTACCTTCAATATAAATATCTTGAATCGTATTCTGAAACAAAACATTCTTTATCAATAAACTCATAACTTATGCCTTAAAATTGCAATAACAAAATATACTAATTCAATAAGTTTCTCTTTGATCTTGTCCAGATAGCTAATATGCCAACTACGATCAGAGCACCGTAAAGATAAACAAATATTCCATCGACATGTTCATTTTGTCCGTATGAATGCATGCCACTAAGGAAATAATTAACGCCGAAGAAAGTCATCAATACAGACGAAAAGGCTAATACGGAAGTAACATTAAAAGTCCAAAGATTATTAAATCGTTTGATTAGATGGAGATGCGTAACTACAGCATAAACCACCATTGTAATCAGAGCCCATGTTTCTTTAGGATCCCAGCCCCAATAACGGCCCCACGATTCATTAGCCCAAACGGCACCTAGAAATGTACCGATTGTCATCAAGGCCAATCCGACCCATAAGGACATTTCATTGACAATACTTAGTTCGCGTATTCGTTGAGACAGTAACAGTCTATTCTTTTCTTTCATCAAACCTAATATCACCAAATTAGTTAGACCCATCAGGCAACTTATGCCGAAAAAGCCATAAGCTGCAACAATCACAGCCACATGAAACATCAGCCAAGGTGATTTCAAAACAGGCACTAAAGGATTAATCTCCGGATCCATCCAATTCAATCCTGAAACAAACAAAATAATACCACCAAACAGAGCAGCTAAAGCCAAAACAATACGATTGCGTCGCATAAACAATAAACCGGCTAAAACGGTTGCCCACGCTACGTAGACCATGGTCTCATAAGAATTACTCCAAGGAGCATAACCCGCAATATACCAACGTATGCCTATTCCATACATATGGAAACAGAAAACGATGGCGATTGCTAAACAAAGTGCCAACGATATTCCATTTATCCATCGTCTTTGCTTTATCAATGATACGAACGACAAAACCAATAAGATTCCTCCTAATATCAAATAGCCAATTTTACAATATCGAAATAGATTCAATTTATTGTATTTCAATTCGGCTTGTATTTTCGTGGGACTCAAAACGGAATCTCCCCCCTTCTTCTGCTGATAAGTTGAAATCATATCTACAACTTTATCCGCATTAGACCAATCACCACCTTTTAATGCTTTCTGAACTTCTGAAAGATAAGCAGTCAAAGCATTTGCAACAAACATGGAATCACGTCCATGGAAAGAAGTCAAGCTATCACCTGCAGCGTACCAGGTATGTGCGGGATCATTCTCTTTAGGGAAGAGTCTGAGCAACTTATATCCTAACAACTCGTTAAAAATATTAATCTGTTCGTCCAATTTCATAAGATCCTTATCGAAACGCGAACGCTGGGAAGGCATTTTGTTATATGCTTTTTCTAGTTTTTCTTGAAGTTTGTAATTACCTTCAGCATCGAACACGTCAACAAACGAACAAGCTCCGTTTGGCAAATCATAATAGCTGGCCATTTCATAGTTCGAAAATGAAATAAGTGGTACTCTCATCCACATTTCCGGTAAAGCCATAAGACTGATCAAGAACTGATCCGAATTCAGCTTTCCTATTTTATCATCTTTATGCAATTTGCGTAATATTTCCGAAGAGAATGTATTAACCGGAATCATTCTGCCATTACTTGATTGCATTGACAATGCACCAAAACGAGCGGCATGAGCTTTATCAACAGAAAATTTTTCGATAGCTTCAAGCATAGGCGAACTCTTCTCTTTCGCAGAAGATAAAACAGGAATGAACAGCATAAAGAACAGAATAATCGTTGAAACTTTTCTCATCTCTTTAAGCTGATGCCTTAAAAAAGAGAAACGAGATTCTTTCCCCACGAAACATAATATCAAGCCTATAACAAGAATCAAGTAACCTGTATAAGTAATATTTTTCCCCATTACATCGTGATTGACAGAAAGGATGGTTCCATTTTCGTCTTCATCATACGAAGCTTGAAAGAAACGATAACCATGAACATCTAGAACATTATTCATATATATATGAGCATTCCATACTTTGTCTGTTTCATGTACACGTACAAAACTTTCATAAGAAGAAGGACTCGTAGAACCGGGATATCGGGTCAATTTAAATTTCACAAGTTCGATAGAAAAAGGCAACGACTTATAAACGTCCATACCTCCCTTATCATCTATCACCATCTTGTTACTGATTTCCTGATTTCTAATATGCATCATACCATTTTCACCAGTCAGGAATGAGACTAAAGCGCCTGTAAGAATAACAATAAAAGCAAAATGGACCGTAATTAATCCCCATCTGCCTCTTTTTAGATAATGATGCTTTATTGATGCAACAATGAAATTGACCACTAATAAAATTTGAAGCAAAATGAAGAAAGGAGAATAATATATCATGGCTTTAGCTGCCTCTGAACCATGATACTTTTCAAGAACTGTAGCAAAAGCCATGATAAAAGCATATACCAGCAGCAACACAATTGTCGTTTTGAACGAGGCAAAAAACTTTTCTACAAGATTCAGCATATTTATGTATATCGATTATGATAAAATTGATCTATTCCCTTCAGCTATACCCTCTATTTCAATTAGCAATTCTTCTCTACATACATCCGCTTGCATATAAGAAATAGGTATATTCAGCTGATATTGTTCCATTAACTCATGTGCTTCTTCATAGAATGACTTTTCTTTCAAATAAACACGAAGCATACGCAATTCTGAGTTTCCTATCAGTTGGCTTATATTTTCGAGAGTCACTTGAAGTTGACGCTTCAATCCTACACCTGTTAAGGTTTGTTCGCCTCTAATTGCAGCAGTTCCAGAAATATATATAAAACGATCATCACCAAATGTTATACTTTTTGCACGTTCAAACTTTGGTGTAGAGTTCTTTGCCCCTGCTTTTTTCAAAACTTCTGATGAATATGAATGTGCAGCAACTTGGAGTTTATTATCAATTGGCGTAACATAACAATAGGGAGAGGTAAATACTACAGCATCCAAATCTATTAGTATGCCGCCTAAACTAGCTCCAATACCTGTTGCTGCCGGATATCCCTTACTCCAATTTCCTAATGAATAGAAATTACCTCTTGCATTATTAAAACCTTGATAATTCTGCCCTTCCTTACTATTTTTAGTAATCTGCTCTATATAATTCCATTGCCTTACAATACTATTAATCGGAAAACCTTCCTTTCTCAGAAGTCTTTCTATCTTTTGAAAAGCTTCCTTTGACTGTTTCGCTATATTATCCTGAATATTTTCGCCGTGGAATCCACCGGCATACATATAACTGCCTTCTTCATTAGTAAGTAAAACATATGAAAGATCATCGCTCCTACGAAAGTTAACTACATCGTTCACCTCTGTTTCATAACTATGTACCTCAAGAGTTAGTCCTGCATTCAATGGAGGCTGAGACACATAGCTTACGGCAGGCTGTCTGTCATCAAAATAGTCGCTGATTTTTTTCAAAAGCAATGACCTGCGTAATATGTATTGTTCATTATCTTTAGGACTACCAAAAAATATCAACCTTAAAATAACATCATCTTTTGGTAGCTGTTGCAATAAAGAATCTACCATATCTTCAAAGTCTGCAGATTTGGTAGTATAGACCTTATAATGTATTTTTTTACAGTGATTCATACTTACATTTGCACATGAAAAATATCTGTACTTTTATTCTAAAACGACAACTTGCTTCATCTATATCATTTATCTTCTATAGCTCGAGTTTGCAATACTTTAGAATTTGGAGGAACACTATACGTCAACCAAATATTACCACCTATTACAGAACCCTTTCCAATAGTAATTCTTCCTAAAATGGAAGCATTGGAATATATTGTTACGTAATCTTCTATAATTGGATGACGTGGAATATCAACAGGCAATCCTTCGTCATCATAAGTGAAACTCTTAGCACCTAAAGTAACACCTTGATAAAGACGAACATGATTACCAATTATTGCAGTCTGACCAATCACAACACCTGTTCCATGATCAATACTGAAATATTCGCCTATCTGAGCTCCCGGATGAATATCAATTCCTGTATCGGAATGAGCCATTTCAGTAATAATTCGTGGAATAACGGGTACACCTAATTGTAACAATGCATGTGCAACACGCTGATATAGTATTGCTTGAACAGCTGGATAACAGAATATGACTTCACTGGAACTTTTGGCAGCAGGATCTCCATCTAAAATAGCTTTGACATCGGTAGAAAGCAGATATTTAATATGTGCAATCTGGTTGACAAACTCAATGGCAATCTCTGATGACTTCTCTTTTGAGTTGCAATAACTCTGGACGTCAAAACAAAGACCATAATATATCTGCTCTTGGAGCATATCATAAATCTGTTCCAAATGGACGCCCGTATAATATTGTATAGAATCAAGTTGAGCTTCCTGTTCACTTCCAAAAAAGCCCGGAAATATAACCATTCTAATCAAATCCATAATCTTGCGCATCTCCGTAACTGATGGCGAAGGTTTTTGATGCAAAGGAATATATTTATATTCGGGTAACTCTGCAGATGAAAGCCGCTCTACATTTTTCTGTATTTGCTCTAATATATCTCTTCTATTCATTTAATTATCCCATTCTGGATCATAAACCATCAAATAATTGGTATTATACATGTGTTGTCCTAAAATGTATATATTTCCATTTAGAACAAACATATGATAATTCTTTTCAGTATAAGGAAATGCGCTGTGCGATATCCATTTATCGGCACTTAGTTCGTATTCCCAAATTTTGCTGTTGTTATCAATCATAAAGATACTGTTACGAGCGCTGTCATACACTCCAGACAAAACAGTACCGATACTGCTTGGAAGATTATCAATAACAGTCCAAGTTATCAAATCCGACGAATGCCACAATGCTTTTTGAGAGGCTTCACCCAAACCAGCAAAGACAACATTATTTGCAACAACTGCGAACCCGTATCGCATCGCTGCAGGGAAAGAATTCGCCGAAGCCTTCCAAGTTCCACTGCTTTTATCGTATACAAATATTTCTTTAGAATTTGATTCCGAATTGTTTTGCCCACCCACGAAATAGATAGAATCTTTAAAAGCAAAACTTATTGCATTATAACGCGCTGTTGGGATACTCTGAAGAGTATTATTCCATGAATTGGAGTTATAATCATATCTTGTGAAATCTCCTACAGCACTTTGTTTATCAGTTCCACCTATAACATAAATATTTGTACCACTAGCGCACGCAGTTGAATTTGAATACGCAGCTTTATATGGAGCCAAAGAAACCCATTGGTCACTAGATGGTATATATGACAACAATTCATTTGTACATTTATTTCCCATATCTCCACCTACAATATACGCTTGATTGTCAATAGCAAAAGCAGCTGAAAACGCACGAGGAGAAGAATAAATATTTTTTATTGTAAATGTATTAGGTGTTTTAAATGACAAAGTATCTCCATATCCAATCAATCCATGTTGATTCTTGGCATATGCACAAACATAATAGGTAGTTCCTCCCTTCAAGTCTGTGAGCGTACAATTGAAAATAGCTGTTTCGGCTTTTATAACATTCGTCAGATCCAGTCCGCTTTTGCTTGTCGCCCAACATATACCCCATTCGGTTGCAGGATATTCTCCTCCACTTATCAACTCACCTCCGACAACTGCTGTTCCGTTCTTTATCAAAGAGGTATTAATTGACGAAGTGGTAATAGTTGGCGACGTATTCAAAGTTGAAAATGACTTTACTTCACTAGAGTAAGTTGTTCCGAACTCATTGGTAGCATACGCTACTATGTAATATTTACGAGCAGCTTCCAAACTTGACAATGTTGCGGCAAATTTGTTATCCGTAATAGTGCCTCCTGCTACTTTTACCGTTCCTGATTCTCCTATTCCTGGAGTATTTGTTTTGCTGATGCAAAAACCATAATCACTCAAACTGGCATCGCCTGCACTAGATAGAGCAGCCGTAGCCGTAGCCGAGTAATAACCTATATTATTAATCGTAAGACTTTCAATTTTAGGTTTACCATCTGTTGTGATAAATGAATCTACACTAAACGAAAACTCACCAAAACTGTTTAATGCATAAGCTCTAACATAATATTTTGTCAGAGGTTTCAAAGAAACAATACGTATGCTGAACGTATCAATTGAATTAATGTCCAAACCATTAGGTGTATATCTCACTGCAGAGTCTTTTCTGGAAGGTTCATTATTGCCTGGTTTAGCAGAAAGATAAAAACCTATTTCCAAAATAGAACCTTCACCCTTATTGCTTATCAAGCCCTTAACAAGTGCGGAAGTAGCTTTTATACTATCCGGTTTCAATGTTTTGACCTCTCCTACACCCACATTCGTTGTATAGACACCTGCATTCTCGGAACAAGCCGTATCAGTCTGATTGATTGCGTAAGCATAAACATAATAGGTTGTATTATTCGTCAGATTGGATATGGTGCTTTCAAAGGTTTTATCCGACATGTTTGTCGCTTTGACTTTCCTGTTGTTCCGAATATTATCTTTAGGATTCGCGTCTTTCTGATCACTCCAACAAAAGCCATATTCTATGATTTCTGATCCATTCTGCTTTAATAGGCTAGCTTTTAAAATAAGAGAAGAAGCAGTAATCGAAACTTGTGACGTTTCAGATACTGCCGGTGCTTTTCCATTTTGCAAAGAGGTATCCATATCCGGATCATCAATACAAGAAAATGTAATGAATAGCAAAGAGGCTACTGATAATAATATATAATATAAATGTTTCATAATTTATTCAACTAAAAAAACAAACCTACACCTGCATTCAAATCTGCATATTTGAAGTTGATTGTGCTACAACCGCCACTAACAAAGACAGAACCGAACTTTAACATAACATCAAAGTCCGCAGCCAGTCCTTGATACGAATAATCTTCATTCTTGCACCAATATGATTTTTGTAATGTGTAATCATCTGCATCTATTGTATTATACTGGCACAATAGGGTTCTGCTTCCATAGCCCAAGCCTACTGATGTATACATCCACGGGAGACATTTAATAACAATACCCGCTAAAGCTGACGAACAATTCACTTTCTTTTCATTAGTAAATTTGAAGATGGGATTACCTGGTAATGTACCATCAATAACTCCTTTATCTCGACATTTACCGTCAGAACTTTTAAACGATAAGTTTGAACGCAAACGCACAAACCAACCTATGCTTCCTTGTATACCGCCAACAGTAAGTCCATATGGAGCTTCTTTAGAAAAGGCATAACCAACAAAAAAGTTCATGGGTTCTTTTGCTTTCTCTATTTTAGGTGTAGGCTTTTTCTCTTGAGCAACGGAAGGAGAAGCATCTATCGTTGTCTTACGAAATGAATCCAATCTTTTTTGCCAATATTGAGTTAAGTCTTCATTCTTGGGAGTGCCTATACCCTCAGAATAATATAAGATTAATTTTGAAACAGCAACAGTATCACCCTCTGCTCCTTTTGCATTCAAGCAATTAAGGCATTTATTCATCAAACTACGCATTGATGGGCGCATTTCTTCATCGCTCAACCATATCGTTGTCAACTGATTAATGCTGTACAAATCGCATTGCACAACACCTTCTTCATACCACATCCTTGCATCTCGATAATCGAGACGTTTCATGGCATCGTCACCTTTATTATTATATTCGCTTTTTTGCTGCGCCATCATACTCATAGCTATTGGCAACAAAAAAAGGATCATCAAAATTCTCTTCATAAACGCAATCAATAATACGTTACTCCTTTATTAATCAACGCTCCATCGATATTATAAATATCAAAAAGACCGTCCTCTCTTTCAAAAGCACGACCATTGTCAGCTATGCCGACATTCAAGTACTTACAAGGAATTCGTTCTTCAACGTTGGTATCAATAGCACCATACTTCCCTGTAGATTTCTTTCGTACTATCTTATATTTTCCAAAAGTCATTTTTTCTTCATACTGTAATTTCTTATCAGATAACGCTTTATCTGCCTCTTTCGAATCACAAGTAATCATTAATCTAACAACTTCCTCTGTCAACTTAGCTTCTTTAGCCTTTGCAAAATCTTTTCTGGCATTAGCATAATCACCACTATTCATTTTTGATTTTCCTGAAGCAACCAATGAAGAATAAAGAGCATCTGCATTTGCCAAGGTTTCACTCGGCTTAGTCTGCTGTAACTGTGATAACTTGTCCTTCATTACTAAATTAGAAGGCGTATTATTATCACTTTTATTTGCGTCAACTAAATTAGATGAAAGACTCTTTTCTGCTTCCTTCAAGGTCTGTTTATCACCTTCTTTATTGACGGATTCCAATGCTGCTTTATTTGCCTTATTATCAGCTTCAAGTACACTAGAACTATCCACATTAATAGACGGCTCTTTAGGCGTACCAAAAGATTTATCTAAAGTTGCAGTAATGCCATTTTGTGTTGAAACAGACTTATTCCCTTTCATCCAAAATGCAATAACTAACCCAACGCATGCAAATATAGCAATTACTATTGAAATTATTGCATTTTTTCTTTTTCTCTTTTTCTTCTTTTCAAGAGCACCTTCTATTTTGGCCTTTTCACTGTCTTTCTTTTGCGGCTTTTCTACTGATTGCAAAACAGTATCGTCAATGGTTGTATCCCCATCGCTTTCAGACTGGGTTTCTGATTCTTCACCACTTAAGTGGTTATCTTCAAAGGATTCATCTGTTGGAAAATCCAATGTTGAAAGCATTTCCGTAACAGATTGATAACGATCTGCGGGTACAATCTGCATGGCTTTTAATATAACCTGCTCCGTCTTTTCTGAAATATCGGGATTAATTGATTTAGGATTAGGCAATGGATGTGTCGCGCGTAAAATAGATTCTACAGGTATTTTATTAGTCAACAAATTATACATTGTTGCGCCTAACGAATAGATATCCGGACAAGGTGAAAAACTTTGAGTGCCTTCGTTATCATACTGCTCTATCGAAGCAAAGCCTTTTGATAATGTAAGCATCGTCGTACTTGTCTCTTGCTGCTCAATATCATATCTTTTACTTACACCAAAATCTATCAAGCGAGCATTACCTTTCGAATCTATTAAAATATTACTCGGCTTAATATCCAGGTGCAGAATACTTTTCCCATGAACAAATTCAAGAGCTTTACCTATTTGTTGAATATAACGAAGAACTTTTTTTTCAGGTAAAATACCTTCCTTATCTAGCATATATTTGAGGGAACAGCCGGAAATATATTCCATAGCTATATAAGCTGTTTCATTCTCCTCAAAGACTTCCAATACATTGACAATATAGGGATGATGAACCTCAGAAAGGATTTTTGCCTCCTTGATAAGTTTTTCCTTAAACTTATCGAAGAGAACCCTTCCTGTCTCAGAATGGACCTTCACCAACGGTGAACCGGCAAGTCTATAACAATAGTCTTTAAAAAAGTATTCCTTAATGCATACAGGCACTTCTGTTTTTACGGTGCCCAAAGAGCCCTTTACTTCTGTATACCAAATACCTTTATAAGTTATACCAAAGCCTCCTTGACCGATAACATGTGAGATCCGATATTTCCCATTCTGAAGAACATGTCCATTTGGCAAATTCATAACATCCATGGTTATCTTTTTAATCTGCCAAAATTACACTATTTATACAAAAGAATAAAATAAAGAGAGAATATTTTGCTTAAATCCTACTGAATCCAGGACATTTTGAATGGGTATGATATAAAAAGAGTAGTTATCACGTGTCTTTCCACTACAAGATTCCAATAAAATATTTTTGATTGCCTCGGGAGAACTGTTATCTGCAAATATTCGAACTAAATCATCATCAGAAAGATGCTCCAATACACCATCTGTACACATAAAGAAATAGTCACCGGCCTGTATATCACTCAATAAAGCGACATCGGCTTCTGTTGGATGTTCGGAGCTTTGTATGGCACGTGTAATAATATTCCTTTGAGGATGATGCACGGCCTCTTCCGGTGTAATTTTCCCCAATTTAACCCACATGTTTACTAGAGAATGATCTTCTGTTTTAAAAAGAATTTTATTATCTCGTATTTGATAGATACGACTATCTCCCACATGAGCTACTGTAATTCCATTAGTGCCAATATATAACATTGTTAATGTTGTAGCCATTCCTTTAGCTTCAGGATGTGCTACCACATAATTATCGAAACAAGCTTCAGTATAATGAATCGTTTTATTTATAAGATTGGAATCGACCTCTCCTTCGGAAAATGTATCAAAATAGGATTGAAATGATTCGCATGCTAAAGAGCTAGCTACTTCGCCTCTTTCAGAGCCACCAACTCCATCACATACCAGAAACAGGTTCTGATTTGTATTTATAGCTTCAGGCATAGGATATATTGAATCTTCATTATTCAACCTTCCCCCTTTTTCACTAACACCCCATGGCTTACCAATTGTTATATTCATAGCATAGACAACTTTTTATTCATAAAAATGAAGAACCGTCCGACCTATAATGATTTCATCACCATTATTCATCACTACAATTTCCCCATCTTTTAAGTAATTGCTATTATATAACGTATGATTTTTACTATTATTGTCTGAAAGGAAATGTTTATATACCCCTTTTGCATCTTTTTTTATTTCAATCTGAATATGTTTGCGACTCATAGCCTTATCGGTTGTTTCGATGCCGATATCTGCCAGCTGTGAAGATGTCTTTCTACCCACAATCATCAGGCCTTCATGCAATGGTATAGTTTGTTCTGGCGTTAACTCATTCGCAGTAACAGCCAAATAACCTATACTTCCCTTTTGCGAACTGGGAAGAAGTACTTGAGTCACTGAATCATCGCTTTTTTCACTATTCTCTTTCGATAAAATGGAAATTGGAATTGGCTGTTTGCATTTAGGACACTTAAAAGAGGTAATATCGAGGGGAATTTTCCCCTCGTCTACCTTTAATCCTACGTGACAATGTGGACATTTTATGGAAATCATAAGATAAATGATATATCTGAACTATCCATATCCATCGAATAGGTATCAACCGTATCCGCGTCGGATAGCATCACTGTATCATCTGCCAACGTAATGAAATCTGAATTATCTCCATTATCATCAATCACTACTATGTCAGCCAGATCATTTCCATCATCCACATTCACTACAACGTCGCCCAACATCGAATCATCGCTGTCTAGTGTAACGAATGTGTAATCATCTTCCTGCATAAAAATGTTATTTAATTTCTGGAAGCAAATGTATTGAAAGTATTTGGATTAACAAGCAAAGAATATCATCTTATAATCAAACAATTGAGGTTTCTGTACGAAAGTATTACTTTTAATTACAAAACCTGTTCTTTTACCCATTTTGCTTTGCACGAAGAAACGGGGCATTGCTTTCTTTTACGCAACGATTCCCAAGGGATTTCACCCAAAAAAGTCCCACATTTGGGACAAACATAGTCTATTTTGAATTGATTGGCCAGATCTTGCAGTAACTGAGGCACTTTTGCCGATTGTTTTGCGCCTAAATAGATGCCGATAGTTGGTGCACAAATAGCGATAAACAAACTTACCATAAATAATTCATGGCTTCCTTTCCCTAAAAAGCCAATGATCACACCCACAATACCCGGAAGAGCAAATGGTAGAGATTGAAATATCCTTATTTTGAATTGATTAGATGATTGAATCTTAACCTTTGCTTCAATGTATTTATCATACACTTGCTTTAAATCGGCAAACTCTTTACTGTAATCATTATTACTCTTCAAGGCTTCCGACAAGTTCAAAAGATAAGAATTTCCTAAGCGAATTTCATCTTTCAACGTCACATACTTCTTCATGATCTGAGTGCCGTTCACAAAGGTTCCGTTGGAAGAATCCAAATCCACCAACAGCCATTGATCCTGGTCGCCTTCGTTCGTCAAGCGTGCATGATGTCTACTTACATAGGGATCATCAACCACAAAATCGTTATCTTCAGCTTTTCCTATATTAATTGCCATCTTTTGTTCCTTTAAGCTCTCCGGTCTTTTCCATTTCTTTTTCTAATGTATCTTTCAGGCCTTTCAAAGGATCCTTTGAAATGACCAGCTCCTTCGGTTTATTGTCTGCTGTGAGTAAAAGTAATCTTTGTTTAGGCAAATTAATTTGTAGAATATGATTCTTATTAATGATATGGCTTTTACCCACACGCAACAAGATGGTATTGCTGTCGGCCATTTGGCTTGTCAACATCTCCTCTATTTTACCTATATTAATTGCAAAAGTAAACTGTATGCCATTTGATAACAGTAATTTAGTATAATTCCTATCCGCCTCAAAATATAGTATCTGATCTATTTTGATACGAAGTAGCTCGTCTCTCGTCTTTATTATTAAATACCGATCCATCGTGTTTTTTTTCAATTATATTTATACTGCAAGAACAAAAATACAGCTTTTTATTCCAATGCTGCCTTTTTTTGAGAAGATTTTATCCTTTTTCTAAAAAAAGAAGATATTCATGGACTCTTTCATGTTATTAAAAAGGCAAGGATGCTTTACGGCATCCCTGTCTTTTTGTATTATACATTATATTATAATGGTATTTCAATCTTCAATAGCGGCTTGTGCAGCGGCTATACGAGCAATAGGTACACGGAACGGAGAACAAGACACATAATTAAGTCCTACTTTATGACAGAACTTAACTGAAGAAGGTTCGCCTCCATGTTCGCCACAAATACCACATTTCAAATCCGGACGAACTTCACGACCTTTGGATGTAGCCATCTGTATCAGCTGACCTACGCCATTCTGATCCAATACTTGGAACGGATCTACTTTTAAGATTTTCTTTTCCAGATATACAGGCAAGAACGATGCAATATCATCACGTGAATAGCCAAATGTCATTTGTGTCAAGTCATTTGTACCGAATGAGAAGAACTCGGCTGCCGAAGCAATCTTATCTGCAGTCAGTGCAGCACGCGGAATTTCAATCATTGTTCCAACCTTGTAGTCAATGCGATCGCCCAATTCCTTGAATAAAGCTTCAGCTGTTTGACGAATAATCTTCTCCTGTTCCTGGAATTCATAAAGAATACCGGTCAGCGGTACCATGATTTCCGGTCTTGCATCAACGCCTTCTTCCTTCAATTCGATAGCAGCGCCCAAAATAGCTCTTGTCTGCATTTCAGTGATTTCAGGATAAGTATTACCCAAACGACAACCGCGATGCCCCAACATTGGATTATGTTCACAAAGAGCTTCAACACGCTGTTGGATATATTTCACTGAAACATTCATTGCTTCAGCCATTTCTTCCTGACCTTTTTGATCGTGAGGTACGAATTCATGCAATGGCGGATCAAGCAAACGAACAGTTACCGGATAACCTTCCATCGCCTTGAAGATACCTTTAAAGTCATTTCTCTGATAAGGTTCGATTTTTGCCAATGCTTTCTTGCGTTCTTCTGGAGTTTCAGCCAGAATCATCTCACGCATAGCCTTGATTTTCTCTCCTTCAAAGAACATGTGTTCTGTACGGCATAATCCTATACCTACGGCTCCGAATGTACGAGCTATTGCAGCATCATGTGGTGTATCAGCATTGGTACGCACTTGCAATTTGGTATATTTGTCGGCAAGTTTCATTACTTCAGCAAAATCTGCAGAAAGTTCAGCAGCTCTTGTTTCAACCTGTCCCACATAAGCTTCACCCGTTGTACCGTTCAATGATATGAAATCGCCTTCACGAAGAATCACACCATCCACAATTGCAACTTTATTCTTATAATCTATTTCCAGTGCACCTGCACCTGAAACACAACACTTACCCATACCACGAGCAACAACAGCCGCATGCGATGTCATACCTCCACGAGCTGTAAGAATACCTTCAGCTACAGTCATTCCGGCCAAATCCTCAGGTGAGGTTTCGATACGAACCATTACCACTCGTTTTCCATCGGCATGCCATTTTGCAGCATCTTCAGCCAAGAAAACAATCTGTCCTGTTGCAGCACCCGGAGATGCAGGTAATCCTTTAACCCACAATTTTGCTTTTTTCAAAGCTTTCTTATCAAATACCGGATGAAGCAGTTCATCCAATTTATTTGGTTCGATACGCATCAATGCGGTCTTCTCATCAATCATATTTTGATGCAACAAGTCCATAGCAATCTTCACCATTGCCGCACCTGTTCTCTTACCATTACGTGTCTGCAAGAACCAGAGTTTGCCTTCCTGTACAGTGAATTCCATATCCTGCATATCATGATAATGGTTCTCGAGCTTTGTCTGAATGGCATCCAGTTCTTTATAAATTTCCGGCATTGCTTCTTCCATTGAAGGATACTTTACAGCACGTTCTTCTTCTGAAACGCCAACACGTTCAGCCCAGCGGCGTGAACCCACTTTTGTGATTTGCTGCGGTGTACGGATACCTGCCACAACATCTTCACCTTGAGCATTGATCAGATACTCTCCGTTAAACAAATCCTCACCTGTTCCGGCGTCGCGAGAGAAACATACACCTGTTGCCGAAGCATTTCCCATATTTCCGAATACCATAGCTTGAACGGAAACAGCTGTTCCCCATTCATCAGGTATACCTTCCATCTTTCTATAAAGGATAGCACGTTCATTCATCCAACTGTCGAACACAGCACAAATAGCACCCCATAATTGTTCGTAAGCATCAATAGGAAAATCTTTTCCTGTCTGCTCTTTCACAGCATCCTTAAAACGATAAACCAGAGTTTTAAGATCGTCTGTCTCCAACTCGTTATCCAGTTTGACACCTTTTTGTTTCTTTACATCCTCAATAATTGCTTCAAAAGGATCAATATCAATCTTGCTGGTCGGTTTCATTCCCAACACAACATCGCCATACATTTGAATAAAACGGCGATATGAATCCCATGCAAAGCGAGGATTATTAGTTTTGCGACTCAAGCCTTCTACAACCTCGTCATTCAAACCCAGATTCAAAATTGTATCCATCATACCGGGCATGGATGCGCGAGCACCCGAACGAACAGAAACAAGGAGTGGATTTGCTACATCACCAAACTTCGAATTCATTAAAGTTTCAACGTTTGCAATAGCTTTCTCGACATCTGCCTTCAAAATCTCTGTTACTTTTTCTTTTCCTAATGAATAATATTCAGAACATACTTCTGTAGTAATGGTAAATCCCGGAGGAACCGGTACACCAATCAAATTCATTTCAGCAAGGTTAGCGCCTTTGCCACCAAGCAGATTTCTCATATCTGCTTTGCCTTCGGCTTTTCCATTGCCGAATGTATAAACCCTTTTTCTTTCCATATTCGACAGTATTTACATTTTCATTTTGCTATCTCGAGATTACAATTGTGCAAAGATATGCTATTTATTGCATAATAGTACAAAACGGACAAGCTATTTTATATGTTTTATAACTTACTGCCACTTTTTGTTAGCAAAAATGTATAACTTTGCGTGGCGAAACATTTAAAACGAACGACATTGGCACGAAATAAAAAACAGTTACCGATTCTTGAGAAGGTAACGATAACAGATATTGCGGCTGAAGGGAAAGCCATAGCAAAAGTTGATAATTTGGTCATTTTCATACCATTTGTAGCTCCGGGAGATGTGGTAGACATCCAGTTAACAAAGAAAAAGCATAATTATGCTGAAGGGAAAGCCATTCATTTTTACGAATATTCTTCGCTCAGAGAAGCACCTTTCTGCGAACATTTTGGTGTTTGTGGTGGTTGCCAATGGCAGCATATCCGTTATGAAGAGCAGATCAAATACAAACAGAAACAAGTAACAGACAACCTCACACGAATAGGAAAAGTTGATTTGGGTGAGATATTACCTATTAAAGGTTCCGTCAAGACTGTTGCTTACCGTAATAAATTGGAATTCGCTTTCTGCGACAAGAAGTGGCTGACTGACGAACAGATAAAATCCGAACAAGCTTTCGACCGTAACCATGCTTTGGGATTCCATATCTCAGGCATGTTCGACAAAGTTTTGGACATACATAAATGCTGGTTGCAGGATGATATTTCGAACCGCATCAGATTAAGCATTAAAGATTTCTGTATCTCACATGAAGGCTATACATTCTATAACGCCCGCAGTCAGGAAGGCTACATGCGGAATCTGATGATACGTATATCTTCTACCGGTGAAGTAATGGTTGTTGTGGTATTCAAAGATGAAGACGAGGCGTTGCGCACGGCATTATTAACCCACATCGCCGAACAATTTCCGGAAATCACTTCCCTATTATACGTCATCAATGGCAAATGCAATGATACAATAACCGATTTGGATGTCTTCATCTTCAAAGGCAAAGATTACATCATTGAAGAGATGGAAGGATTGAAATTTAAAGTCGGACCCAAATCATTCTATCAGACAAACAGCACACAGGCTTATGAGCTCTATAAAGTTGCCCGTAATTTTGCCATGCTGACCGGCAATGAATTGGTTTACGATTTATATACAGGTACAGGAACTATTGCCAACTTTGTATCTCATCAGGCAAAACAGGTAATCGGAATTGAATATGTACCAGAAGCTATTGAAGATGCTAAAAACAATTCTTCACTCAACAACATTACAAACACGCTGTTTTTTGCCGGAGATATGAAAGATATTCTCACTCAGGATTTTATCAATCAATACGGCAGACCGGATGTTGTCATTACCGATCCTCCACGCGTTGGTATGCATAAGGATGTTGTTGACACGATATTGTTTGCCCAACCGAAGCGCATTGTTTACGTCAGTTGCAATCCTGCCACACAAGCGCGCGATATCAATCTGTTGAGTGTCAAATATGAAGTATGCAAGGTTCAGCCTGTCGATATGTTTCCACACACACAGCATGTCGAAAATGTTGTTCTCATGAAACTCAAAGAAGAATAATACATATATAATATACTATTGTTATGGGTGTAGTTATTGGCATAGATGTCGGAGGCAGTACAACCAAGATTGTTGGTATTGAAAACGATGTTATCAAATCGCCGATGTTTGTAAAAGCGACCGATCCGGTTACCTCCCTGTTCGGCGCTTTCGGTAAGTATATTTACGACAACGGATATACACTTCCCGACATTGAAAAGGTTATGATTACGGGCGTTGGAAGCGCTTATGTTGATCAACCTTTATACGGACTCTCAACTGCCCGTACCGATGAGTTTTTGGCTAACGGATTAGGTGCGCAATATGCAGCATCACTGGAACGATTGATTGTTGTCAGCATGGGAACAGGGACCTCTTTTGTGAAAGTTGAAGGCGAAACGATTCAACATATTGGCGGATTGGGCCTTGGCGGAGGAACATTGATGGGACTTTCTCGTCTTTTACTGAAGACCGAAGATATTCATCTCATTGCCGAAATTGCACAAAAAGGCTCCCTCAACAACATTGATTTGCAGATTCAAGACATCTGCAACCGTCCGTTGCCGGATCTGCCTTTGGATGCTACAGCTTCAAACTTCGGTAAAGCCGATGGCAATGTATCCAGCGAAGATATTGCTTCCGGACTTATTCACATGGTATTGCAAAACATCGGCCAGGCGGCGGTTCTTGCCTCTCTGAACAGTTCCATCAAAGATTTTGTACTGATTGGAAATCTCACTCAACTGCCTCAATGCAAGGATACATTCCCGAAGCTTGAAGAGATGTACGGTGTACGTTTTCATATACCCAAATATGCCGAATATCGCACAGCTATCGGAGCAGCACTCACTTTCATCAATCGTTCGACCATACATCCTATTAATTGAACTGTTGTAAAGTAAAAAAAGCCTTCTAAAGAAACATCTGTTGCAAATAATACTTACCTTTAGAGCACGAAATAAAATTACAGTATTATGTTTGCAAAGAAAACTTATATTGCCCGCAGGGCAAAATTGAAACAAACAGTAGGTTCCGGTCTGCTTTTGTTCATAGGCAACGACGAATCAGGTATGAATTATGCTGATAACACATACCATTTCCGTCAGGATTCAACATTTCTTTATTTCTTCGGATTGCCGTATGCAGGCCTTTCGGCCATCATTGATATAGACAATGACAAAGAAATTATTTTCGGCGACGAACTAACAATCGATGATATTGTCTGGATGGGAATCCAACCGACACTGAAAGAGAAAAGTGAAGCTGCAGGAATCGTCGAAGTACGTCCTTCAAAAGATATCGAAGCTTATCTGAAAAATGCCGCTCAGAAAAAACAAACCATCCATTATTTGCCAAGCTATCGTGCTGAGCATCAAGTAAAATTGTTCCACTGGCTCGGTATAGTTCCCGGAACAGAGAAACCTTCTCTCCCATTTATCATGGGTGTTGTCAATCAACGTAATAACAAGACTGCAGAAGAGGTTGAAGAGATCGAAAAAGCTTGTACTGTTACCGGCGAGATGCATGTAGCAGCTATGCGCGCCGTTCGTCCGGGATTACGCGAAAGCGATATTGCAGCCGTTGTTGCCGAAGCAGCATTCAAACACAACTACGAACTATCTTTCCCGATTATTGCAACAGTAAACGGACAGACACTGCATAATCATGATCACAGTCATCTGATTAAGAGCGGTGATATGTTGCTGCTTGATGCAGGAGCTGAAACAGAGATGGGTTACGCAGGAGATATGTCATCAACAATGCCTGTCGACAAGAAGTTTACGACACGCCAGAAAGATGTTTATGATGTTCAAGTCGCCGCTCACGAAGCCGCTGTTGCTGCCCTTCATCCGGGTGTTCCTTTTGTTGATGTTTATGAACTCTCACTGAAAGTCATCATGGAAGGCATGAAGAACCTTGGTTTTGCCAAAGGTGATGCGATGGATGCCGTAAAAGCCGGTGCTGCAGCCATGTTTATGCCTTGCGGACTTGGTCATATGATGGGATTAGACGTTCATGATATGGAGAATCTGGGCGAAGTTTACGTTGGTTGGAACGGTGTTCCTAAAAGCACACAGTTCGGTCGCAAATCACTTCGTTTGGGTCGCAAACTGGAACCGGGATTCGTTCTTACTATCGAACCGGGTATCTACTTCATTCCTGAACTGATGGATCTGTGGAAGAGTCAGAACAAGTTCACTGAATTCCTGAACTACGACAAGCTGTTCACATACAAAGATTTCAGTGGTATTCGTAATGAAGAGAATTATCTGATCACTGAGACAGGTTCACATCTGTTGGGCAAGACCAAGGTGCCTGTTCATACAGAAGATGTTGAAGCCATTCATTGCTGATAACTAATCAATCCATAAAAAAACGAGGGTGCTTTTCTAATAAAGCATCCTCGTTTTCTTTTTACCGTATATTCGTTTACTTGTATATTCTTGCAGCAAAACCTCCACCAGGAGCCATGTGAATCATCAACTTACGATCTGCAGGAACCGAAATAACCTCTTTCTTGTAATCGCAGGCTGCACGATCAGCATTGATACCGTCTTTAAAGACTTCCATCTTATAGTCGCCATTGCCCAAGAACGAAAGATCAAGTTCCAAATCACGTGGAGTCCAGTTGGTTATAGCACCGACATACCAGTTATCGCCATGTTGACGAGCTGTAGCTACATATTCAGAAACCTTACCATCCAAAGCCACCGTCTTGTTCCATACAGTCGGGAATTCGGCAATAAAGTTTGTACATTCAGCTTCTCTCATATAGTTTGTCGGATTATCGCACAACATATTCAGCGGTGATTCCAGTATAACATACAGTGCCAACTGATGGCAACGTGTTCCCTGACTCATCGGTTCAGTGTTTATCGGATGATAATTATGACGTGTAGCATTGCGCATTGCACCTTGTGTATAATCCATCGGACCAGCTAATTGGCGTGCGAAAGGAATAGTACAGTCGAAGGCCATCATGTCGGTTGTTTCGGGAGTCCACTTCATATTTTCCAATCCATGAACAGCTTCGAAATTAATTACATTTGGATAAGTACGTGTCAGACCTGCAGGTTTGCAGATTCCGTGGAAGTCAGCCATCAGTTTGTATTTTGCACAAGTCTCAGCGGCACGATACAGGAAATTGATTACTTCCTGATCGTCACGATCCATAAAGTCTATCTTGAATCCCTTGACACCAAGCTCAGCATAATGCTTGCAAACATTCTCCATATCGCGATCGAAAGCGTGGAATCCAGCCCAAAGGATAATGCCTACATTCTTTGATTTACCATAATCAACAAGCTCTTTGATATTGATTTCAGGGATCACCTGCATCAAATCGGCTTTCTTGTTTACCGACCAACCTTCATCCAAGATAACATATTCGATGCCATGTTTGGAAGCGAAATCGATATAATACTTATAAGTCTCGTTGTTGATGCCTGCACGGAAATCAACGCCATAGATATTCCAGTCGTTCCACCAGTCCCAAGCAACCTTACCGGGTTTTACCCAAGAAAAGTCTGACAAACGGCTCGGTGAAGCCAAACGATATACCATATCACAGTCTGCCAACTCTTTATCTGATGATGAAACAACAAATACACGCCATGGGAATGCGCGGGTACCTTTTGTCTTTGCAATATAGCTCTCGCGTTCTTTTACAAGCATTTGCAGCATATTGTGACCGCCTTGCTCTTCAACTTTTGGATAAGGAGCGTGGATAGCCTTCAGCGAAGGTTTGTCTGTCGAATTGTTCAAGAACATTCCAGGGAAGTCTTCCAGATCCGACTCAGTGATACACAACTTCTTGTCTCCATCCAATGCAACAATCATCGGGAGGATAATCAGTCGCTGACTATTCAGTTTTGTGATTGCCTCGTTGACGTATGTCTGTTCAAAAGAGTTCTTGAACTGCTCTTCAAACGTCGGTGCCTTGCTGTTTGCATAAGGCGTGAATGTCATGTGATCGGACGAAAAATTGTAATCAGCCTTTTCATTCTCAACAATGATATTGTTCTTCATGGCTGTGCAGAAGCGATAAGCCAGACCTTCATTATAAAGGCGGAAGATCAAGCTGTAGTTGCCTTTGAACGTCAATGTCATCTCGTTATAATTATCCTTTACCTCCGATTTCTTGTAGATTGGAGAAGGGATAACCTTGTCGACAGATGTTTTTGACATTTTGGTTACTTTCGGATTCGCACCTAAAACATTTCCACCCTGTAATGTCATGGCGATCGTTGAAGGAGCCAACACTTCAGTGCCTTCATGGTTAAAGGAGAACTGAATATCTTTTCCAACTGTAACAGTAGCTTTCAGCTTACTGTTAGGCGATTGGAGCTGATAACTCTTCTGAGCCATCAGCGGCATGCTTCCGATTAACAGGAGCATAATAAGTTTTTCCACTTTCATGATAAATAACTATTAACGTTAATTTGAGGACAAAGATATATAATTGTTTAAATAACACCATCATATAAACCACGATATTATTGGGCGAAATCGGGAATTGTTCTAAATCGAAGATACGTTCCATTCGAATGAATGATTCGTTTGACATATGTCAAATTATATTTCAACAATTATAGAAATATATTTCAACGATTATCAAAAGTATAATATATTCGAATCTGACGAAGAATCCTTTCGAATGAAAAGAGAAACAGATAATAATGAAATTCTCCTTTATCCTGTTTGTTTTATTCCGTAGTATTTTGTTCTTTTGTAGATACATTAGATTATAAAAAAAAATCATATCAATGAAAAGACATTTATTTCTACTCATTTTTTGCCTCCTGTGCGGTTCCATTTCAGCTCAGACGAAATGGTACAATCCAATGGAAGCAGGCTTCCCGGTTATTCAAAATCAAGGATTTACCAGTGAGATTGGAAACAGTTACGTGCGTCTTCCCGATCGGGCGAAAGGTGTTGTTCGGAATCCTGTATGGGATTTGTCGCGTCATTCGGCCGGTTTGTCCATCAGTTTCTATTGTAACTCACCGGAGATTCAAGTGCAGTACGTAACAACAAACACCAAAAACTACGCCATGCAGCACATGCCTGCGACAGGCGTTTCAGGCGTTGATCTGTATAGCATCAACAGCGATGGCAAATGGAATATATGCTATGGCGGACTCTCTTTTGGTGACACGGTAAAGACTACTTATAAAAATATAGGCAAAGACAGATATCACAACGAGGGCTTCGAGTACCGACTTTATTTACCTCTTTATAATGGTGTGAATTGGTTAAGAATCGGAATCCAAGAAGGTAAAAAACTAACTTTTATTCCTGCATCAATCGAAAAGCCAATTGTTCTTTATGGAACATCAATTGCTCAGGGCGCTTGTGCATCAAGACCAGGACAAGCGTGGAGCAACATTTTGCAACGTGATATTGACTTTCCGGTTATCAACCTGGCTTTCTCTGGAAATGGCAAGTTGGAACCGGAAGTGCTCAACTTCATCAACGAAATCGATTCGCGTCTGTATATCCTCGACTGTATTCCGAACCTGACAGAGATAAGTGCCGACGTGGTGACATCACGCGTTTTGGCTGCCGTCAAACAGATTCGCGCAAAGCACTCCACTCCGATTCTACTCGTCGAACATGCGGGTTACAGTAATGCGATAACCGACAGTGCAAGAATTAGTTATAAGATCGCAAATGAAGGATCAATTAAAGCTTATAAACAACTTCTTGCTGAAGGCATAAAGGACTTGTATTATATCTCTCACGAGGATCTCAATTTTGATCCGGACATGTGGGTTGACAATACGCATCCTTCGGATTGGGGAATGGTACAACAAGCAAAAGTGATAGAGAAGAAAGTACGTGAAATACTGCATATTCCTACCGGAAATCTTTCAACAACACAACCGGTTACACAACGTCGCGAACCGAACAGTTACGAATGGCGGACGCGTCACAACGCTATTATCAAATGCGTACAGGAACATGCACCTAAAGCAGTTATCCTTGGCAATTCAATCACCCACTATTGGGGAGGCGCACCATTCGGACAACGTAAAAATGGTGAACAGGCATGGAATAACGTGATGGACAAAGCCGGATTCCAGAATATGGGTTGCGGATGGGATCGCATCGAGAATGTGCTGTGGCGTGTTTATCATGGGGAACTGGATGGATATCAGACGAATAAAGTAGTTCTGATGATCGGAACAAACAATAAGGGATTCAATGACGACAACGAAATTGTTGAAGGACTGCATTTCCTGTTATCCGCCATCCACCAACGCCAACCTAAAGCTACAATAAAAGTTATCGGCATTCTTCCGCGCCGAAACAACGAACCTTGGGTAAAAACCATCAACCAAAAGATTCGACAAATGACGACAAAAGCCGGATATCTGTTTACAGATGCGGGAACTCCGCTTCTAAAGAAAGATGGAAAGATCGACGAGAGCCTGTTCATCGGTGACGGACTTCATCCGAATGAAAAAGGTTATTCGCTGATTGACAAGCTGATTTCCGAATAATTTTAAATAGAACAGGCTGCACATTCACAAAGAAAGTGCAGCCTGTTTTTTTATTCTTCCGCAAATATTCTATGCTTCTTCCAAAAGTTTCAATAACATCAGCAGTGCCATATTTGAAGCCCGTTGTATATTCTGATCGCGTATAGTACCAAAATGGAAACATTCGGAAACAGTTTTGTCCTTCAGTTTGGCTGCAATCCATACTGTTCCAACCGGTTTTTCTTCCGTTCCGCCTCCAGGACCTGCTACGCCTGAAGTTGCTACAGCGCAATCACAATCCAGCACGCGCGTAGCGCCTGCTACCATTTGTTCAACAACTTCCTGACTCACAGCTCCATATTTGGAAAGGCTTTCTTTAGAAACGCCCAATACACGATGCTTTACCTCATTGCTGTAGGAAACGATTCCACCGACAAAATAATCAGAACTTCCGGCTACCGAAGTAATCATCCCGGCAATATGTCCGCCCGTGCAACTCTCAGCCGTTCCAATATGCAAATGCTTCTCTCTCAGAATCTCACCTATCTGCACTTCAATCACCTTATCCTCTTCAACGAGAATATTTCCGGCAAGGATCGCATGTAGCTTCTCGCGCTGTTCGGCGATAGCAACGATAGCTTCTTCCTCTTTCTCAGCATATGCGGAAAGACGCAGACGTATCAACCCGGGTTGCGGTAAATAAGCCAGTTTGACAAATGTAGGCAACTGTTTCTCGAAATCCGTCAGCTTGATTGCAAGCGCCGATTCCGTGAATCCGGCTACCCAACAGGTCTGATGGCGAATGAAAAGATTCTGGTTGAAACGAGTCTTCAGTCGAGGAATTATTTCGTTGGACATCAACCATTTCATCTCCGAAGGAACGCCCGGCATCGAAACCAGTACCCGATTATCACGTTCGAACCAAGTACAAGGCGCTGTGCCGACCCGATTCTGAACAACCGTGCAATTATCCGGCACAAGTGCCTGATTGCGCGTAAGTTCATTCATCTTACGGTTCGAACGATTGAAAATACGCTGGATATTTTCAAACACTTCATCAGAGAAGTGCATTCCACATCCGAAATATTTGCAAAGAGTCTTCTTTGTAATATCATCGTTAGTCGGACCAATACCACCCGTAACAAGAACAATGTCAGCACGTTGCATGGCACGATTGAAAGCTTCGAGCATATCTTCCTCTACATCGCCTACCGTTGTACGCCAGACAACACGGAAACCTTCGTCGCCCAGACACTGACCCATCCAGGCAGAATTCGTATCAATTACCTGACCGATCAGTAACTCATCGCCAATCGTGATTATTTCTACATCCATCTTTATAATTACTCCTACTTTAAAATGTATATACTTTACGTTCAAAAAGTATATACTTTCACATACCAAAAGTATATACTT
>DAIMYP010000051.1:0-25073 GCA_036734445.1 Tannerellaceae bacterium
GTTAAAAAAGAGATTGCCGCACAACAAGTAGTCAGCAAAAACGATTGGGAGAATGAGACCATCTTCGCCATCAACAAAGAACCAGGACATACAACTTATGTACCTTTCCCTTCAGTAGAAAGTCTGAAAAGCTCTCCCGACTACCGCAAGGCTTGGATTCACCCTAATTCACCGAACTACCAACTGCTGAATGGCAACTGGAAGTTCAATTGGGTAAAACAACCTTCTGAACGCCCTGTAAACTTTTATAAACCTAGCTACGATGTATCCGCATGGAAAGAGATTCCTGTACCATCGAACTGGGAAATGTACGGATATGGAACGCCGATTTACACGAACGTCACCTATCCTTATAAGAATAATCCTCCTTTCATTCAGACAAAGAAAGGATACACATGCGAGACTGAACCTAATCCTGTAGGTTCTTATCGTCGCGACTTCAATATCCCTGACTCATGGAAAGGCGATGAAATATTCATTCACTTCGACGGCGTTTACAGCGCTATGTATCTTTGGGTAAACGGCAACAAGGTCGGTTATAGCCAAGGTGCCAACAACGACGCAGAGTTCAATATCACCAAATACGTTAAGACAGGCAAAAACGTACTCGCTGTAGAAGTATATCGCTGGAGCGACGGTAGTTATCTAGAAGATCAGGATATGTTCCGCCTGAGCGGCATTCATCGCGATGTATACCTATTTGCAACACCAAAGCTGCGTATTCGCGACTATAAGCTAACTTCCACTTTCTCCGGCGACGACATGAGCAAAGCTACCTTCAATGTCCGCACCAACGTCATCAATTATGGCAATAGCACTGAGGGTGCAACAGTAAACATCACCTTACTAGACAACGAAGGCAAAGAGGTCGCTCATTCTACAAATGCCATTAATAGCATCAAGAATGGACAGGAACTAGTCAATACATCCAGTGCAGCTGTGAGCAGTCCGAATCTGTGGTCTGCCGAAATCCCATATCTCTATACAGCTATCTTGGAAATGAAAGACAAAACGGGTAAAACCATTGAAGCACTGTCGTCGCAGTTCGGATTCCGCAAGATTGAGATAAAGAACAAACGTGTGTATATCAACAACGAGCAAGTGTTCTTTAAAGGCACTGACCGCCACGATATTCATCCGCAATATGGCAAAGCTATACCTGTTGAATCCATGATTCAAGATATTTTAATGTTCAAGCGTTTCAATCTAAACACGCTTCGTACCAGCCACTATCCTAACGATGCCAAAATGTATGCGCTTCATGACTATTATGGAATATATGTAATGGATGAAGCAGATCTCGAATGTCATGGCAATCAATCGATCAGCAATAAAGAGAGTTGGATTCCTGCATACGTAGACCGCATGGTCCGCATGATTGAACGCGACAAGAACCATCCGTCAGTCATCTTCTGGTCAATGGGTAACGAATCAGGCAGCGGTAAAAACTTTGACACGGTTTACAAAGAGGCACGCAAATTGGATCCTCGTCCTATCCATTATGAAGGCAAGAATAAAGTAGCCGATATTGACTCACGTATGTATCCGACTATCGAGGCTATGAAACAGCAGGATGAAGAGAATACTGACAAGCCTTTCTTCCTCTGTGAATATGCGCATGCCATGGGTAATGCTATTGGCAACTTAGATGAATACTGGGATTATATTGAGAATCACTCCTGTCGTATGATCGGTGCTTGTATCTGGGACTGGGTTGACCAAGGTATAAACAAATATGGCGAACTGCCAAACCGCTATTACTTTGGTGGAGGATTTGGAGATATGCCTAATGATTTTGATTTTTGCTGCAACGGTATCGTTACAGCAGATCGTCAGGTAACTCCAAAGCTGATTGAAGTAAAGAAAATATACCAATACATCAAGTTTAAAGCACTTGATCTGAAAGCTGGTAAGATTGAATTGGATAACCGTTATGATTTCCTCAATCTAAACCAATTCAACCTGCAATGGCAATTGATAAAAGATGGCAAGATGGTTGAATCCGGCATGATGCCTATGGGTGATGTTGCTCCAAACCAATCAACAGAAATTACCATTCCATACAAAACAGCATTGGAGGCTAACAACGAATATTTTCTCAATCTGTCAATCCAATTAAAGAACGATTGCAACTGGGCAAACGCAGGACATGAAGTAGCTTCCGAACAATATCCTCTGACAACACAGGTTGCTGTTACACCGGTTGATACGCATTTTAATGAAACGTTGAAAGTTGAAAATGAAAAAGACCAGATAGGCTTCCGCGCTCCTGGCTTTTTTGTTGCCTTCAATCCTGAAACAGGTAAAATGATCTCTTTACGTTACGCAGGTACTGATATGATTTATAACAAAAAAGGTCTTGACTTCAACTGGTATCGTTCAATGGACAATGACAAGAGGGAATATATTCCTGTAACTGTTGACAAGAAGGCTTTCGATTGGAAATTATCAGAAGACAAAAAATCAGTTACTGTTACAACAGAAATGGTAGCTACACAAATAATGCCGGCATCTGCCATGCCACGTCCGATGATTCCGATGCCTAACCAAAAGAACATGGATAAGGAACCTATAACCATCACTGTTCCGTTTAACATCACATATACCATTTATGCTAATGGTACAGTCGATGTGAACACCACTTTCAAAACCGGCGACAATTTCAATATGCCTCGCTTAGGTTTACAAGTTGCTTTGAATCCAAAATTAGAGCAAGTTGAATGGTACGGTCGCGGTCCTATCGAAAACTATTGGGATCGTAAAGACGCAGCCTATGTCGGACTGTACAACAATACAGTAACAGGAATGGAGGAATCATACGTTCGAGCACAATCCATGGGTAATCGTGACGACGTTCGCTGGTTGACACTGACAAATCAAAACAAACAGGGAATTAAAGTTCTTTCTAAAGATCATCTAAATTTTAGTGCACTTCATTTCACCGATCAGGAACTTTGGGGATTGACTTATGGTCATGATAAAGACAACATTCGCCGTGCTGAAGTGATTCTCAGTCTTGACTGCATACAGCGTGGAATTGGTAATGGTAGCTGTGGCCCAGGTCCACGTCCGCAATATGAAATACAAAATAACAAAGACTACTCTTATTCATTCCGTATTGAAAGCGCACAGTAAAAATCCTGCTACATGCATATAAATTTAAATCCTTGTTTACCAAAAGTAGACAAGGATTTATTTTATTTGGAATCATCATATAAAATAGACTATCTCGCTATTGGAAGTAATATCAAAAAGAACTACAATTATATAGTAAACACACCCATTTTACTTACAATTCATAAGAAAATTAGCACATATATAGAAAGATCATTACTTATAGGCTATTTCTGTTACATTAAGACACATAAACTTATACATATTCTAACAAAACGTCGTATATTTGCATTGTAATAAAACAAAAAGATACAACAAAACAAATATTTACAATAAAATGACACAATCAATCAGATTCACCAAAATGCAAGGGGCCGGAAACGACTACATTTATATCAATACGATACTTTATCCGATTGAAAACCCGGAAGAGCTATCCAAAAGATTGAGTGCACCGCATACTGGTATTGGGTCTGACGGATTGGTTCTTATTGGCAAATCAGACAAGGCAGATTTCAGCATGCGTATCTTTAACGCTGATGGATCAGAAGCCATGATGTGTGGAAATGCTTCACGCTGCATAGGTAAATATGTGTATGAGAACAACCTAACTAGAAAAAGAACAATCACCCTTGAAACCCTGTCGGGTATCAAGGAGTTGCTGCTTTCAACAACAGAAAATACTGTAACAGAAGTGACAGTCGATATGGGAGAACCAATCATCGAAGAAAAAGCAAAAACTATTAAGGTAAAAGATTCATTGTATACAGGAACGATTGTATCAATGGGTAATCCTCATTTCGTAATTTTTATAGACGATATATCTACTATCCCTTTACAGGAAGTAGGTCCTCTTATAGAAAAACATATATACTTTCCGAATCGAACAAACGTTGAGTTTGTTCAGGTTTTAAGTGACAACAGAGTGAGAATGCGTGTATGGGAACGCGGCTCGGGCATAACGCAAGCCTGTGGAACAGGTGCGTGTGCCACAGCCGTTGCCTCTATCATTCATGGTAAAACAGGTCACAGAATTGAAGTGGTCATGGACGGCGGTCCTTTAACCATAGAATGGAACGGCGAAGGAAACAGAGTATATATGACAGGAGGAGCTACTAAGGTATTTGAAGGGGAAATAGATATTTAACAAGATGAACACACAAGAACATAAAACAATCAAACGTATGGCACTGATTAATGAAAACTTCCTGAAACTGCAAAACAACTACCTATTCTCAGACATTGCGAAACGGGTGAACAGTTTCAAGGTGACACATCCAAAGGCCAAAATTATTCGCATGGGCATTGGCGATGTTACACAGCCTCTAGCTCCAGCAGTCATCGAGGCCATGCATAAAGCAGTGGATGAAATGGCAACAAAAGAGACATTCCACGGATACGGACCTGAACAAGGCTATCCGTTTCTGATAGATGCCATAATAAAGAACGATTACGCCAGTCGCGGCATAGCACTTGAACCAAGCGAGGTTTTTATAAGTGATGGCGCAAAAAGTGACTGTGGAAATATTGGGGACTTACTCCGTCACGATAACAGTATTGGTTTGACCGACCCAGTATATCCGGTTTATGTTGATTCGAATGTAATGAGCGGAAGAACTGGCGTTATTGAAGATGGAAGATGGAGTGATGTAGTTTACATGCCTTGCACGGCCGAAAACGATTTCATTCCGGATCTGCCAAGTAGAAGAGTCGACATCATCTACCTGTGCTATCCAAACAATCCGACAGGCACAACACTTCCAAAAGAAGAGTTAAAGAAATGGGTGAACTACGCATTAGCCAACGACTGCATCATCATGTATGATTCAGCATACGAAGCTTACATTCGTGACAACAACACTCCACACTCCATATATGAAATCAAAGGAGCAAAGAAAGTTGCCATAGAGTTCAGAAGTTTCTCAAAAACGGCAGGGTTCACAGGTGTACGTTGTGGATACACCGTCATCCCGAAAGAATTGAATGCATTTACGTTAGAAGGCGAACGCGTACCATTGAACAAAATGTGGAATCGCCGACAATGCACTAAATTCAACGGAACAAGCTATATCACCCAGCGGGGTGCAGAAGCTGTATTTAGCCTTGAAGGCAAAGAACAAGTTAAGAAAACGATTGATTATTATATGACCAATGCAACAATCATGAAAGAAGGATTGAAAGAATGCGGTTTTACCGTATATGGCGGTGATAATGCGCCCTACATTTGGCTTAAAACACCAAACAGGCTAAGTTCTTGGAAATTCTTCGACAAGTTGTTGTACGAAGTCAATATCGTCGGAACCCCAGGCGTGGGGTTCGGGCCCAGCGGTGAAGGTTATCTCCGCCTCACCGCTTTTGGAGACAGAGAGGATACTTTGGAAGCCATGGCCAGACTGAAGAAGTGGATACTCTGAAATGATGTCAAAGAAGAAGAAAAGAACTATCGCGTAATTGTTCTCATACTTCGTGGATCCTAAAAGCAAGGAAAAGATTTGACATAGTATTAACATCAAAAAAGAGTAACATAATGAAAACAATTACGATCAGGCAAGTTTTTTTGCCTGCAGCAATTTTGCTAATTATGTCTTATTCGGTCTTTGCACAGGACGAAAAGAAGTTCACGGTAACACCCGGAGCAGATATTGTCAGCAGTTATGTTTGGCGTGGCATGTATCAGACAGGTGCTTCAATACAACCCAGTTTCTCGCTATCGGGAGCAGGATTGTCGCTTACAGCATGGGGTTCTACAGATTTTTCAAATGCTTCAGATGAATATAAAGCAAAAGAATTCGACCTCACTGCTGGCTATGGAGCCGGGGGATTCAGTATGGCAGTTACCGATTACTGGTGGTCTGGAGAAGGAGCTCGCTATGGTAACTATTCCAACAGCCACTATTTTGAAGGTACACTGGGATACACTTTTGGAGAAAAGTTTCCATTGTCGCTAACTTGGAACACAATGTTTGCCGGAGGGGATAAAGATGAAGACGGTAATCTTCAATATTCCACTTATATAGAAGCAAAATACTGTTTTGATGTCAGCGGAATAGAAGTAAGTCCAAGCATAGGAATTTCTCCTTGGAAAGGACTATACAGTGATGGATTTGGCTGGAATAGTATTTCTCTGAAAGCAAAAAAAGAAATTGCTTTAACCAACAAGTATTCATTGCCTTTGTTTGTGCAAGTAATTGCTGCACCAGAGCATGACAACGTTTTCTTGATATTCGGTGTTAGTTTTTAGTGATTTATAAGTAAATACAAGATAAATAGAGAGGCCCGTCCTATTATTGATTTTATAGAATGTTATACCGCACACTATCCCTTATATGATGATAGGCGGGCTGATCTATTATCTTTTAAAAACAATTTGAGAAACAAATGAAAAAAATAGAAGCAATCATTCGTAAGACAAAATTTGAGGATGTAAAACAGGCTTTATTAGCTGCCGACATTGAATGGTTCTCATACTATGATGTTCGAGGAGAAGGCAAAATGCGCCAAGCTCGCATATATCGAGGTGTCTGCTATGATACAAGTTGCATTGAACGTATTTTGATATCTATTGTTGTCCGCGACAAAAATGTGGAGAAAACAATCAAAGCTGTTATTGGCGCTGCTCAAACAGGCGAAATCGGTGATGGTCGTATTTTCGTTATCCCGATTGAAGACGCTATTCGTATACGGACGGGAGAAAGAGGCGACATTGCCTTATATAACGCTGAACAAGAAAAATAAATTCAGCAAACATACTAACTCAAACAATAATAATATGAAATATATACATATACATAGATTCTGGGGACTTGTAATTATTACATTATTAATTACTCTCCCTGCTTCCGCTGAAGAAATGCCTGCAAACATTATAGCCGCGGTAAAAGACAACTCCATCTCCATTGATACAGTATGGATGCTATTAGCTGCCATGTTAGTTTTTTTCATGCAGCCCGGATTTGCTTTTTGTGAAGCCGGCTTCACTCGTACAAAGAATACAGCAAACATCTTAATGAAGAATTTTGTGGATTTTCTATTAGCTTCATTACTCTTCTGGTTTATAGGGTTTGGATTCATGTTCGGGCAAGGTGGATTTATTGGTGCACCAAATTTTGGAAATTTGTCTTTTTATCATAATAGTAACGGGTTACCCACTGAAGGATTCCTGATTTTTGAGACCGTATTCTGCGGGACATCAGCAACTATTGTATCTGGCTCGATGGCCGAACGCACTAAATTCTCAATGTATGTTGTTTATTCATTCTTCATCAGTCTGATTATTTATCCTGTAGAAGGCCATTGGACTTGGGGTGGAGGCTGGCTGATGGATGCCACATCTGGTAGTTTCATGATGAACACCTTTGGAAATGCATTCCATGACTTTGCCGGTTCGACAGTAGTTCATGAAGTAGGTGGTATTTTAGGTTTCATCGGCGCTTGTTTTTTAGGTCCGCGCATCGGTAAATACACAAAAGATAATAAAAGTCGTGCCATTCCCGGTCATTCATTGACTATCGCATCATTAGGTGTTTTTATTCTTTGGTTCGGTTGGTTCGGTTTTAATCCGGGTTCACAGTTGGCCGCATCAGGTGAAGTCAATCGTGTAGCAATTTCGCATGTATTCATGACCACAAATTTAGCCGCATGTGCTGGAGGTATAGCAACTATCTTTACTTCATGGATAAGATATGGAAAACCCTCTTTATCACTGATGCTAAATGGTATATTAGCCGGTTTAGTTGGAATAACTGCAGGATGTGATATCGTTTCCGAAACAGGTGCAATCATTATAGGTGCTATTTGTGGTATTGTAATGTTATTTGCCGTTGAACTAATTGATCACAAACTACATGTCGATGATCCCGTCGGTGCTTCCTCAGTTCATGGAGTCTGTGGTTTTTTAGGAACAGTCTTAGTTGGATTCTTTGCTACTGACGGAGGATTACTCTATGGTGGAGGATTCAATATGATTGGTTCACAACTGATGGGTTCTCTTACAGTCGGTATATGGGCATCTCTTTGCGGAATCGTTCTCTTCTGGTCAATAAAGAAAATTCACGGCTTACGTGTAACAGCCCGCATTGAAGAAGAGGGATTAGATATATATGAACATGGAGAGACGGCATATAATAGCTAATATACGCTTTCATCATTATGAAGTGAAACATACCCTTATTCTATAAGGGTGTGTGTTTCACTCCATTTTTAAACAAAAACAATCAACATTTAAAACATAAAATTATGTCACTTATTATTCCAGAAGATTACAAACAGACGCTTACACCTGAGACAACAGAGCAGGCTATACGCATGCTGAAAACAAATTTCCAGGACAAGTTGGCAAAAGCTCTCAAGCTACGCCGAGTAACAGCTCCATTATTCGTCCTTTCAGGGACAGGTATCAACGACGACTTAAACGGAATAGAACGCCCTGTGCGCTTTCCAATTCATTGTATGGGTGAGCGTATGGCCGAAGTTGTCCAATCGCTTGCTAAATGGAAACGCATGAAACTTGCAGCATATAGAATACCCGCAGGCTATGGCCTTTACACTGACATGAACGCTATCCGAGGTGATGAAGATTTGGATAATCTTCATTCATTGTACGTTGATCAATGGGATTGGGAAAGGAGCATTCGTCCTGCCGATCGAAACTTGGATTACCTTAAGAAAACTGTCAGAAATATCTATGCACTATTACGTGAAATTGAAGCTATGGTATATGAATGTTATCCGCATATTACACCGGAATTACCAGATAATATCACATTCATCCATTCCGAAGAATTGCTCGAAATGTATCCAAACCTGACTCCTCGTGAACGAGAGGCAAAGGCATCAGAGAAATTCGGTGCCATATTTATTATAGGTATTGGTGCCGAACTTTCAAATGGAGAGAAGCATGACGGTCGTGCTCCGGATTATGACGATTGGAGCACAATGAATTCTGATGGATTCTATGGACTCAACGGAGATATCATATTATGGAACAATGTTCTTAAATGTGCATTTGAACTTTCTTCAATGGGTATCCGAGTAGACGCAGAGGCATTAACTCGTCAATTGGATATATGTGGCTGTCCAGAACGTAAAGAACTCACATTCCACAAAGCACTGATAGAAGGGAAACTTCCTCTCTCAATTGGTGGTGGCATCGGTCAAAGCCGTCTATGCATGTATTTCTTGCGCAAAGCGCATATTGGTGAAGTTCAAGCCTCTATCTGGCCTGAAGATCAAATAGAATTATGCAAGCAAAAGAATATCATTCTATTATAAAACAATTAATTGTCTATAAAATCATTTAGTATGTCAAAATTAAGATTTAGAGTAGTAGAAGAAGCCTTTCAAAAAAGGGCTGAAGAAGTGACGCCTCCTAAAGAACGTCCATCAGATTTCTTCGGACAAAACGTATTCAATCGTGCCAAGATGTTCAAGTATCTTCCAGAAAAAACGTACGAAAAGATTACTGACTGCATCGATAACGGAACTCCTTTAGATCGCGCTACAGCTGACGCTGTTGCTGCCGGAATGAAAAAGTGGGCCATCGAAATGGGTGTTACACATTATACACACTGGTTTCATCCTCTGACAGAAGGAACTGCCGAAAAACATGATGCCTTTGTTGAACATGATGGAAAAGGAGGTATGGTTGAAGAATTTTCAGGTAAATTGCTTATTCAACAGGAGCCTGATGCATCCAGTTTTCCAAACGGTGGAATCCGTAATACATTCGAAGCGCGCGGCTATTCTGCTTGGGATCCATCATCACCAGCATTTATCGTTGGCGACACACTCTGTATCCCGACTATCTTTATTGCATACACAGGTGAATCGCTCGATTATAAAGCTCCTCTATTGCGTGCATTGGAAGCTGTAAACAAAGCGGCTGTCGATGTTTGCCATTATTTTAACCCTGATGTAAAAAAAGTTATTGCATATCTCGGATGGGAACAAGAATATTTTTTGGTTGACGAAGGCTTATATGCTGCACGGCCAGATCTATTGCTTACAGGCAGAACTTTGATGGGCCATGAAAGCAGTAAAAACCAACAGTTGGAAGATCATTATTTCGGAGCTATTCCAACACGTGTTTTGGAATTCATGAAAGAACTTGAGATTGAAGCACTAAAATTAGGAATTCCTGTTAAAACCCGTCATAACGAAGTTGCCCCAAACCAGTTCGAATTAGCACCGATATTCGAAGAATGCAATTTAGCCAATGACCATAATTTACTTCTGATGGCCTTAATGCGTAAGATTGCTCGCAAACATGGATTCCGCGTTTTACTGCATGAAAAACCATTCAAAGGCATCAATGGTTCTGGTAAACATAACAACTGGTCATTAGGCACCGATACCGGCCTCATGTTAATGTCACCTGGAAAAACGCAAGAAGATAATTTACGCTTCGTAACATTTATAGTAAACGTATTGATGGCTGTATATCGTCATAACGGACTATTAAAAGCCAGTATATCAAGTGCTACAAATGCACACAGATTAGGAGCAAACGAAGCACCGCCTGCTATCATATCAAGTTTCTTGGGTGCACAACTTACTCAGGTGCTCGACCATTTGGAAAAGAGCGAACCCGAATCTTTAATCCTTGCCGGAAAACAAGGAATGAATTTGGGTATAGCTCGTATTCCCGAAATATTAGTTGATAATACAGATCGTAACCGCACTTCACCATTTGCCTTTACTGGTAATCGCTTTGAATTTCGTGCTGTTGGTTCAGAAGCCAACTGTGCATCAGCGATGATGGTTCTTAACGCAGCTGTTGCAGAACAACTAAAAATGTTCAAAAAAGAAGTAGACGGTAAGATTGCTAGTGGTAAAGACAAATTTGCTGCTATTCTCGAAGTTCTCCGCAAAGAAATTAAAGAATGCAAACCTATTCATTTTGAAGGTAATGGCTATAGCGAAGAATGGAAAGTCGAAGCCGCTCGCCGAGGATTAGACTGCGAAACAAGTGTACCTGTTATCTTCGACAACTACTTAACGGATAGCAGTGTCAACATGTTTGAATCAACAGGTGTACTGACCCGCAAAGAATTAGAGGCCAGAAACGAAGTAAAATGGGAAACCTATACAAAGAAAATTCAGATTGAAGCACGTGTATTAGGGGATCTGACAATGAATCATATCATCCCGACAGCTACACAATACCAGACTTCCTTGATTGATAATGTTTACAAGATGAAAGATCTATTTCCTGCAGAAAAAGCAGCATCATTGTCATCGCGTAATTTGGAGATCATTGAAGATATTGCCAAGCGCACAAATTTCATTAAAGAGCGTGTAGATGAGATGGTTGAAGCCCGCAAAGTAGCTAATAAGATCGAAGACGAACGTAGCAAGGCAGTTGCTTATCACGACACTATTGTTCCTATGCTGGAAGAAATTCGTTATCATATCGATAAATTGGAATTAGTCGTAGACGATCAGTTATGGACATTGCCTAAGTACAGAGAATTGTTATTCATCAGATAAGTAATTTATACAGATAGTAGTTTTTTGTTGATTGTTTTGTGTTTGCAAGGGAAGCATGCTGTGAAGTATGTCTTCCCTTCTTTTTTATCACAAGCAAAATACTTATCTTTGGGGCATTAAATACGAAGATTATGAACTACGGATTTGTGAAAGTGGCTGCAGCTGTGCCACATGTTTTAGTTGCCGACTGTTTTTATAATATTAAGCAGATAGAAAGCTTGATTCGTAAAGCATCCGACAAAGGTGTTCAAATGATTGCCTTTCCGGAAATGTCAATAACAGCATATACTTGTTTGGATTTATTCGCTCAACAGACATTACTGGACAATGCGGAAAAGGCATTGTTAAAGCTTATTTCCAACACGTCAGAATTAAATATCTTCGTTATTGTTGGTGCACCACTAAGGACCGAAAACCGATTAATCAATAGCGCAATCGCCTTTCAAAAAGGACGAATTCTAGGGGTAGTGCCTAAGACCTATTTGCCTAATTACAAAGAATTTCAAGAACAACGTTGGTTCACGTCTTCCACCGAACTACTTAATTCTTACATCACTATTGGCAATCAAGACTACCCTTTAGGCAGTCATTTGCTGTTCAATGCAGGTACTACTTCTGTGGGGATCGAAATCTGTGAGGATTTATGGGTACCAGTTCCTCCCAGTTCATTATTATCAATGGAAGGTGCAAATATTATCTTCAATCTTTCAGCGAGCAATGAATTGATTGGGAAACATCACTATCTACGTCAACTAATCTGCCAGCAATCAGCCCGTTGTATGGCAGGTTATATCTATGCATCAAGTGGTTTTGGCGAATCGAGTACGGATTTGGTATTTGCTGGCAATGGAATTATAGCTGAGAATGGTTCTCTATTGTCTGAGTCTCCTCGATTCACGATGGAAGAGCAACTAATTATAAGCGAGATAGATGTAGAGAAACTACAGAACGACAGGCAAATAAATACAAGTTTCATGTATGGCGCCAGCACTTTATTACAAGAGGAAACACGCACAATACCTTTCGTTTTGCAAACATCCGAATCCTTCACACTTACACGGGCGGTCGACCCGCATCCGTTTACACCTTCCGGTAATGCACTCAACGAACGTTGCGAAGAGATATTCCATATCCAAGTAGCAGGATTAGCCAAACGAATAGCACACACACATGCCCAAACAGCAGTAATAGGTATTTCGGGAGGACTGGATTCAACACTGGCACTATTGGTTACAGCAATGACTTTTGATGCATTAAAAATGCCTCGCGAACAAATAATCGGCATTACGATGCCAGGCTTTGGAACTACAGGAAGAACTTATAATAATGCAGTTGGACTAATTCGCTCTTTAGGCGTTACACTGCAAGAAATATCGATTAAAGATGCCTGCATCCAACATTTCAAAGATATCAATCATGATTTAGATACACATGATGTTACATACGAAAATAGTCAGGCACGCGAACGTACTCAAATATTAATGGATGTTGCCAATCAAAAGAACGGACTTGTCATCGGTACCGGCGATTTGTCGGAATCAGCTTTAGGTTGGGCAACATACAACGGCGATCACATGTCAATGTACGGTGTCAATTGCAGCATTCCCAAAACATTAGTCAAGTATTTGGTAAATTGGATTGCCAATAACAAAGTAGACCAGATTTCCCAAAATATTTTGTTGGATATTATTGACACACCTATCAGTCCCGAACTCATTCCGGCAGATGAAAATGGCAACATCAAGCAAAAAACAGAAGATCTTGTCGGACCGTATGAACTACATGATTTCTTTCTCTATCACTTCATCCGCTTCGGTTCGCATCCGGCAAAAATATATTTTCTGGCCCAGCATGCATTTGCAGGTGTATATGACAATGCAACTCTAAAAAAATGGCTTTATACCTTCTTCCGTCGTTTCTTCCAGCAACAATTCAAACGCAGTTGCTTACCTGACGGCCCTAAAGTAGGTTCAATAAGTCTCTCGCCTAGAGGTGATTGGCGCATGCCTAGCGATGCCGTATCACGTTTATGGTTAGAAGAATGCTCCGCCATCGTAGAGTAAGAACAAGGATAGCAATACGGCGAAGAAAAACAAATTCCGAGCCGTATGTCCTAATGTCCTATTCAAATCTTTACCATCCAAAAGGAAAAGTTCTTTTGTCGTAAAATAAATCATGGCGAACAATAATCCAAACAGAAACATGATCCACCAAGGAGAATTTATAATTAAAGGAAGTGAAATGATAAAAGCTAATGCGGCATTTACAATATAAATAATACGACCATATCGACGACCAAACAACACAATAGTGGTTCGTTTGCCTGCAGCTATATCTTCCTCATAATCTCTATAATTATTTACTACCAATATATTTACAGAAAGAAATCCTATAGCTAAGGAAAGGAGAAATGTCAACAGTGAAAAAGTTAAAGTTTGAACGAAATAAGTAAAACATACGGGAATTATCCCATAAAACAATAACACACAAACATCACCCAATCCATGATAAGATAACGGATAAGGTCCTGCCGAATAAGCTATTACAGCTAATGCAATAGCTAAACCAACAAAAATCAATTTCCAACCGCCAAATAAAATCAAAAAGCAACCACTCAGGCAGGCAAGTGCCAACGCAACCAGAGTTCCTATCAACATTGCTTTAGGCGAAATCCATCCCTGTGCTACAGCCCGCTCTGGTCCTACTCGATTTTCAGTATCAGCCCCCTGACGAAAATCAAAATAATCATTTGCGAAATTGCTCGCTATTTGAGCAAATAATGCAACCAACAAACACAGCAAAGCTGCAATAAATACAAACTGACCTTCGCGATAAGCTAAAGCACAGCCAACTAAGACAGGACTGACCGAAGCTGCCAATGTCCGAGGACGAGCGGCTTCCATCCATGCCTGCAAAAGAGATTTACTATTTTCCATATTACTGATTATATTTTACAAAAATAGAAAAAAACAACTACACGTTTACAATTTTCCTCTATCTTTGCAGCATGAAATATTTTCTAAACATATTAGTCCTAATCTTAGGTTTTGTCTTGTTCTCACCAGACGAGAAAAAAGCCGATTGTACTGCTCAGAATGGATATGAGCAGATTGAGACGATTATGAAAGAAAAAAATGCTGAAGACATGCAGCATAATCTGGAAGTCTTAAGCAACGATTTAAAATCAAGTAATTTCTTAACACCACGCAGGGTTATTCAAACTGTCAGTAATGTTTTAGACATTCGTATCCTCAAAATCAAAGCTAAAACTATCCAAATGTTTCGTGTCAAAGAGGAAAGTAATCTGCACCGTGTTTGCGAAAATGTTATTTCATTACAAACAATAGATGTTTCGACACTTCTTCGTCGTATGGGAATTCATATATATACCCTGCGAAAAATAATCATTTAATTTTTAATATACTACTTTTTTCTGTATGGGAAGTTCTTTTCATACCATTTTCTTATGTACTATTTCTTATTATTTCTAGTTTACTATCTTCTTAAAAATTAAATTATTATGGCTAACAATAAATCGAAAGCAGGAGTTTATATATACATTATTATTATCATTGCCGGCTGTATTTTGGCATGTACAAACCTCATTCCTAACGACTATCTAAAACTGGTTGTCGTTATGGTTGCATTATTTGCAGGTCTCTATGGCATTGCAAAAAGTCTTAACTCCCCCAAAGAAGGCGAAGAGCAAGATGCAAATAATTATCCGGATAAGAAATAATCAACAAACTAATATAATATAAGTATATGAAAATTAATAAGGATTTGGTTGATGCCGTTATGATGGTATCATTTATTTCACTGGTATTAATCGGCACTACAAACTTTAACAGTGCTACAGCAAAAACGATTACAATGTTTATTGTTGGAGCGATTGTTGTCTTAATGGTCATTTTGCGAATCATAAGATCCAGACAAATATCCAAAAAGGCATAAATAGAATTTTATCACTGTCTTTCTATCATGTTTCTATGATAGAAAGACAGTTTTCCACTTAATTAAATGCCCACTTAATAGCTAATGTGGGAATAGCGTAAAAGCCATCTCTTCCTCCAAAATTATTACTCAACTCGACCTCACCTCCGACACTGAGTTTAAAATCATCATCAACGCATTTCAATTTATTCAAATTAAGCCAATATTGAGGTTCACTCAAAAAAATAAATTTTCCATAATCAGTTTTTTCTCTCCACCAATCAGCAAAACCGCTCAAAGTCACCAACCCATTATTAAAGAGATTAATATACCAAGTACCCGTAATTTGAAAATTATTAGGCGACTTATGTTTTTGTATATACTTGTACATTGCAGTCAAAGTAAACCCGCGAGAGAAATCTTTACTGTTATATGTATACGTTACACCGCTAAGATAGGCATTGTTATATGAGAACTGATTGGAAGAACCTCCATTATATTCAACATGTAAAGAGAAAGGTGGTCGCCAAAATCGAAGCTCACGCGATATTTCCCAATATCCAGCAGCTACACCCTTACTTGTATAGTCCATATCGACAAAGAAATATGTACTTCCCCACTTATCTGCCTTAAACATTTCGACGGTAGAAGTCAACTGTGGACGTTCATGCAAATCTTTGTCATATAATGCATGACCAAAATCATAATGCAACTGCACATTCTGTGCCTTTCCGCAGACAATTGTCAATAACGCTGCAGCCAGTAGAACCAACTTTCTCATATAGTCTATAATTACCAAATTAATACTCGTTCTTCAGGTGTCATATACATCTTATCGCACGGATTAATATTGAAGGCTTTATAAAAAGCATCCATATTGCGTAAAGCCGCATTAACACGCCATTTTCCCAATGAATGAGGATCCACTTTAGTCAATCTCAGAATTTCTTCTTTCCGAATATTTTGAGCCCAAAGACCTGCATAACTCAAATAAAAGCGCTGCTCATCCGTAAAACACTGTATAGGTTCTGGCCTTTTCTTGCCTTTCAGCGAATTAAGATAAGCCAAATGCGAAATAATTAGACCTCCATGATCAGCGATGTTCTCACCTAAGGTAAAACGCCCATTTGCATGCACTGAATCAGCAACGATGATATCACTATACTGCTTAGCTAACTTGTCCGCACGTTCATTGAAAAGCTTTGCATCTTCGGCAGTCCACCAATCTGTAAGATTACCATTTTTATCATAATTACGGCCTTCGTCGTCAAAGCCATGAGTCATCTCGTGACCGATAACTACACCTATAGCTCCGTAATTAACTGCATCATCGGCCTTCGGATTAAAGAACGGAGGCTGAAGAATAGCTGCTGGAAAACATATTTCATTCGTATTAGGACTATAATACGCATTAACTGTTTGCGGACTCATCTCCCAACGAGACTTGTCTACAGGCTGATCAATCTTGGCAAAATCCTCATTCATCTCAAATATGGAGGCACGGCACACATTCGCCCAATAGGAATCCTTTTTGACATCCAGTTTGCTATAGTCACGCCACTTGTTAGGGAAACCTATCTTCACAGTAAAAGCAGCCAGCTTTTCCTGCGCCTTAGCCTTCGTGGCATTACTCATCCACTGCAATCCGGCAATTCTTTCGCCCAAAGCTTTCTGTAAGTTTTCGACCATTTTTAGAACTTTATCTTTTGAAGATTGTGGAAAATATTTATCAACATACAAATGCCCCACAGCTTCACCCAAAGCATCATTAACGAAGGACAATGAACGTTTCCAACGAGGACGATTCAATTGCTTGCCCGATAGAGCTGTTCCATAAAAAGCAAAATTTGCATTTACAAAATCATCACTCAAATACGGAGCGGCATCATTCAAAAGATTAAAAGCCAGATAATATTTCTGAGTCTCTATATTCGTATTTTCCAAAAGTGTAGCCAAACCACCGTAATATGCCAACTGCTTAGCATCTATAGTCCTCAAATTTTTCAACCCCATTTGACTAAAATAGACATCCCAATTGAAAGGTTTACTTTTTGACTTCAACTCATCCACAGTCACTTTATTATAGTTTTTCTTGGAATCACGCAACTCCTCCCGACTAAACGAAATCTTCGCAAGTTGCTTTTCAATCGTCATCACACCGTCAACAGCAGCCTTTACTTGCTCCGGCGAGTGATTTGTCATCTCAAATAATTTTCCAACATATATCTTATAGGCCTCAACAACTTTCTTGTTTTCCTCATTATCAGTCAAATAATAATCTCTATCGCCCATACCTAAACCATCTTGATACAACTGGACGATATTCATTGAACTGTTGCCATCATCAGCAGCCACGTAAAAACTAAAAAATGGATTAATCTTCATACGATGCATTTCTGCTATCATTCCAATCACTTCATCTTCGGTTTCTATTTTTTCAATCTTACCAAGTTCTGCTTTGATTGGAGTAAAACCATCCTTATTCAGTTTAATACTGTCCATCCCCATGTTGTACAATACGGCTATTTTCCAAGCTTCACTCCCCGATTTCTGGGCCGATTCTTTCAAACCTTCAACCAGCGACTTCACCTGCTTATTATTATTTTCTCTCAACAAATCAAACGTACCAAATCGGGCGTATTCAGCTCCCAAAGGATTATTTTTAATCCATCCTCCACAAGCATATTGATAAAAATCCTGACCCGGAGTAACATTTGTCTCCAAATTTGATAAGCTTAGAGCGCCTTCGCCTAAAGTCTTTTTCGATTCACAACCAGACATAGTAACAAGACTGGCAGCAAGACATGATATAATCATTAGTTTGTCCATTTACTTTTTTGAAGCAAAGATAATATATGCTAACTGTAGAACAAAATGAACTTGTTTGTTTTTTAATAAAATGTCTATTTATGATAAAACCTTAAAGGCTAAACGCGCTAACTTATATTGATTATTAAAGATGAAACATATAAAGCTATGGTTTAATGAGGTCTTATGTAATAATTTAGTATAAAATGCTTTACATTTAAATTTATTTTCATATATTTGTCATCTATTATTTCAAGAAGGGGACATTAGCATTATATTGAACATTAAATCATACAAATTGATGAAGTGCTTTATTCACATACTCATTCTATTCTCGTTTTTTGTTTCTTCGAATGTATTGGAAGCAGAGAATAGCAAAATCCAACATCTAGAAACACTCAAACAACAGATGAATAATGTAGTATTACCTTCTAAAAAGATAAAAGCTTACGCGCTAGAACTATTACACGAATCGAGAACTCAGCATAACAATTCATACATGGCAGATGCATTAATTCGATTGGCTTGTTTTTATAGAACCAGTAATGCTGATAGTATGCATTATGTCATATCACTAGCGACTCCCATTCTGGAAAAAGAGAATCGATATGATGACATGGTATCCATTAAAGGTCTGTATATTTATTCTATCATCGTCGCAGGAAGTCGAGATTCTGTAACACAAGAAATCAATGGACTCCGTTCTTTTGGTAAAAAATACCACAACCAATTTGCTTATGATGTTTCTGATCAGATGCTTGCATTTCTATATTGGAACATTGGTCCCCGTGCTCAGAGCAGAGATATTCTTGCCAATCTGATTGCCTCTCAAGAAAAGCGTAATGCTCCTTTAATTGAACGTCCCGACGTCCTGATGCAAGCGATAAATACAGTCGAATCACCCGAAGAACGAGCGTTATATTTGACCAAATTGAAGAATTTGATATATGAAATGAAAAAAAATAAAATAACTTTCTTCAATCGGACATATCCATTCAAGGGTAATATTCATTCATTGGGTAGTCTCTCTCTTACCTATTATAAAATGGCAGCTCTCATGCATTATGATTATCCAAACGCTTCAGACATGTTAGAAGACCTAAAGCAACTTGATCCAATCATTAACGAATATCACCAGGATGAATTAGTATCCAAATATCTGTGGATGCTTTATAACTACAAAGTTCGTAATTATAACCCAGCTTTAATCCTCGCCGATACGCTTATCACAGCATACAAAAAGACTCACAATATTTCCAACTTACTTACAATGTATGAAACCAAAAGCCGCATTTTGAGCGATATGGGAAAATTCAAAGAATCATTGGAACTTTATCGAAATTACACGGCAATAAAAGATTCTGTCAACGATGCAAAATTCTATTCACAATTAGCCGATTTACAATCCAAACTGGATATAAACAAGCTGGAAATGAGGAACAAAGAGGTACAGATTGTCGCACAACGTGAACAGTCGCACGTAAAGATGCTTACATGGGGTAGTATTAGTCTTTTTATCATCATTGTACTGCTTGTAATAACAGTAATTGTCTATAAAAGAAATACACGTTTAGCTATTACTGCAAAACAAATAGCTGAAGATGAAGCAGAAAAAAGATCCTCATTTCTTGCTAACATGAATCATGAAATCCGTACACCTCTAAATGTAATCGACGGTTTCTCCCAATTGATTGTAGAATCAAACGACCCCAATGAAAGAAAATACTTTTCCGATATCATTCACGAGAACAATATGTTGATGCAGCGACTCGTTGCAGATGTGCTTGATATCTCTAAATTGGAGTCAAACAAACTTCAGCTGAAAGAAACATCGTTTGAAATGATTCCCTTGATGAAGGAATTGTATGAATCGACTCGTATTAGAATGCCTGAAGGTGTTATTCTTTCGCTTTCCGATTGTGAACCTGCAACAATTATCTCTGACCGCGTCCGTTTGATACAGATTCTTAACAATCTTCTCAATAATGCTATCAAACACACACAACATGGTTATATCTCATTTGGTTATACACTTCATAAAGACACGATCCGCTTTGATGTAAAGGATACAGGAGAAGGAATTCCTGCAGATAAGCTGGATTCTATCTTTACACGTTTTGTCCAACTCAACGACTGGACAGCAGGCGTTGGTCTAGGACTGGCTATCAGTCGTGCATTAGTGGAACAAATGCATGGAGCTATTTATGTAAACTCAAAAGTCGATGAAGGATCTGATTTTTATTTTATACTTCCTCTCCACTCTATTGATCACTCAAAATAGTGTATTTCACATCAATATTAAAGGCCTTTTTATTTTGTAGTAATTTAGCCAACTCTTTTCTATTCGCATTCTGATTCTTTTTCATATATTTGTCGATAATTTGATATAAGTGGGAAGAGATATGTTCCGTAGACAACCAATAAGGTAAACATTCTGTGGACTTTATTTTGCGGAAAAAAGTGTTGAAGCAAAACATTCAATAGAAAATTTTCTTGTGATGATTTGTGTTCTTGCCACAATCCCTCCTTACAAAAGAGGCTTTAAAATAGAAACAATGAGATTATCATTTATAAGCTTAGCGAGTGGAAGCAGCGGAAACTGTTATTACTTAGGTACACCTGAATACGGCATACTTGTCGATGCGGGGATAGGATTCCGCACTATTAAGAAAGTACTCAAGGACAGAGAAATCGATTTTTCAAAAATCATTGCTGTTCTAGTTACCCATGATCATGCCGATCATATCAAAACTGTAGGCTATTTGGGTGAAGAATGCTGTATTCCAATCTATGCAACGGCAGGCGTACACCAAGGAATTGAGAAAAGTCGATATGTAGAAGAAACACTCATCCATTCGCGCAAAATTATTGAAAAAGAAGTTCCTTTCAACATACGCGATTTTAAAATAACCGCTTTTGAAGTGCCTCATGACAGCACAGACAATGTAGGTTATCTGATTGAATACGGAAATCATGCTTTCACAATTGCAACCGATGTCGGTCATATCACAGAAACAGTAAGCAAATACATGTGCAAGGCCAATCATCTAGTTATCGAAGCCAACTACGACGAAGAGATGCTAAAGTTTGGGACCTATCCTGAATTTTTAAAAGAGCGCGTTGCCAGTCCAACAGGACATCTCAGCAACCGCGAGGCTGCTGAATTTTTAGCCACTCACTATGATCCCAAACTAAAAAACATCTGGCTATGCCATCTGAGCCGTGATAACAATCATCCGGAACTAGCTTACAAAACGGTGGACATCCGCCTTTTCGAAGAAGGAATCCGTGTCGGTAAAGATGTTACCCTCGTCGCATTGAAAAGAACAACTCCATCTGAAGTATACATTTTTGAATAAACACCATTCGTACCATGAAACGCAGAGACTTCGTATTTTCATCCATATCGTTCAGCCTCGGCGCCGCCGGACTAAAAGGCTCGGCTCAGAATCTGTCAGACATAAACAGACTGATTGCTCCACTTCCAACAACAGAACATCTGGCGAACCATGATCATAGCGATACAAAGCAACCCAATATCATCTTCATCATGTCGGACCAACATCGTGGCGATACCATTGGATGCATGGGGAACAAATCCGTCATCACACCCAATATCGATCGTCTGGCTTCAGAAGGCACCCTGTTCGTAAGTGGATACACCGCATCACCGAGCAGTACTCCTGCCCGCGCTGGTTTGCTGACCGGACTTTCACCTTGGCATCACGGAATGTTGGGATACGGAAAAGTTGCAGAAAAATACAAATACGAGATGCCTCAAATGATGCGCAACTTGGGATATTATTGCTTTGGAATTGGAAAAATGCATTGGTCCCCGCAAAACGCCTTACATGGATTTCATGCCACATTGATTGATGAATCCGGACGTGTAGAATCACCTGATTTCATCAGTGACTACCGCAAATGGTTCCAACTAAACACACCAGGTGAAAATCCAGATAAGACAGGTATTGGTTGGAACGACCACGGCGCAGGGACATACAAACTGGACAAACGATTACATCCAACAGCTTGGACAGGAGAAACTGCCTGCGAATTTATTCGTAACTATGACAACCAACGCCCTCTGTTCCTGAAAGTTTCGTTTGCCAGACCTCATAGTCCATACGATCCACCAAAAAGATATTTGGATCTATACAATAATGTAGCTATTTCCAAACCATCTATCGGTGACTGGTGCGGCAAATATGCCGAAAGAAAAACGCCGGAACAAGTAGCTAAAGATGCGGCTTTCGCCAACTTAGGAGATGAATATGCCGTCTGTTCACGTCGTCATTACTATGCAAACGTAACATTTATCGACGATCAAGTAGGCAAAATCATCAAAACACTGAAGGAGCGCGGCATGTACGACAACAGCATCATATGCTACACCGCCGATCATGGCGATATGCTTGGTGATCATTACCATTGGCGCAAAACGTATGCTTACGAAGGTTCAACAAAGATTCCCTATATTATCAAATGGCCATCGTCCATGAAGATCAACAACAAACGCATAAACAAACCTGTCGAACTACGTGATTTCCTTCCGACCTTCCTTACCCTCGCCGGAGGACAAATCCCATCTGACATGGATGGAAAATCACTGCTTCCATTAGTAAATGAACCAAACCCACAATGGAGGCAATATATTGATTTGGAACATGCAACATGTTATAGTCCGGACAACTATTGGTGTGCTTTGACCGACGGAAAAATAAAATACATCTGGTTCTTCCATACAGGAAGCGAACAACTCTTCGACTTACAGAAAGATCCTCACGAGCTCAAAAATCTTTCTGCCGACAAAAATTATGCAAAACACATGACAGAGATGCATACAGCTATGATTGAACATCTGAAAGAACGTGGCGATGAATTTGTAAAGGATGGCAAGCTGGTGATCCGAGAAAAGACTATGCTCTATAGTCCCAACTATCCGAAAAATGCCTAACTTTACCCTCAATAACAAAATATAGAAGATAATGAACAATAAGAGAACACACAAAACTGTTAAAACCCTTCTGGGACCATTTTTGGGACTACTTATGTGTTACACATTTATGAACGCACAAAAGCTGCCGACCATGAAGAGTCGAATGAATCGTGAGAAATTAAACGTCGGAACCTATTTCTTACAAAAGTATGCTTCGTCAGAAGCACATGTAAAGGATCTCGCTGCTTGTGGAATCGACTTTGTCGTCTGTATGCGCAATGACAGAACAACGTTGGATTTATTTTCAAAGTATCACGTGGGTGCTGTCGTTACGGATGTTTTACCTCATTGGTGGGGAGGCGACGGCAATAATGCCGGACAACTGGCAAAGAAATACCCCTTGACAAACTGCGATAAGGCAGCAAAAGGCTTTCGTGATCATCCGGCAATCTGGGGCATTGATATAGGCGATGAACCTTCAGCATTAGACTTCCCTTTTTATGGTAAAATATATTCAAGGGTAAACAAGCTGTTTCCCCATCAGTTCCCGTATCTGAACCTGTATCCAAATTACGCTTCTGTATCCGAGAACAGTGCCCAGCAAACGACCAGTCAGTTGGGAACAACAAGCTATACGGAACATATTGCACAATACTGCAAAAATGTTCCCGCCGACTATATCTGCTACGATTTTTATCTCTATTCCATCAATGTGCCTAGTGCTTACGAGAACCTGCGGGTCGTTTCGGATGCTTGTATAGGAACCAAACGGAGCATGTGGATTGTACTCCAAGTAAACTCCAAAGATGAAAAGCAATGGATCAGTGAGAATGAGCTTCGTTTCCAAGCCTATACTGCCATGGCTTTTGGCGCTGAAAATATTATCTGGGCATGCTATACAGCAGGATGGTGGAACAATCAAGTGCTTGATGACAAAGGAAATAAGACACAACAATACGACAAACTAAAAAAAGTCAATGCAGAAATTCACCTATTGGGCAACGAGTATATGAAGTATCGCAGGACAGCCACAACGTTTGTTGGTTTTGAAGGGACTGATTGGTTGAAAAATGTAAAACAGACTTCCTATGCATCTCTGAATAATGGCGTGTTCACAGACGTTTGTGCCGAAGATGGTTCGCCATTGGTTATCGGGTCAATGGTTTCCCGTTCAGGAAATGGCAATTCAGCATTATTCATCTGTTCAGCTGACGATCCTTATGATAAAGCTCCGAAGCAACATATTGTCCGATTTAAAGCCGACAATAATAAAATTATTAAAGCTTACAGTGGATCAGGAGAAATAAATGCAAAGTTGGAGAATGGCTATTATACCATACCTATCGCATCAAATGGTGGAATAGTTGTTGAAGCTAATGTGAAATAACGGGACAAAAATATGAATGCATTAATTCCTGCATTTCTTAAAAGTATTTTACGATAAATTTTGCACAGTTCAAAAAAGTGTCTATCTTTGCACCCGCAAACAAAAAAGTTGCATTGATGACTTCGTAGCTCAGTTGGTAGAGCAAATGACTCTTAATCATTGGGTCGAGGGTTCGAGCCCCTCCGAGGTCACTCACAAATAGCGACTTATTCACTACCAAAGACTTCGTAGCTCAGTTGGTAGAGCAAATGACTCTTAATCATTGGGTCGAGGGTTCGAGCCCCTCCGAGGTCACCTTGAAACAAGCAAGGATTACAGAATCCAAACTTTTTCGTCTCAACTCTTCCGATATTGAGAAGGTGTCAATCCAGTAATTTTCTTAAATACCCTATTAAAATAAGAAAG
>DAIMYP010000051.1:25173-26911 GCA_036734445.1 Tannerellaceae bacterium
CCAATACGCTCATCTTCTATTCTTTTCCGATCAGTCGCAGATTTAAAAAATTGCGCTATAATAAACAAAAGAAGTCCATTTGTTTCAGCAATCAAAGGTGCAGGAATATCCTTACTGTTCTTCAAAATATTCACGAGTGTTTCCTGATTATCGTAAACTTTCGGATCAGACAAAGGAGTTGGAAGCATTCGTGTACTATTAATTTCTACAATACGCCTAATGCACTCCATATCAAAATCAGAAGCTTTCACCTCAACAGGAAGATTCTTCATTTCATAAATACTCAACTCCCCTACTTCCAATCTTTCATAAACATGAATATAATAATGAGAAAAATAATCTGAATTCCAATCACTATACATCGTATAAGGCGGCATAAGATACATATAACCCGGTTTTAATCTATAAACAGTTTTCCCTATCCGCGTAAAAGCCTCTCCTCCATCGCATAAATACAATCGGGCAAAAGAACTATACACCGAAGGGAAGTTCCAATCTCCATGATGTACACCGTGCCCCGCATGAAGCAATGTCATATATTCTATATTCTGCCTGGACATAAATAGTATTGTTTCAATTATATTTATAATACAGCAAAATTAATACAATTTCGACATAATGTAACACAAATGGCTGCAATCCTAAATAATGTTTTCCATGAGTGTAAAAACAATTCTATCTTTGTGAGAGGTAATCAACTAAAATTTGAAATACAATGAAGAAGTGGGCATTAACAGTCATTCTATTATTTGCGGGTTTATGCCAATATGTCCCGGCAACTGCGCAAACGAATGCAAATGTTTATGAAGGGAACAAACAAAAAATAGAAGAATGGAAGGACAACCGATTCGGAATGTTCATCCATTGGGGACCTGTTACATTGACCGGAAAGGAAATCAGTTGGTCACGTGGAAATCAAACACCCGTTGATGTTTATGATCAGCTATATAAACAATTCAACCCTGTCAATTTTAATGCAGACGAATGGGTAAGTGTTGCAAAAGCAGCAGGAATGAAATATATTGTCCTGACAACCAAACATCATGACGGATTCTGCTTGTGGAATACACGTCAGACGGATTATAACATCATGAATACGCCATTTAAGCGGGATGTTGTAAAAGAGTTGTCGGAAGCTTGCCGTAAACAAGGAATCGAGTTTGGTACTTATTATTCTACCTGCGATTGGCACAATTCCGACTTTCCGCTGACAAGCCCCGGAGGTAAGACAAAACGCGATAAAAGTGATTTGGAAACATATACAAGCTATCTGAAAAGAGAGGTTGCAGAGCTGCTGGTCAATTACGGTCCGCTCTACGTGCTATGGTTTGATGTTCCTCAGATGTTCGACCAGAAACGTGGTCAAGGTGTTCTTGACTTTATCCGCGCTATCCAACCGGATATCATTGCAAACAACAGAACCGGTGCTCAAGGAGATTTCGATACGCCTGAACAGCGAATCGGCGGATTCAATAACCAAAGACCTTGGGAAACATGTATGACAATTGCCAAACAATGGTCGTGGAAACCTAATGATCAAGTCAAATCATTGGAACAATGTATGCAGACATTAATTCGCACTGCCGGCGGTGATGGAAACTTACTATTCAACGTAGGGCCTAAATCAGATGGAAGCATCGAACCTGAACAGATAGCACGTCTGAAAGAAATGGGGCAATGGATGCAAAAATACGGACAATCGATTTATGGAACACGTGGTGGACCATTCAAACCAACA
>DAIMYP010000052.1:0-26538 GCA_036734445.1 Tannerellaceae bacterium
AAGTTTGGTTCCATGATATTTATCGCCAGGATGGAACACCATTTGATCAGAAAGAAATTGATTTTATCAAGTCAATGACAAAGGATAAAAACAATTAGAATTTATAGTAATTTTGACGAAGAGGATGTGTCACCTAAAAGCTGACACATCCTCTTTGTTTTATTAATCAATAATCCAAACGTATTACTTCACCATTGAATGGCTGAATTGATTCTTGTCAAAAATTCATGTTTCTGATGCCGGATTTTGCACATTAACACCGAGGAAAAATTTTCGAAGCTTCAATAGCCATTCTAACCAGCTATGTATCTGGCACTTATTTTAACTAATTAAAGCCTCCATTTCATTCGGAAGAAAGTTCCATTTCATTCGAATGGAGTGAAGGTTTCATTCGAATGAAATGGTTCGCGCATTCGAATGAAATTTCCAACTCTTTTAGATAACTTTAAAGCCATATCAAAAATCTATGTTTTGTGCTATATGACATTGTTTATAATAGTGGAGTCATATACACAATTTCATCCTACACTTTCAGATTCTTATCATGTAGGATATAAGGGGTTAAAAGCTGATTGCCATATTTTGCAACGGTTTGAGGCATTCCACCCACAATCATATATTGCCGAAAATAATCCAATGCCCTACGATGGAATGTTCTTCGGAAGATAACATGATATCCTTCACATTCTTTTATTAGAAATAAGCGAACGGGCTTCATCATTCGATATTTTCCCATGAGAGAGCTTGCATTTGGAATAGACTTCCAAATGCAGAAAGAGAGTATTCAAATCGTCTGAATAGAAATCGAAAAACTCGATTACCTGTGAAAACTATTTGGAGTCATAATGCAGATAAAAAGCAACAAATCAGACAAAGAAAGATATTTGGCAAAAATGTCACTTAGATGAAAATTAATTGTATCTACTTTTGAGATCGTTAAAAGACTAAGTAACATAAAAATCATCATGAAAACAAAATCGCTTATTTTAGCCGCGCTTCTCTGCAGTAGTGCTGTAGTAGCGCAAAATCAACAGGTGAGCAGTATCATCAACAGCTCAACAAGTGCCTCAACCACACAAACTAAATATGGAAAGGTTTGCGGGTTCATTTATAAGGGCGTTTACACCTATAAAGGCATTCCTTTTGCTCAGGCAAAACGTTTTGAGATGCCTCAACCTCCAACGGCATGGAGCAATATACGGTCTTGTCGCACTTATGGACCATCGTGTCCACAGCCGAAAACGAACCGTTGGGACAACGATGCAGGCGCCTTTTTCTATCTGTGGTACGAAGGAGCGCAAAGCGAAGATTGCCTGCGTCTGAATATCTGGACCAAAGGAATCAACGATGGAAAGAAACGGCCGGTACTTGTATGGTTCCATGGCGGAGGATTTGTTGAAGGTTGCGGACAAGATCATCCGGGTTACAACGGCCACAATCTGGCGGATAAGGGTGATGTGGTAGTGGTTTCTATCAATCATCGTCTAAACACACTGGGCTACACTGACTTGTCTGAGTTTGGCGAGAAATACAAATACTCAGGAAACATTGGAAATATAGACATTGTAGAAGCGCTCAAATGGGTACACGAGAATATTTCCAACTTCGGAGGCGATCCTGATTGCGTCACCATCTTTGGCCAAAGCGGTGGTGGAGCGAAAGTGTCGAGTATGCTTTGTATGCCAATGGCTCAAGGGCTTTTCCATCGGGCAATGATTATGAGTGGCTCCGGATTTATGAGAGGTATGAAGCACGATATTGCCCAAAAGATTGGTGCACGCACTGTCGAACTGCTTGGACTGACAAAAGAGAATATCGACGAGATACAAAAGATGGATTATGAAAAAGTGTATAAAGCCAATGTAGAAGCCATGCAACAGATTGCCAAAGAGAACCAATCGAGCAGCAACTCATTCAGAAACACCATGACATGGGAACCGATCATCGATGGCGATGCACTGCCTGACGGTCTTTTCCTGAATGGTTCAGAAAAAATGAGCAAAAACGTTCCGCTTATTATAGGCTCAACATTGAATGAATTTGGTGGTCGTAAATACGATAAAAACATAAAAACCTGGGACGAAGTAAAAGCAGATCTAGCAAAAACGATGGGCGAAAAAGCAGGAAAATATGTTGATGAATTTCGTAAGACTTATCCGAATGACAATATTGACGCATTCTACAGGCTCGATATGATGGTTCGTCCCGCAGCTATTGAACAGATTAATACTCGCGTAGCCGATGGCGGAGCTCCTGTTTGGAACTATCTGTTTGCTTATCAGCTGCCTTCGGAAGATGGCGAGTTTCATGCAGGTCATAATGCAGATATTGCTTTTTATTTTAATAATGTAATACGCAGTGCAAACATGACCGGAGCAACTCCTGAAGGAATAGAATTAGGTGAAACGATGAGTACAGCGCTTATCAATTTTGCTCGCACAGGAAAACCTTCTGCTCCAGGTTTACCTGAATGGAAACCGGCAACAGCACAAGAGATGAACACGATGATATGGAACTGCCCTAATAGTAAACTGGTAGTCAATCATGACAAGAACCTGATTGAGTCTGCGCGATAAAATCAAACAATCTATATCAAAAATAACGAAGTCCTTGGATAATTACAATCACAAGGACTTCGTTATTTTTTTCTCAATCAAGGATAGAATCAGAAACTGATATCAGTTTGATATTCAGGAACGACTCTGATATTTTTCACATCAAGAACAGACCCGTTGGAAAAGTCGGGAATCACCTCTTGGGGCAATGATTTCAAGCAACTATTATCGTTTTTCAAAGCTCTCAAACGAATAGTCATATCTTGAGAAACAAGTGATTTTTTAAAGCGATTCAAGGCAACTATCCAAGGTTGTCCATGCCAAAAATCATCATCAACAAGTTCATTATCAAGAAATGCCATCGCTACATCAGCAGTATAATCCATCTGAAGAAAATATTCATGTATCTGTGGATGAATCGTGCTGTCGTTGAAATGGACTGTCATCAACCGGTCGCTATATTTCTTTACGCCAAACGACGGTTCTACAGCAGCCACTGTTTTATATTGGGTTGCGAACCCTTTATCTGAAGGATAAACAATATAGCTAAACTCTGGCTTGCTCAGACTCAATAATGTAGCTCCATGATCGGAAGGAAGAAGCGTTGCATCAGTTATCACCATCTTACCATTCACTTTGGCTGCATTCAGCGCCTCTGATTCAGTAAGCGTTGTAATTCTTATTGTTTTACCACTACCTGTCTTCACCGTAAATGTGCTTTTTAAGCCCGGAACAGGATTGAACAAATACTTGCCTTTAACGGTTGCCTTATCAAAAAGGAACTCAGGATTAATGCCATCAGGAACGAAAAACATATAATGAGTTGCTTCTCGGTCATTAATAATCATAAGAGGTTGTGCTGTAGCATATTTTAATAAGGCACCATCCATCTTCATATTAAAAGGCATAATCATATTCACGTCCTTTGGTAACGTAAACGAATTCTGCGCAGGCACATACAATGTCTCACCATTTAAGTTAATCTTCATTCTAATACCCATCATATCGTGACGATTAACTTCATGATCTTGATAATTGATTAGGAAAAGAAAACCTGAACCATCCTTCATTCGTGCTGCATAACGTAAATGATCAACATCTTCAGGCGCAAGTTTGTCGCTGCCATCCGGCAGAACTGTCTCCATTGGAGCAAGCTGTTGTTGAAAATCATTAATAAACAAATGGAGCATACGCATTCGGCGATAACTCTCATGTTCAAGTCCATTTTCGCCAAGAGGAGCTTGAAAATCATAAGAGATTCTTGGCAACATGCCATCGCCATCACTAAAATAGGCATATCCACCGCTCATTTTTGGCGATGATCCTCCATGATACATATAATATCCAAATCCGTTCGTTCCGCTTCCGATAGAGCGCAGCAACATCGTGGCTATTCCCTTGGGATAAACTTTCGGACGCAACGAATAGCCCATCTGTATTCCACACCCCATCTCGGCATAAACAACAGGATAATCTTCCGAACGATAACGCACAGGCGAATAGTCCGGTTTTTTATGAAGGTCAGTAAACAGACAATAAGGACTTCTAGCTGTTACATCAGTCCAAGTAGCATAAGGATAGGCTGCACAAACAGGTAATCCTTCATTGCCTAATACAGCTGCATTTCCCCAGCCGGTAGCTGTATAAATAGGGACAATCATTCCCAGTTCTTCAGCCATTTGTTTAAGAGTCATCATATGTTCATCGCCAAGCTTAGCTGTGGTAATTTTTTTCTGTTCGGGACTGATTTCGAGATGAGCAAAAGCTTCGTCATATCCGGCAGAGGTAAACTCCGTTCGTCCCATATACGAAAGAGCCCAACCAGCAGCTGCATGCTGATGTTCATTCTCAAGCTGAATACCAATAATCGGACCATTATCCTTATAATACAATCCTTTCAGCTGAGTGGCAATCTGAGTGAACAGCTGTTTGGCATAATGCAAATAGAGCTTATCATTACTTCTCACATCAACAGGCATTGAATAAAGCCAATCTGGCAGTCCACCGTTACGTATCTCACCGTGATCAAACGGCCCGATTCTGACAATCACTTGAAAACCTAGTTTCTGACAAAGTTGAACAAAACGCCGCAAGTCCAAATCGCCAGACCAGTTAAATTCACCCCTCTTTTGCTCATGGATATTCCAGAAAACATAAGTGGAAACGATATTGACACCTCCGGCTTTCATTTTCAGGAGCTGCTCTTCCCACTGTTCATGAGGATAGCGACAATAATGAAACTCTCCCATTATGGGAATTATCGGCTTCGAATCCTGACTCAGATAGTGGTTATTGGCCATAATTGAGCCTCCTGAAGAATTACTACCGCCAATACGAAGCTGACCTTCGTTAATTGTCATTGGAGTTTTTGGTGCATTTATCTCATATATCTGCTGAGCGCTGACGCAACATGCAGACAGAGAAAACAAACCTAACAATAATTGCTTTTTCATAAAATAATTATGCTGATTAATAAAAACTACTACAAAATTGAGCAATTAAATATTGCCTCACAGCTACAAATAAGACAAACTAAGACACAAATCGGACTTTAGAGCAATTATTAGCAGCAATAGGAATTAAGGGAAGAGAGAAAAACATTATTTTTGTCCACGAATAAATGTTTTAATACTATAATTGGCTTTGCATAGATATATCATCACCATACTATTATTTTTACTGATCGCACCCGCTACGGTCAGACCTCAGTTAACGGAATCTTTCGTCTTTCATAATATGCCTTTGCAACAATCATCACAGGTATATTGTGTCACACAAGATACGGATGGAATGATATGGCTGGGAACAGATGCCGGTCCATACTGTTTTGACGGCTACAGATATATTTCGCATTCATCTTCTGAAGTATGCAAATCAATCTATAGTATTCTTGCTGTTGATGATTATGTGTTCATGGGAAGTATGCAAGGATTTTCCCTTTATAATCGAAAAACTGACACTTTTTTGAAATACAAAGGCACCTGTCCACTTGATGTGAGAGCTCTCATAAGGCAAGGTGATAATATACTTATCGGATCATCAAAGGGACTATATAGCTTCAATCTAAAAACCGCAGCTATCGTTAAACTATCTTCGACACCCAAGAATATTCTATCTCTTGCCATAAACGGACATGATCTTCTTATCGGCAGCCTTTACGGACTCTATAAATATGCTTCCGGGCAATGCACGGCAATTCCTCTTGTTTCCGGATTACAATTGCCATCAGTAAGCTGTATTGAGCAAACGGGATTGAAAAACCAATTTTGGATAGGAACATACAATCATCTGCTTCGCTACAATGCTGAGACCGGACAAAGCAAAATAGAAAAAGAGTTGGGAAATATTGTTGTGAAGTCGATAAATCTGGTCAACGGAACTCTTGTGATTGCCGCTGACGACGGTTTATATATTTATAAGGACAAGAGAATCAAGCATATGGTGCACGACTCAAAAGATCCTTTCTCTTTAGGTAACAACATTGTGTGGAGCATTCTGCACGATCAATGGAACAATATTATTCTTGGTACCGATGATGGATTGTCAATCATCTCTCAGACAAACTTGTATGCCTATCACAGCGTAGCCTCACTTTCCGGTTCATCTGTTGGCAACAGTCTAAGCCACATCTTTCAGGATAGTTTTGGCGAACAATGGCTGGGAGGAACAAGTGGAATTATCAGACTCAATCCCACAGTTGCCTGGTTCAAACAAAACGACAAACAAAATCCCATATCGCATAATCGCATCAGAACAATATTTGAAGATTCAGACCGCAATCTACTGATAAGCACCGATATAGGCATCAATATTTACGAACGGACAAAAGGGCGGATGCGCAATCTGATGCTTTACGATGAAAAGAAGAAACATGAGTGTCCATGGATTTACGACATTTTGGAATACCCTGCAGGTACGCTGTGGATGGCTTCATTTGACGGCGGAATTTATATCGTGGACAAATCGAAGATGCTAGCCGCCAATTATCAGTACACTGCTAAACAACATCTGACAAAAGGATTGAAAAGCCTTCATATAAACAGACTTGTACAAGGAAGTAATGATAAGATATGGGCTTTGACTGACAAAGGATTGAATGTTATTGATGCATTAACATTCAAAATAGCGGATGTTGCCGACGGACAGACCTTCGAACAAATCATTTCGGACCAGCATGGCAATATATGGACAGTCAACAACAAAGGATTGAGCAAATTCACTTCGGCAGCTGAACCTCCGGAATTTATCGGTTTCAACCATAATCTGCAGATCGAGCATATCTCGTCTTTATTGGAAGTGAATGGCGACATATGGATTATTACTCCATCAACATGCACTATCTACAGCGATAAAGGATGGAAAACTTTGCTGCAAACACCTTACATTAAAGCCCGTTGTGCATATTATTCAGCGACTGAAAAGGAAGTGGTCATCGGAGGTATTGATGGACTGGTTATCATCAACCCGCTTCTTCAGAAACAAAGCAGACAGAATCAAAAAATCCTACTATCTGACCTGTTTGTCAATGGATTAAATTATGAGATAAAAGGGGAGAGTTTAACCTATACCAAGGCGTTAAAGCTAAATCATGATAAAAACAATCTAGAAATCATGCTCACCGATCTGCCTCTGCGAAACAGCATGAATGGACTATATGCATACAGACTTAAAGGATTGGAAAATACGTGGCATTTCCTTCAGAACGTCGGCAGCAAGATAACATACAATAGTCTGCCTTATGGTAACTACAAACTCGAAGTGAATAGTGTTGACGGATTTGGACAGATTGGCGGCAAATTATATTCACTTTCTATTGAAATACTTCCGCCTTGGTATCTCACAGTTTGGGCTAAATTAATCTACATTATTCTCTTTATTGCACTCATGCTCTGGACGCTTAATTTCTATCTGATCAGACATAGACTCAAGATGGAAAGAGAGGCAAGAGAACGTATTCTCAAAGAATCCGATGCGCGCATGAAATTTTACAATAATCTCTCTCGCCGTCTGCATAAAGGATTGGGGAATATAATGTCACATCTCGTCGCATTAACCGAGAAAAAATCAGAAAAGCTTCATTCACCTGATATAGATTGTATAAGTTACGAATCAACAAAACTCAATTCCTGTATCCGACAAGCATTCGACATGGGAGATTTGTCTTTCCAATACGACAATGAATCTACTGTCAAGACAATCAATGTTGTAGCTTATTGTGCATCGCTCATCAAAGGAATAGAGAGTGATTTTTTGAGCAAAGAGATTACATTTGAATATTCATCCAATGATTCGTACATCAATTATGAAACAAATATCATTGAGTGGGATGCTGTTATTTACAATATTTTGCGCTACATTACTGAATATTCTGATAAAGGAGCACACATTGAATTGTCAATCTCACGACTGACAGAGCATTCAGCCTTTAAAGTGTCGGTTGCTAGTGATAAATTCTTGATTTCAGAGAACCAATTGTCCAATATATTTAAGCGTTACTCTGATATAGTAGAAAAAGATATGACTGACTTATATCTAGCACACGAAATGTATTTTGTGAAAGATTATATCGAACAGCATCATGGTTTTACCCATGTTGTTAAGGGAATAAATGACAAAGTCGTTTTAGAATTAGAACTTCCTATATGTAATGATATTACTGAAGTAAAAAATAAAGAAGATGAATCTTTAAAAAGAACGATTGTAATAGACCAAAATGACGAAAAGCTCTTTAAAGAAATTACTACTGCAATAGAAAACAATCTATCTGATTCCGATTTTAATGTAACGAAACTGCATGAAGTTGTAGGAATAGGTAGCAAACTGCTCTACCGAAAAACCAAACAGATGGTAGGATTAAGCCCTGTCGAATATATTCGTCTTATCCGGATGAAACGTGCAGCCATATTGTTATCACAAAGCAAATTTTCGGTTTCTGAAGTCATGTATTCGGTTGGATTTACTAATTCGGGCTATTTTTCAAAATGCTTTCAAAAAGCCTTCGGAACAACGCCAACAAAATATGCACAACAAAGTGAACCCAACCTCACTGACAAATAAATAATCAACTAGACTTACAGTTTTAAGATTCTGAATAATCATTCAAAGTCATAACCAAAGAATAAAAATATTGAATATTTATACGTACCTTTGTTTGATGTAATATTCCAGCAATATGGCCGTAATTTATGAGCCTTTTGCTGGAATCAAATAATCGCAGAAATGAAATACCTGACAAACATCTTAATAGCCAGCCTTTGCTGGATGAACTTCACTGACTGCCACAGTGAAAACCAAGAGCTAGATACTGCAGGCAAGAAATACTGTAATCCCGTTGTGAACTACAGTCTTCCCGACCCGACCGTCATTCATACCGAAGATGGATTCTTCTATCTTTATGCAACTGAAGACATTCATAACATTCCGATTCTCCGTTCTAAAGATCTTGTGAACTGGACAGAAATTGGAACAGCTTTCACAAATGCTTCGCGACCGACTTTCGAACCTAAAGGCGGATTATGGGCACCGGATATCAACTTTATCAACGGACAATATGTACTCTATTATGCCATGTCGGTTTGGGGTGGTGAACAAACTTGCGGAATCGGTGTTGCTACGGCCGACAAACCGGAAGGACCGTTCACCGATCATGGCGCTATCCTTCGCAGTAATACGATTGGCGTACAAAACTCTATTGATGAATTCTTTATCGAAGACAATGGAAAGAAATATCTTTTCTGGGGAAGCTTTCATGGAATATATGGTATAGAACTGTCAGACAACGGACTGACACTGAAAGAAGGTGCAGGAAAGAAACAAGTAGCAGGAACAGCTTACGAAGGTACATATATTCACAAACATGGTGGTTATTATTACCTTTTTGCTTCAACAGGAAGTTGCTGTGAAGGATTGAAAAGCACTTACAGAACGGTTGTCGGACGATCGAAAACGCTCTTCGGACCGTATCTGGACAAGCAGGGACAAGCCATGATGAGCAACCATCACGAAATAGTAATCAAAGGCAATGAAGCATTCGTCGGAACAGGACACGATTCAGAGATTGTAAGCGATAAAAATGGCAACGATTGGATTCTTTATCATGCTGTCAGCAAAGCCAATCCAACAGGACGCGTATTAATGCTCGACCAGATACATTGGGTGAACGATTGGCCGGAGATAACCGGTGGAACACCTTCGCTCAAAGCAACAGCACCAGTTTTTTGATAAAAATGTCAGAATTTGCAGCTAAAAAATAATAAAACGATAGCATATCGATAAAAATCACTACATTTGAAAGTTGTTTTATAAAGCACTGGACATGAAAAAATTAATATTAATAGCCTTAGCGGTGATATTGAGTATTTCCACTTCGAATGCAGTTTTGAACGAGAAGAACCTTGCTCAGACATTATCTGTATTGCGTATTGAGCTAATGAATACATACCATGAACAGCAGTTGACGCAAATTCGTCTGAATCAATCCGATGAAATACAACATCATAACATGGTCAATATCATGCAGCAAAGCGATCAAGTGGCATTAATGCTGTACTCACAAAAACAGGATTACACATTCGATCTCACCTACGCCTGCCACGAAGCAACAGAGCAATTCCGACAGTTTAGAGACAAAAGACGTCCTTATGATAAGATCATTCAGAAATTAAATATTGAAATCAACCGTTACAATGGCATGATTACGACTCTGCAACAGTTGCCGCCGTCGCTCGTAAAACTACAAGTCCAACCTCAGAAACTGATCGGTCAGCCAATGTCAGCACATCCACATGAAAAGGAAGTGCCATTTATGCTTGATAAACGTGGACAAGCCGATAGGGCCGCATGTCTCAGTTACGCTACAACTATCCGAAACCAACTTATCATGCGTCGCGATCATATCATCGAAGACAATGAGCATTATACAAAAGTGAGTGCCAAACTAAAAGAGATGAATGATTATGCACTACGACGCTATCACAACATACAACAGAACATTTTCATCAATGCCGAAGATAACTATTTTAAAACACTGAAACGCTTCTCGCAAGCTTATCAGCAAGCAAGTCAAGACGTCAGCGACAAATATAAAGATACTGGATACCGCAATGTACACAGCGAATGGCGAGGCCCGATAGTCATCGGACTAATCATCTTCGTTGTATTCTATCTGCTCATTGCCACCATCTTAAGCAATGTATTCGTGCGATTGCTTATGCATAACATCAAATTACTGCAAACGGAGGAATTCCGAAAAAGAAAATTCTGTCTCATCCTAGCAGCAGGAGTGTTCATATTTGCCATATCCATCATGATAGTGCGGGGATTTATGGATCACAACTTCTTTATCATGGCATCAGGACTGCTCGTTGAGTTTGCCTGGCTGCTGGGAGCCATTCTCGCATCGTTGCTTATCCGACTAAATGGAGATCAAATTAAAAGTGGATTCCGTATCTACTCGCCGATTATGCTGATGAGTTTTATCATCATCGTATTTCGAATCATCTTTATTCCGAATAAGTTGGTTGATCTGATATTTCCTCCTATCTTACTGATATTTACACTTTGGCAATGGGGCGTCATCGTGCGTCACAACATTCATATTCCGCGAATCGACATCTTTTATACTTGGGTTTCGCTGGCTGTGATGGCCGTATCATGTGTTTTTGCTTGGTCAGGATATGTACTTTTGTCTGTGCAACTTATTATTTGGTGGTTGTTCCAATTAACCGCAATACAAACCATAACTTGCTTATACGACTTGTTGAGGCTGTATAAAGCGAAAGTACTCGACAAAAGAATAGCCGCCTATCAGGCATCTAATGGAGAGATTGCTACAGCCAACATATCCGACGATGATAAAGCGTCGCAACAGTCCAGACGAAAGAAAGGCAATTACATCCGTGTCACTTGGTTTTACGACCTACTAAGTATGGCTGTATTTCCTATTCTTGGCGTTCTTTCTGTGCTCTGGTGTATTCTTTGGGCAGCTGATATATTCGACATGACCGATGCCTGCTACAGTATCTTCATGACACCATTCATCAATCTTCCGGGAATATGTATGCTGTCGCTGTTCAAGATTGCACTAGTGGCAGAGATATTCTTCCTGTTCCGGTTCGTCAACCACGCAATCAAACAGTTCTACCAGTATTTCCGGCTTTCGGCGCTGAAAAGGAGATCAAGTCAGTTTGCTATTGAGGCTCACCAGATCAACTTCACGCTGTCGAACAACTTGACAACCATCCTTGTTTGGGGCTTCTTTATTATCTTTACCATCGTATTGCTTGACGTCCCGAAATCAGGTATTTCGATTGTGACAGCTGGTCTTGCTACTGGCGTCGGCTTTGCCATGAAAGACTTGCTGGAGAACTTCTTCTATGGTGTCTCACTGATGGCCGGTCGTCTGCGTGTTGGCGATTTTATCGAATGCGACGGAATAAGAGGAAAAGTGGATAGTATCACATATCAAAGTACGCAGATTGCTACGGCCGACGGATGTATCATTGCCTTTCTGAACAGTTCGCTCTTCAGCAAAAACTTCAAAAACCTAACGCGCAATCACTCATACGAAATGGTGAAGATTCCGGTTGGTGTAGCGTATGGAGTAAATGTCGAAGATATACGCAAGCTATTGCTTGATGCAGTCAAAAGTATAGAGAGCAAAGATTCGTCCGGACGCGACATAATAAGTGCCAGCAGAGGCATAAATGTACTGTTTAACGATTTTGGTGACAATAGTATCAATCTCGATATTACTTTCTGGGTATTAGTAGAAAGCCGATTCACTTATGTAAGCAAAGTGAAAGAAGCTGTTTACGACACGCTGACAGAACATCATATTGAGATTCCTTATCCGCAGCGTGACATTTATATACGCCAGCTACCTGACAAGAAATGATTTAATTTTCGCGATTAATCTTGATTTTTTCCTTTTCAATCTAAAAACAGATTGACAACCGAACTTTTGAGAACATCTTTGCAAGTAATTATGTGCAACTGCAAAGCATTTACTATGAGCCATATCAAATGAAACAGTAATAATGATAAGTTATTCTGTAATTTGTATTACAAATGTGAATGTTGCTTGTCGTATCTTTGTAAAATAATAATCAGATCCAATCTGATACATACATTAATAATATGGAAAGAAGGAAATTTTTATTAGCAATAGCTACAATAGCTGCAACTGGTCCTGCACTGGTTAACGCCAACGTAGGACCGATGGCAAAAGACAAATGTCTGATAGCCTATTTTTCACGCAAAGGGATGAACTACGTGAATGGAAAAATTGTAGATTTAAAAGTAGGTAACACCGAGGTGATTGCAAAAAAAATACAAGCACAGACAGGAGGTGACATGTTCAAGATTGAAACAGTCAAAACCTATCCCACCGAATATGAAGAATGTACAAAAGTTGCACAAAAAGAGCTGAATGACAAAGCACGTCCTAAGCTAACCAAAACGTTAAGCAACCTAAAGGATTACGATGTGATTTATCTGGGATACCCGATTTGGTGGGGAACCATGCCAATGGCGGTATACACCTTCCTCAATTCATACGATTTTGCTGGAAAAACAATCGTCCCGTTCTGCACACATGAGGGAAGTGACTTGGGAAGCAGTGTGCAAGATATTAAAAAAACTTGCCCAAAAGCACGTGTTTTACCGGGATTGGCAATCAAAGGCAGCAATGTTAACGATCCAGTATCTGAGAAAACTGTTGCAGCGTGGATAAAAAAGTCCAAATAAGTAGAGTCCCGGTATAAAAACAGACAAGATTGTTTTGTTCTGCTCTCGACTTGCATTATATTTGCGATTCTAAATCAAATATCATAAATAATTCTATGCTTCGAAAAATTAGACTTACACTCGCCATTATTGTCTTTGCGTTAATTACGCTTTTGTTTCTTGACGTGACAGGCACCTTGCATCTATGGTTTGGATGGATGGCCAAAATTCAGTTTCTGCCGGCTCTGCTGGCTTTAAATGTTGGAGTCGTTGTGGCTCTGTTGTTATTAACATTGATTCTGGGGCGTGTCTATTGCTCCGTAATCTGTCCTCTTGGTGTATTTCAGGATATTGTATCCTGGATTTCTTCGAAGAGGAAAAAGAAGAAGAACCGTTTTACTTACTCGCCTGCCATCACATGGTTGCGCTACACCGTTTTAGGTGTTTTTATCATTGCTTTTATAGCTGGTATCGGTTCAATCGTTGCTCTGCTTGATCCATATGGTTCATTCGGACGTATGGCTTCGAATCTGTTTGCTCCGGTCTATGCGTGGGCCAACAATTTACTCTCGTTCTTTGCGACTAAAGCCGACAGCTATGCATTCTATCCTGTTGATGTATGGATCAAGGGAGGAGCTACATTCGTTATAGCCATCATTACATTTGTTGTTATTGCTTATCTAGCTTGGCGTAACGGACGCACTTATTGCAATACTTTCTGTCCGGTTGGGACAATACTTGGATTGGTATCACGCATCTCTTTGTTCAAGATTTCCATCGACACCGACAAATGTACAGGTTGTACACTCTGCTCACGCCGTTGCAAAGCATCTTGTATAGACACAAAAAATCACAAAATTGACTATAGTCGCTGCGTTGCCTGCATGGACTGCATAGGCAATTGCAACAGCGATGCTATACATTATACATTTATGCCTAAAGGACATATGGCTACTTCAAAGAGTGAAGTAACAGAAAAAAAAGAATCCAGTGACGCAATGGTTCAACCAGCAACAGCAACAATAAATGCACGCCGCAGTTTCTTGACTGCCAGCGCACTGCTCGCTTTCGGTTCACTTGTAGATGCCCAAAAGAGAAAAAAACAGCATCGCAAACAGGTCAACGGGGCTAAAGTGAATGCAGATGGCGGTTTAACTCCACTTCTACCAAAGAAAGCGCCTAAACGTGAAACGCCTATTGCACCTCCGGGAGCCTTAAGCATTCAGAATTTTGCCAAACATTGTACGGCTTGCCAACTGTGTGTATCAACCTGTCCGAACGGTGTTCTTCGTCCTTCAACAGATCCGATGAAGTTTATGCAACCGGAAATGAACTACGAGCATGGTTACTGCCGTCCTGAATGTACAAAATGTTCCGAAGTATGCCCTACAGGTGCTATCAAACCAATAACAAAAGCAGAGAAGTCGGCTACGCAGATCGGTAATGCGGTCTGGGTTAAAGGAAGATGCATCGTTCTGAGAGATGGCGTTGACTGCCATGAATGCGAGCGCCATTGTCCAACAAAGGCTATCCAGCTCGTAGCTATTGATCCGAATGATCCGGATTCACTGAAAACTCCAGTTATCAATACTGAAATATGTATCGGTTGTGGTGCTTGCGAGAACCTCTGTCCGTCTCGTCCACTAAGTGCAATCTATGTAGAAGGGCATGAAAGACATCGTACTGTATAAACTTAAACGATTTGACAATTATGAGTGACAATCATATAAACAGAAGAAATTTTCTAAAAGTAATGGGTGTAGGCGCCGGAGCAGCAGCAACGGCAGCCATTCCGGGATGTAGCCCGAAGAAAGACAATTCAATGGACGATGCCGACTTTTCGACAGCTCCCGTTCCTGTAGGTAAAATGACATACCGGACAGACAGACATACCAATGCCAAAGTTTCTTTACTGGGCTATGGGTGCATGCGTTTTCCGAGTAAAACGAATGAAAAAGGCGAAGATGTTCTCGATCAGGAAGCGGTTAACCGCTTGATAGATTATGCTATCGCTCATGGGATCACTTATTTTGATACGGCTCCTGCTTACGGACAGTCCGAAGACGTTGTCGGCATATCTCTGAGCAGATATCCGCGAGACAAATATCTTCTTGCTACAAAAATGTCGAACTTCGATCCTTCAACCTGGAGCCTTGAAGCGGCAAAAGAGATGTATCATAACTCTTTTAGAAGATTAAAAGTAGATTATTTCGACTATTATCTGCTGCACGTTGTAGGACAAGGTGGATTGGAACACATGAAAACCCGCTTCATCGACAACGGCTTGATGGACTTTCTCATGAAAGAACGTGAAGCAGGCCGCATCCGCAATTTAGGATTTTCCTATCATGGTGATGTAGCAGCTTACGACTACTTGCTTTCACAACATGACAAATATAAATGGGATTTCGTACAGATTCAGCTCAACTATGTAGATTGGGAGAATCATGGTGAAGATAAAGGTCTTGATGCCAGCTATCTGTATGGCGAACTAGAGAAGCGCAATATTCAAGCAGTAATCATGGAACCACTGTTGGGAGGACGACTGGCGCGCCTTACTCCTACTGCATTGTCCATGCTTAAAAAGATTCATCCAGATTTGAGCCCTGCTTCTTGGGCATTTCGTTTTGCCGGTGATATGCCACTTTCGATAACAGTACTGAGTGGCATGACTTACATGGAGCATCTTCAGGATAACATCCGGACATTCTCGCCTTTGACTCCTCTAAACGCCGACGAGAAACAAACGCTTAAGAAGATTGCAGACCTCATGTTGCATTCTGAACTCATTCCTTGTACGCAGTGCAAATATTGTATGCCTTGTCCTTACGGATTAAATATTCCGGAAGTCTTTGCACACTACAACCGTTGCGTCAACGACAAAATGTTACCTAAAAGTTCTACCGATCCGAACTACGAGAAAGCACGGAAAGAGTTTCTTTATGGCTACGATCGCAGTGTTCCGAAACTTCGTCAGGCAAGCCATTGTATCGATTGCAAGCAATGTGAACCTAAATGCCCACAAGGAATTAATATTAGCGATGAGATGCACCGCATCGATAAACTGACAGAAAACTTAAAACAAAACTTGCCATTCGATAGTGCAAAAGATGAAGAAGCAGCAAAGAACGAGCATCATTGATCGTCGACAGTTTCTGAAGGTATTAGGCGTAGGTGCCGGAGCGACTGCCTCCGGCAGCCTTCTGTCCGGATGCGGTCGGAACAGCAATGACAAAACAGACGAGAACAATCTCCCGAAAACGCCTGTTCCAACGGATAAGATGACTTATCGTTACACCAAACGTACAAACGATAAAGTATCACTTCTCGGTTATGGTTGCATGCGCTGGCCTACGGTTACTAATTCCAAAGGCGATGACGAAATTGATCAGGAAGCTGTCAACCAGCTTATTGATTATGCCATCGCTCATGGCGTGAATTATTTCGATGTTGCTCCGCCCTATATGCAAGGTAAAGCTGAAACGGCAACGGGTATAGCATTGAAACGTCATCCGCGCGACAAATTCTTCATAGCGACCAAACTTTCTTCTCATCATTCGGATATTCCCAATATTCTAACACGTGAAGGTTCAATCAGTATGTACAAACATTCGTTTGAAACACTTCAGGTAGACTATTTTGATTACTATCTGCTGCACTCGGTGGGTACAGGTGGTTTCGATTTGCTTAAACAGCGTTTCTTCGATAATCATGTACTCGACTTCTTAGTGCAGGAAAGGGGCGCGGGTCGCATACGCAATCTGGGATTTTCTTATCATGGCGACATCAAGGCGTTTGATTATTTGCTTTCCATCAACGACGATATAAAATGGGACTTTGTTCAAATCCAACTCAACTATGTAGATTGGAAACATGCAGAAGAGATGAATGCGCGTAACAAGAATGCAGAGTATCTATACAACGAGCTTCTAAAGCGCGATATTCCAGCAGTAATCATGGAACCGCTATTAGGTGGCCGGCTTTCGCGTCTCAATCCTTACTCGCTGGCTCTGCTGAAGAAAGCACATCCAAACGAATCACCTGCATCATGGGCGTTCCGTTATGCAGGCTCGTTTCCAAATGTGCTTACCGTACTTAGCGGCATGACATACATGGAACATCTGCAAGATAATATTCGAACCTACTCGCCTCTTGTCCCGCTAAAGGAGGATGATTACAAACTGCTTGAAACCATTGCACTCGAACTAAGCCGATCAGAAATGATTCCATGCACAGCGTGCAAATATTGTATGCCTTGTCCATACGGTCTGGACATTCCTGAAATCTTCGCCCACTACAACCGTTGCGTTAACGATAAAATGTTGCCTAAAAGTACAACCGAGGCAAACTATCGTGAAGCGCGACAGGAGTTCTTATATGGTTTCGATCGCAGCGTACCCAAACTTCGCCAAGCCAATCATTGCATCGGCTGCAAACTTTGCGAAGAAAAATGCCCGCAGCGTATCAAGATAGCAGATGAGATGAAAATGATTGACAAACTGACCGAACAACTTAAGCAAGGAACATTATAAAGTACACTCCAAATTCGAAAGGCAGCTTTATTTATTTCATTATAATAAAGCTGCTTTTTGTTTTAACTAAGAACCTTATACTTTCATTTAATAACAATTTGTAGATAAAATACTTTCTATTTATCACTAAAACAGCTTCAATTAAAACAAATAGAAACATCAAAACCCATGAAGTTAAATTAATAGCTGATTATTACACTGCATATATAACATTATGAAAGTAAATCAATATCTTTGTCGAGCATTTTGATAGTATATACAATATTACACAAACATAAAGTCAACAAATGATGAAAGAAAAAATCCATTTGAACTACGAGCAAGGGTTGTATAACCCTGCTAACGAACACGACGCTTGTGGTGTAGGATTAGTAGTTAACATTCATGGAGGCAAATCGCACGACATTGTAGAATCTGCCCTAAAAGTATTGGAAAATATGCGCCATCGTGGCGCTGAAGGTGCCGACAACAAGACCGGTGACGGTGCAGGCATCCTGATTCAGATTCCTCATGAGTTTATTTTGTTACAAGGTATTCCTGTCCCTGAAAAAGGCAAATACGGAACCGGATTGATTTTTCTGCCAAAAGATCAGGCACAACAGTCCACCATCCTCAGCATCATGATTGAAGAGATCGAGAAAGAGGGACTTACATTGATGCATCTGCGCAAAGTGCCGGTGAACACGAGTATACTAGGACAAGCCGCTCAAGACACCGAGCCTGACATCAAACAAATATTCATTACCGGCTGCAACGATCAGAATACACTCGAACTGAAACTATACATTATACGTAAGAGAATAGAAAAGCGTGTAGCAGCATTGGACATTCCAAACAAGAAGGACTTCTACGTCGTTTCACTTTCGACGAAACGTATAGTATATAAAGGCATGTTGGAGACGATGCAACTGCGTAAATACTTTCCAGATCTGACAAACAATTATCTGACCAGCGGACTGGCACTGGTTCACTCTCGCTTCAGCACAAACACCTTCCCGACTTGGAGTCTGGCACAACCGTTCCGCCTCCTCGGGCATAATGGCGAAATCAACACCATCCGTGGCAACCGTGGCTGGATGGAAGCGCGTGAAAGTGTACTATCCACGCCGGCTATCCCGAACCTGGACGATATCCGTCCGATCATTCAACCTGGAATGAGCGACAGCGCCTCTTTGGATAATGCACTTGAGTTCTTTATGGCTTCGGGCATGAGCTTGCCTCACGCCATGGCGATGCTGATTCCGGAAAGCTTCAACGAAAAGAATCCTATCTCTGAGGATCTGAAAGCGTTCTACGAATATCACTCCATCCTCATGGAGCCTTGGGACGGTCCGGCAGCGCTGTTCTTCAGCGACGGCCGTTATGCAGGCGGAATGTTGGACCGCAACGGTCTGCGTCCGGCACGCTACACGATCACGAAGAACGACATGATGGTCGTTGCATCCGAAGTGGGCGTTATGGACTTTGATCCAAGCGAGATCAAGGAAAAAGGTCGTCTGCAGCCAGGTAAAATTCTGCTTGTCGATACCGAAGAAGGCAAGATTTATTATGATAAGGAACTTAAGCAACAACTGGCCGAAGCCAAACCGTACCGCACATGGCTAATGAACAACCGTGTAGAGCTGGACGAATTGAAGTCGGGGCGCAAAGTGTCGGCAAGTGTCGAGAACTTCGACAAGATGTTACGCGTCTTCGGTTATAGTCGTGAAGACGTCGACCGCATCATCGTTCCGATGAGCAACGCCGGCGCCGAACCAACCGGATCAATGGGAAACGACACGCCGCTTGCTGTCCTCTCGTCGCGTCCTCAACTGCTTTACAACTATTTCCGCCAGCAGTTTGCCCAAGTAACGAACCCGCCTATCGACCCGATACGCGAAGAGCTAGTAATGAGTTTGACCGAATACATCGGCGCCGTAGGCAACAACATCATTTCGCCAAATGAAAGCCATTGCAAGATGGTGCGCCTTAACCACCCTATACTGACCAATACACAATTAGATTTGCTCTGCAACATCCGCTACAAAGGTTTTAAGTGCGTGAAGTTGCCTATGACGTTCGAGATTACCAAAGGGCGCGAAGGACTGAAAGAATCATTGGACCGCCTCTGCAAGGAAGCGGAACAGTCGGTTACCGACGGTGTGAACTACATCATTCTGAGCGACAAATGTGTCGACGAGACACATGCCGCCATTCCTTCACTGCTGGCTGTCAGCGCCGTACATCACTACCTCATCTCCGTTCAAAAACGCGTTCAGACTGCACTAATCGTCGAGACCGGCGAGATGCGCGAGATCATGCACGCTGCACTGCTGCTAGGTTTCGGTGCCAGTGCCATCAATCCATACATGGCTTTTGCGATCCTGAAAGACTTGGTGGACAAGCAGGAAATTCAACTGAACTACGACACGGCACAGAAAAACTACATCAAAGCCGTCTGCAAAGGTCTGCTCAAGATCCTAAGTAAAATGGGCATCAGCACCATTCGCAGCTATCGCGGTGCCAAACTGTTTGAGGCCGTAGGTCTAAGCAGCGAACTGGCAAACACTTATTTTGGTGGAACAACGAGCAACGTCGGTGGTATTCGTCTCGATGAGATTGCCGAAGATGCAATCGCCATGCACAACGACGCCTACGCCAAACCGGTGGACTGGATGCTCGAGAACAAAGGAATCTACAGCTTTCGTAAGGATGGAGAAGAACATGCTTGGAACCCTGAGACCATTGCCACGCTACAACTTGCCACAAGACTAGGCAGCTACAAAAAATTCAAGGAATACACTTGCATGGTCGACGAGAAGAAAGCACCAATCTTCCTCCGCGACTTCATGGCGTTCAAGAAGCAGAAATCCATTCCGATCGAGCAGGTTGAGCCTGCAAGCGAAATCATGAAGCATTTTGTTACTTCGGCAATGAGTTTCGGAGCGCTCAGCAAAGAAGCTCACGAAGCACTGGCACTGGCTATGAACAAGATTCACGGACGGAGCAACACCGGTGAAGGTGGTGAAGATTCCGAGCGATTCCACGGAACCGTTGACGGCATCTCGCTCCATTCTGCCGTAAAGCAAGTGGCATCAGGCCGTTTCGGCGTCACCACTGAATACCTGATGAATGCCGAGGAAATACAAATCAAGATTGCCCAAGGTGCAAAACCGGGCGAAGGCGGACAGCTGCCGGGATACAAGGTGAACGAAGTGATCGCTCGTACGCGTCACTCCATTCCGGGAATCTCGCTCATCTCGCCCCCGCCTCATCACGACATTTATTCCATCGAGGACTTGGCTCAATTGATCTTCGACTTGAAAAATGTCAACCCGAATGCCGAGATAAGCGTCAAACTCGTCGCCGAAAACGGCGTGGGCACAATCGCTGCGGGCGTTGCCAAAGCCAAGGCTGACCGTATCGTTATCTCAGGTGGCGAAGGCGGGACGGGCGCTTCACCAATGAGTTCGATACGTTATGCCGGTGTACCGACAGAACTTGGACTCTCTGAAACACAACAGACACTAGTCATCAACAACCTCCGTGGACAGGTTATTCTGCAAACCGACGGACAGCTTAAGACCGGACGCGACATCATCATCATGTCTATGCTCGGCGCCGAAGAGTATGGTTTCGGAACAGCATCACTGGTGGTTCTAGGCTGCGTACTTATGCGCAAATGCCACATGAACACTTGCCCTATGGGCGTTGCAACACAGGATCCTGAGCTGCGTAATCGCTTCCACGGCCATTACGAATATCTAATCAACTTCTTCGCCTTCCTGGCTGAAGAAGTGCGCGAATACCTTGCCGAACTAGGCTTCACGAAATTGGAAGACATCATCGGCCGCACCGATCTGATTGAACGCAAGCCGTCCGACCATGTAGCCAAACACGATCTGCTGGATCTCTCAAAGATTCTTCTTCTTCCGAACCAGGCAGCTGCGAATGCCATCCATCATACGACCTCGCAGATTCATCTCATCGAGCATGTAATGGACCGTGACATCATCCGTCAGGCAATGCCAGCTATCGAACATCAGAAAGAGGTTTCGCTGGATTACACCATCGCCAACACAGACCGCTCGGTAGGCGCCATGCTTTCCGGTGAAATTGCCAAACGCTATGGCGAAGCTGGACTGCCGGAACACACAATCAACATCAAGTTCAAAGGCTCTGCCGGACAGAGCTTCGGCGCATTCCTGGCTCACGGTATCAACTTCACGCTCGAAGGCGAGACCAACGATTATCTGGGCAAAGGACTCAGCGGCGGACGCATTTGCGTAGTTCCACCACTACGTGCTACTTTCGTTGCCGAAGACAATACGATTGCCGGCAATACACTGATGTACGGTGCCACAAGCGGGGAAGTGTACATCAATGGCCGCGTGGGCGAACGTTTCTGCGTGCGCAACTCTGGTGCTATCGCTGTGGTTGAAGGCGCTGGCGACCACTGTTGCGAATACATGACAGGCGGACGCGTGGTAGTACTCGGAACAACGGGACGCAACTTCGCAGCTGGCATGAGCGGCGGCGTGGCGTACGTCTGGAACAAAGCGGGCGACTTCGACTACTACTGCAATATGGAGATGGTCGAGCTATCGCTCATCGAAGAGAGCAGCATGCGCAAAGAACTTCACGAACTGATACGCAAGCACTATCATTACACAGGTAGCCATCTAGCAGGTGTGATGCTGGACAATTGGGAAAAGTATGTCGACGAGTTCATCTGCATCGTTCCTATTGAATACAAGAAGGTTCTTCAGGAAGAGAAGGTGAAGAAGTTACAAGAAAGAATAGCCGAAATGCAGCGTGACTACTAGAAGACAATATAAATCGAGTAACTGCAATCAATGAGTGAACAAACGAATAGAAAATTGAACAATTAAAAAGAATTACAACAATGGGAAATCCAAAAGCATTTCTTACCATACATAGACAAGAGGCAGGTTATCGGCCCATACACGAACGGATAGGCGACTTCACGGAAGTAGAACAAACGATCAACAGCAGCGACCGCCGTACGCAGGCTTCGCGCTGCATGGACTGCGGCATACCCTTCTGCCACTGGGCTTGCCCGATTGGCAACAAACAACCCGAATGGCAGGACTTCCTCTACAAAGGCAAATATAGAGAGGCCTTTCACGTGCTGCAACAGACATGCGACTTTCCGGAGTTCACCGGTCGCATTTGCCCCGCCCTCTGCGAGAAAAGCTGCGTACTGAAACTGAGCTGCGACGAACCTGTCACCATCCGCGAAAACGAAGCCTCGATAGCCGAAGTTGCGTTTCGCGAAGGTTATATCAAACCTGTCACGCCCAAACGCAACGGCAAAAAAGTGGCTGTCATCGGAAGCGGCCCTGCCGGACTGACGGCTGCTAATCGACTCAACCATAAAGGATACGAAGTAACCGTCTTCGAAAAAGACGAACTGCCGGGTGGATTGATGCGCTTCGGCATACCGAACTTCAAACTAGGCAAGAACATCATCGACCGCCGTATCCGACTTATGGAGCAGGAAGGTGTCGTATTTAAAAATAAAACAGAAGTGGGCGTCGGCGTATCTGCCAAAACTATTGCGACCACATTTGATGCCGTCTGCATCGCCGTTGGATGTGATGTGCCGCGCGACCTGCCTATCGAAGGACGCAACCTCAAAGGCGTACATTTCGCACTTGAACTACTGGGCCAGCAGAACCGCACGCTACAAGGTATCGCCGTTCCTCAAAGGGAACTCATCAACTGCAAAGGCAAGAAAGTACTTGTCATCGGCGGTGGCGACACGGGCAGCGACTGCGTGGGCACAGCCAACAGGCAAGGTGCGGCAAGCGTAACACAGATCGAGATCATGCCCAAGCCGCCCATCGGCAATAACCCGGCAACGCCATGGCCAATGTATCCGCAAGTGCTGAAGACCAGCAGCAGTCACGAAGAAGGCTGCATACGCCGCTGGAGCCTCACCTCGAACCGCTTTATTGGCGATGAGAAGGGCAACCTCAAGAGCGTAGAAGTGGAAGAAGTTGAATGGATTGCGGTAGCTGGTGGCGGACGTCCTGAGATGAAGAAAACCGGCAAGACTGAGGTAATCGACGCTGACCTAGTGTTCCTCGCCATGGGATTCGTCTACCCCGAACAGAAAGGGCTGATTGCAGAGTTAGCACTGGCAGTAACCAACCGCAAAGCCATCGCTGTCGACCCTGCAACCAACCACGTAGGCAACACCAACATCTTTGCATGCGGCGACTCCATCAACGGCACAAGCCTAGTTGTCAAAGCCATGGCATCAGGGAAGAAAACCGCCGAAGCAATCGATCAGTATTTACATTCATAAAAAGCGACAACGTCTCGCCGGGCAGGACTTCCTCCTGCCCGCTTTAAACGAGCAAAGACATTGAACGCCAAACAAAAGCAATAATTAAAACATTACTCAATATGTGTGGAATTACAGCAATATTCAATATTCATGAAGAGACGGCCTATCTTCGCAAGCAGGCATTGACCATGAGCAAACGAATCCGCCATCGCGGACCGGACTGGAGCGGAATCTATCAAGGCAAAACAGCCATCCTAGCGCACGAACGCCTTTCGATCGTCGACCCGGCATCGGGCGGACAACCACTAAAAAGCAAGGATGGCAAACTGATTCTTACCGTCAACGGCGAAATCTACAACCATCGCGAACTACGCAAGGAGTTGGAAGGAGAATACGAGTTTCTCACCGGCAGCGACTGCGAAGTGATACTTGCTCTCTATCGTAAATACGGTGTCAAATGTGTGGAGATGCTGAGCGGCATCTTCGGCTTCGCCCTCTACGACGAAGAGAACGACTGCTATCTGATAGCCCGCGATCCAATCGGCGTCATACCATTATATATTGGCTACGACAACGAAGGACATCTACTCGTTGCATCCGAACTCAAAGCGCTTGAAGGCTTTGCCGCTCACTACGACCAGTTTCCTCCGGGACACTACTATTACAGCCGCGATAAGGATTTCACCCGCTGGTATACTCGCGACTGGATGAAATATGATAATGTAAAAAATAATCCTGCCAGCGTTCAGGAGCTGCATGACTCTTTGGAAGCTGCTGTTCAGCGCCAGTTGATGAGCGATGTGCCTTACGGCGTGCTGCTATCGGGAGGCCTCGATTCCTCCATCATCTCTGCCGTCGCCAAGAAATACGCAGCCAAGCGTATCGAAACCAACGGTACAGCCGATGCTTGGTGGCCACAGCTGCACTCGTTTGCTGTCGGTCTAAAAGGTGCGCCCGACCTGGCTGCAGCCCGCAAGGTGGCCGACCATATCGGAACTGTCCATCACGAAATCAACTATACGATCGACGAAGGACTAGATGCCATCCGCGACGTGATCTACTTCATCGAGACCTACGACGTGACGACCGTCCGTGCCTCAACACCGATGTATCTGCTGTCGCGTGTCATCAAAAGCATGGGCATCAAGATGGTACTAAGTGGCGAAGGAGCCGACGAGGTGTTTGGTGGTTACCTCTACTTTCACAAAGCGCCCAATGCCAAAGCATTCCACGAGGAGACAGTCCGCAAGCTGAGCAAGCTCTACATGTACGACTGCCTTCGTGCCAACAAAAGCCTTTGTGCCTGGGGCGTCGAAGGACGCGTGCCGTTCCTCGACAAAGAGTTTCTCGATGTAGCGATGCGCCTCAACCCAGAAGCCAAAATGTGTCCGGGCAGTGTCATTGAGAAAAAAATTCTGCGCGAAGCCTTCTCTGATATGCTTCCCCAGGAGATTGCATGGCGACAGAAAGAACAGTTCTCTGACGGTGTGGGCTACAGCTGGATCGACACGCTGAAAAAGGTTACTGCCGAGACAGTCAGTGATGACGAAATGCGTCACGCTGCCGAACGATTTCCCATCAATCCGCCTCAGAATAAGGAAGAATACTACTACCGTACCATCTTTGAAGAGCATTTTCCGAGTGAAAGTGCTGCACGAAGCGTGCCGTCGGTACCAAGCGTAGCCTGCTCAACAGCCGAAGCACTGGCGTGGGATGCCTCCTTTAAAAACATCAACGACCCAAGTGGTCGTGCTGTCAAGGGAGTGCATGAAGCAGCCTATTGACAAAGCATACAAAACATAGCCGGAAGTTGCTACATGTGACTTCCGGCTTTTAAGTGTAAGATTTAACCTTTAAAATAACCACCGTAAAAATAATTATGCCTATTTTTGAAGCAGTAATCAATTAGTTATTCATGAAAAACAGAAACTACACCGGGGTGCTATTCGCTATACTATTACTTATAGCCCTGCTTCCCCAAAGAGTAAAATCACAAGAAATTGATTTCGATGCCTATTACGAAATCGTCAGTAACAACAATCTGGTATTGGACAATCAGGGCAGCAAAGAGGACGGAGTCCAAATCGCCCTTAGCAAAGAGCAACCTAAAAAACTCTCGCAAGTCTGGCAGATATCTACGCCTGCTCCTGGATTCGGTGTTTACAAGATTGGCACAGCAGTCAATGGCAAATGTTTAGAGGTAAACAGCGCTAAAGGTACTGAAACAGTTGCTCAAGTAGAGAACGAAGGTTTTGGCATGACACAGTTCTGGAAACTGACCAAAGTGGGAGAAAACACATATGTCATTACCAATTTGGCCAGTGGAAAAAATATGGGTTACTCGGATAATTCAAAGATTGCCGAAGCACTTAATGCCGATTCCACAAGCGTTCAGCAGCAGTGGACATTGCGCAAGGTAGATGTTAAAAAA
>DAIMYP010000053.1:0-6334 GCA_036734445.1 Tannerellaceae bacterium
ATAAACGAGGTGACTGTGGCTAAACTGCAACTCGTAGAGTTCAATCATGAACTGGTGAGTAACGGCAAGCTGTCGGCACGGCGTTTTGTGGACCTGAAGTTTGAATCGGCAGAACCTATAGCTGCAATATTTGTCAAGAACGGCGACCATGTAGGCAAAGGGCAAAAGATTGCCGAACTATCAACCTTCCGCCTCAGCAATAAGGTGGCTCAAACAAAAACGGCGCTCGAAAACGCAAAACTGGAGCTTCAGGACGTGCTTATCGGACAGGGATTCGCCCTGAAAGATTCTGCCCGCGTGCCTAAAGCCACCATGCAGCTGGCTCGCATCAAAAGCGGATACGATCAGGCTGTAGCCCAGTATCAGCTGGCTGTATATGAACTTCACAACGCCGTGCTGCGCGCTCCTTTCGACGGGATTGTAGCCAACCTGTTTTCGAAACCCTACAACACGGCATCCGTTGCCGACGTGTTCTGCTCGATCATCGACAGCCATAGTCTGGAAGCCGACTTCACCGTGCTCGAAAGCGAACTTCCGCTCATCAAGATGGGCGACCGCGTGGAGGTATCGCCGTTTGCCATGACCGACGTCAAGGCTGAAGGAAAAATAAGCGAGATCAATCCGCTTGTAGGCACCGACGGCATGGTGAAGGTGAAAGCAACCGTTGGCAGCAGCACCAGACTGTTTGAAGGAATGAACGTGCGCGTCAGCATCCACCGCTCGGTGGGCAAACAACTGGTCGTGCCTAAAGGAGCTGTAGTGCTGCGCTCGGGCAAACAGGTCGTATTCACCCTGAGCGGCAACAAGGCGTACTGGAACTATGTGCACACCGGACTGGAAAACGCCGACAGCTACACCATCACCGACGGACTGAAAGAGGGAGCCACGATCATCACCAGCGGAAACATCAACCTGGCGCATGAATCACCGGTGAAAGTGATCAGCAGACAACAAACCGACGACAAATAACCGGATGAAGATATGATAAAGTTTCTGATACAACGGCCTATCGCAGTGCTCATGGCTTTCACGGCGTTCTTCATCGTGGGACTGATCACGTACTTCACCATCCCTGTATCGCTGCTGCCGGATATTGCCATTCCTGAAATAACGGTTCAGATCTCCGGCAAGAACACTTCGGCACGCGAACTGGAAAACACCGTGGTCAAACCGGTCCGCATACAGCTGATGCAGGTGGCAAACCTGCGCGATATCCACAGCGAGACGCGCGACGGTTCGGCAATCGTCAAACTGAATTTCGACTTCGGGACGAACACCGACCTGGCTTTTATCGAGGTGAATGAAAAGATTGACGCGGCAATGAACTATCTGCCGCGCGATGTGGAAAGACCGCGTGTGATCAAAGCCAGCGCAACGGATATTCCGGTGTTCTGCCTGAACCTGACCTTGAAGAACGACCGCAACGGGAAGGAAGACCGCGAGGCGTTTCTGAAACTCTGCCAGTTTGCAGATAATGTAATCAAAAGGCGTATAGAGCAGCTGCCCGAAGTGGCAATGGTTGACGTGACGGGAATGGTGAAAAGCCGACTGCAGATCGTGCCCGACAACCGGCAACTGGAGATGGCGAACATCACCCTCGACGATATCGAGAGTGCTCTCAAGGCAAACAATATCGAACCGGGAAGCATGACCGTACGCGACGGATATTACGAGTACAACATCAAGTTTTCGACACTGCTGCGTACAGCCGATGATGTTGGCAACATCTACTTACGCAAGAACGACCGCATCTTCCAACTGAAGAATCTGGCGCGTATCAGCGTCGTCCCCGAAAAGGAAACGGGCGCATCGCTGTCGAACGGCAAGAGGGCCGTCACGCTGGCCATCATCAAGCAGGCCGACGAGAACATGGACAAGATGAAGGCGTCGCTCAAGGAAGTGACCGACTATTTTGCCACCATCTATCCGGATATCGAGTTCAGCGTTAGCCGCAACCAGACAGAACTGCTGGACTATACCATCTCGAACCTGAAGCAGAACCTGTCGCTCGGGTTCCTGTTCATCTGCATCGTGGCAGTGCTGTTCCTGGGCGATATCAAAAGCCCGGCAGTCATCGGACTGAGCATGGTGGTGAGTCTGGTCATCAGCTTCCTCTTCTTCTATCTTTTCAAGATGTCGCTGAACATCATCTCGCTGTCGGGTATGATCCTGGCTCTGGGCATGATGATAGACAGTTCAATCATCGTCACAGAGAACATCACGCAGTACAGGGCGCGCGGTTTCACCCTCGAGCAGGCTTGCGACAAAGGGACGACCGAAGTGATTACGCCGATGCTCAGTTCTACGCTGACAACAATTGCCGTATTCGTGCCGCTGGTGTTCATGAGCGGCATAGCCGGAGCCATATTCTACGATCAGGCTTTTGCCGTTACCGTGGGACTGATGGTTTCCTACTTTACCGGAATCATGCTGCTGCCGGTACTCTACAAGCTGGTATACAGCATTCCCGAAGGCAAAGGCAAATGGTTCGGCAAAAAGATAAACAATCCGGTCAAGGCGCATACACTGGACCGTTTCTATGACGGCGGCGTGAACTTTATTTTCCGTCATAAGAAGTCTTCGATCCTACTCACGGCGGCAACGATACCGCTCTGCGTATTCCTTTTCTACGGCATACCGAAGACACGGATGCCGAAGATCGACCAGAACGAACTGCTGGCACACGTGGAATGGAACGAGAACATCCATGTCGACGAGAACCGGGCACGGATAGAACAGTTGTTTGCTGCTGTAAGCAAACAGGTGGTCGAATACACGTCGTACGTCGGCCAACAACAGTTCCTACTGAACCGCGACAAGGAGATGTCGGTTTCGGAAGGCGAACTGTACTTCAAGACAGCCAAGCCCAAACAGATTGCGTCACTGCAGCAGTCGATAGAAAAATGGATCAAAGCCAACTATCCGGATGCAGTCATCACCTTCTCGCCGCCCGAGACCGTGTTTGAGAAGCTGTTTGTCACCGGCGAGGCAGATATTGTGGCCGAACTCTATACGCACAACAAGACACAGGCGCCCGACGTGACGACGCTTCGGAAACTGGAAGAGGATGTCCGGACGCGGACAGGACATGCTGCAACCGGAACGGCATTCGACAACCAGCTGAATATTTCCATCGACAGGCAGAAGCTTCTGCTCTATAATGTGGATTACAATGAGGTCTATCGCGTGCTTCGTACGGCTTTCAAGGATAACGAAGTGGCAACACTCCGCTCCTATCAGCAATATCTGCCCATCGCACTGGTCGGCGACGGACTGACCGTCAACCAAGTACTGCAAAGCACGCTGGTGCATACGGTTGCCGACGATCAGGGGCATTTCAACTACGTCCCGCTACAATCGCTGGTGAACGTTGCTTCGGGGAAAGACCTGAAGACCATCACGGCAGGCAAGAACGGCGAATATATCCCGCTCAGCTTCTACGATGTAACATCGGATGCACAGCCGCTGATGACGGGCGTCCGACAGACAGTCGGCAAAGACTGGGATGTAGACTTCTCGGGCAGCTTCTTCTCGAACCGGAAGATGCTGGATGAATTGGTGATTATCCTGTTCATCTCGCTGTTGCTGATGTACTTCATCCTGGCATCACAGTTCGAGAGTTTCCTCCAGCCGCTGATCGTCCTCGTGGAGATTCCTATCGATGTGGCAGCATCGCTCGCGGTGCTCTGGATATGCGGACATACGATGAACCTGATGAGTGCCATCGGTATCGTGGTGACCTGCGGTATCGTCATCAACGACTCCATCCTGAAACTGGATGCCATCAACGAACTGCGCAAGGCAGGCATGCCGCTGATGAACGCCATACATGAAGCCGGACGGCGGCGTCTGCGTCCGATCATCATGACTTCGCTGACTACCATATTCGGCATGGTGCCGCTGCTCTTCACGTTCGATCTGGGCAGCGAGCTGCAAAAACCGCTTTCGATAGCGATGATCTCGGCAATGATTATAGGTACGGCCGTCAGCCTTTTCGTCATTCCTTTGGTATATTGGTATATTTATCGTAATCAAGATACGGCTAAAACAGAACAGATATGAGAAAACAACTGATACAAATATTTCTTTGCCTCGCAACAGTTACGGCTGCTGCACAAACACAGGACATCACGCTGACGCTGGATCGGACTATCGAGATGGCTACCGACAGTTCGCTCGAAGCCTTCAGAAGCAAGAACATGTATCTGGCAAGCTACTGGCAATACCGCACGTTCAAGGCAGGACGCCTGCCGAGTCTGTCGCTCAACCTTACGCCGGCGCAATACTACAGATACATCACCCGGAGATACGATTCGGAAAACGATATCGACGTGTATCGCAAACAGCAGTCGTTCTATGCCGGCGGCGGACTGACGGTGACACAGAACTTCGATCCGCTGGGCGGTACTTTCACACTAAATTCCGACTTGGGCTACATACGCAACTTCGGATCGAACACTTACAGCCAGTACACTTCCGTGCCTTTCAGTATCGGATACTCGCAGGACCTGTTCGGCTACAATGCCTTCAAATGGGAACGACGCATCGAACCACTGAAGTACGAAGCAGCCAAAAGGACGCTTCTATATAATATGGAAGAGCTGAGCGAACAGGCAGCCACCTACTTCTTCGCCCTCGCCATGGCAGAAGCCGAATACAAGCTGGCAAAAGAAAACGTGACCTCTACCGACACGCTCTATCGTACCGGTCAGGAACGCATCAAGATTGCCTCCATCAGCAAAGCCGACCTGCTCACGCTGCGACTGGATGCCGTCAATGCCCGCAACACGCTGCAGAACGACGAGATCGCCTTGAAGCGGGCGATGTTCAATCTGGCAGCATATCTCAATATTGACAAGACGACGCAGATACGGCTGACACTGCCCTTGCGACCCACCGACATGAAGATTTCGGCAGATCAGGCACTGACACTCGCCCGCGAGAACAATCCGACATTCTTCAACCAGCGCGAACTGGTGCTCGAAGCCGAACAGCAAGTTGACAAGACGAAAAAGGAAGCCATGTTCAATGCATCAGTCAATGCGAGCGTCGGGTTCAACCAGGTAGCCGGAAGCTTTAAGGACGTCTATCGCAATCCGATGCAGCAGGATATTGTATCGATAGGCATCAGCATCCCGCTCATCGACTGGGGCGTAAGACGAGGAAAGCATAACATTGCCAAAAACACGCTGAACGTTACGCAGATCACGGCGAAGCAGAAAGAGCTGACGGTGGAAGAAGACGTCATCATGACCGTACGCGACTTCAACATCCAGCAGGATCTGATCGGCAGTGCAGAAGAGGCGCTTGAGATTGCCAACTCCGCCTACACAGAAACAAAACAGCGCTTCATGATCGGCAAAGCCGACATCAACAGCCTGACGCTCTCGCTGAACCGCCAGCAGGAAGCACAGCGCAATTACATATCGGCTCTGCAGAACTACTGGCTGAGCTACTACAAGATACGCAAGCTGACGCTGTTTGATTTCTCGAAAGGACAATCATTGCTGAGCACGTTTGACTATAACAGCATACTGTAACAGAACATGAGCGAGCCGCAGAAAATATCATCGTTCACCATCATCGTCGCATTCCTGTGTGTGGCGCTGGCAGGCATTGCCTTTATCCCGCTGCTGCCGATAAAGCTGTCGCCATCGCGTACGCTGCCCGAACTGACGATAAGCTACGAGATGCCAAACAACTCGGCGCGCGTGATTGAGATGGAGGTTACTTCGCGACTTGAAGCGATGTTCGCCCGCATCAAAGGCATCAAGAATATCGAATCGTCGTCGAGCAACGGTTCGGGCAAAATCACACTCGAGCTGGACAAGCACACCAACGTGGATGCGGCACGGTTCGAAGCCTCCACCATCATCCGACAGACCTGGTCGAGTCTGCCTGACGGACTGACCTATCCTATACTCGCCATGAGCCGGCCCGACGACAAGGAAGCACGGCCGTTCATAAGCTATACGCTGAATGCAGCGGCTACACCTTTCTTCATCCAGCGTTTTGCCGAAGAGCAGATCAAACCGCGACTGAGCAGCATAGCCGGCATCTCAAGAATCGACGTCTCGGGAGCGACTCCCATGGAATGGAGACTGGAATACGACAGTCGGCAACTGGGCACGCTAGGCATCAAAACCGATGATATCATACAGGCTATCAACCAATACTATCAGAAAGAGTTTCTCGGCACAGGCGATGTCGAGACCAACGGAAAACAGGAATGGATCAGACTGGTGCTCATGCCCGAAAGCGGTATGGAGAGCAAGTTCGACGCCTCTAAAATCACACTGAACAACAAGGATGGCAAGCAGATCCGTCTGGACCA
>DAIMYP010000053.1:6434-26133 GCA_036734445.1 Tannerellaceae bacterium
ATATACGCGCTTACCGGATTCACGGTCATCATCCTGCTGCTGTTCGTGCTGCTGATCACACGCGACGTGAAGTATCTGGCACTGATCATCATCAGTCTGTCGGTGAATCTGTGCATCGCGGTCATCCTCTATTATTTACTTGGGCTTGAGATGCAGCTCTACTCGCTTGCCGGTATCACGATCTCGCTCAGTCTGGTGATTGACAACACCATTGTCATGACCGAACACATACGCCATCATCACAACCATAAGGCGATACTTTCGATTCTGGCAGCAACACTGACGACGATGGGCGCACTGGTCATCATCTTCTTCCTGGATGAGAAGATCAGGTTGAACCTGCAGGATTTTGCAGCGGTAGTTATCGTGAATCTGGGCGTATCTCTGGCAATTGCCTTGTTTCTTGTGCCGGCGCTGGTCGACAAAATGGGACTGGAATATAAACGACACAGGAAAGTAGGAAAACGGTTCAGCATAACTACGGCAGCATGGATACAAAAAGCCAAAAACGGATACAGCCATTTCATGCACCGATTTCCGGTCTACTTCAACCGCTATTATGGAGCGCAAAACCGATTTCTATGCAACTGGAAGGTAACCTCCTGCATTGTCCTGCTGCTGGCGTTCGGTATTCCTGTATTCATGTTGCCCGACAAAATTGAATACAACACAACCGACAAAAAGAAGGTTTATACCGCCACTGATTCAATGTTCATCGAAGGTTACAACAAGATGGCATCAAACGACACCTATAAGGAAAGCATCAAACCCATCATCGACAAGATTCTGGGCGGCACGCTCCGGCTTTTTGTGGACAAGGTTTACAACGGGAGCTATTTTACACGCGATGAAGAAACAATACTGTCGGTCAGCGCCTCTCTGCCCAACGGCGCCACGCTGTCGCAGATGAACGATCTGATGAGCCGTATGGAAGCCTATCTGAGTACATTTCATGAGATCCGGCAATTCCAAACCAGTATCTACAGCGCTCAGCAGGCAGGAATTCAGATATTCTTCACCAAGGGAAGCGAACGGAGCGGATTTCCTTACACGCTCAAAAGCCGGATCATCAGCAAAGCGCTTGAACTGGGTGGCGGAAGTTGGAATGTATGGGGTTTGCAGGATCAGGGATTCAGCAATGATGTGCGCGAAGGAGCGGGTTCGTTCCGCATACAGATGTACGGCTACAACTACGATGAACTGTATGAATGGGCGGAGAAGCTGAAAACCAAACTGCTGACATACCGGCGTATCAAGGAAGTGCTTATCAACTCGGAGTTCTCGTGGTGGAAAGATGATTACCAGGAGTTCTATTTCAATCTCAATAAGGCACGCATGGCTGAAGAGAACATACAGCCTTCGGAACTTTTCGGCGCCATGCAACCGGTATTCAACAAGAATCTCCCGATTGGCAGTATCGTTGTGGATAATGAAACGGAGAAACTGAAACTCTCGTCGCGCCAATCGGACGAGTATGATATCTGGAGTATGGAGAATGCACCGCTCATCGCCAACGACCGGACATACAAACTATCGGAACTGGCAACAGTCGAAAAAGGACAGATGCCGCAGAAGATTGCCAAAGAGAATCAACAATACCGCCTTTGCCTGCAATATGAATACATCGGTGCTTCATCGCAGGGTGAGAAGATTCAGAAGAATGTATTGGACGATTTCAATAAAATACTGCCAATGGGCTACACGGCAGAATCGGAGTCAAACTATTGGGGTTGGGAGAAGAAGGACAACAAGCAGTATCTGCTGCTGTTACTGATCATCATGATTATCTTCTTCACGACAAGCATCCTATTCAACTCGCTGAAGCAGCCACTGGCCGTAATCTTCGTCATCCCGATCTCGTATATCGGCGTGTTCCTTACCTTCTATTGGTTCAAGCTTAATTTTGATCAGGGAGGATTCGCTTCATTCGTGTTGCTATGCGGCATCACGGTGAATGCCAGCATCTATATCCTCAACGAATACAATCAGATACGGGAGAACAAACCGCTCATGCCGCAATGGAAGGCGTATCTGAAAGCATGGAATGTGAAGATCACACCGATCTTTCTAACTGTTGTCTCAACGATCCTGGGATTTGTGCCGTTCCTGCTCGGAGCCGACAAGGAAGCATTCTGGTTTCCACTGGCAGCGGGAACAATCGGCGGGCTGGTCATGTCCATCGTAGGCATCTTTCTTTATTTGCCAATATTCACTATACTCAGACCTTCTTCTTTGGCACGGTCGTAAGCTTCGCGCGCTTTGAGGGAGAACTCGCAACCACAATATTGCTGGTTATAGAACTGATATTCCTTAATAATCTCGCGTCGACGATCGCTTAATCCGCCTTTGCGCCAGTTCTGCTCCCAGAAAGTAACGCCGGGATATAAGGCAGCAGCACGACTTCCGGCATCGCAAATCTGATGAATATCTTTCCAACGCGAAGAGCCGAGAGTGGTAGTAAAAAGGCTAAAACCATTCTCCGAAGCGTAGCGAGCGGTTTCTTTCAACCGATAATAGAAACAGTTCAGACAACGTTTGCCACGCTCCGGCTCCAACTCCAGTCCTTTCATTGATTCGCGCCAAGTCGGATGATCGTAATCGGCATCAATGAAGTCGAGACCAAGACTCGATACATACCTCAAGTTCTCAGATTTACGAATCAAATATTCCTCTTGAGGAAAAATGTTCGGATTGAAATAGAACACCGTCGGACGGATATGATTGGCAAGCATACATTCGATGATAGCCGACGAACAGGGCGCACAACAAGCATGCAGCAACACTTTATCTTCACCACCGGGTGTATGCAGTTCAAGCATGGTTATTTTGAATTATTGATAATATAATCCTGCAAAGTAAAATCTTTCTTCTCGGCAGCCTTACCCGGAACAGTTTCGTCCATGTTTAACATAACGGATTCATGATTGATAACCAAACGATGAATGAAACTCATAATCTCATCGCGTTCGTTCGTCATTGGATCAGATGCCATCTCATGACCTGCCTCTTCAACCATATAGAAATAGTGAGGAACCTTCATTTCAGTAAGCTGTCCTGCCAAAAAATGCGAGCCCCAAAGTCCCATATTGTTAATGACTGCCTTATCAAATGGCACCAGTTTATCAGCATTGCCATGGAAGAAAAGTATCGGACAAGGTGCTTCCTTCCATGCCGGAATACCCAAACTGCAGACTGCTCCGGCAAAAGAAACGGCACCGGCATATTTGAATCCTTCAGGCAAACGGCTTGACAACTGAGTATGATTGGTGCGCTCATAAACTGCTTGCAGAGTAGTGATGGCACCGGCACTCGAACCATTGGCAATGATCAGTTTCGCATCGATGTTCCATTCGCTGCTATGCTTGACAATAAAAGTAGTTGCATCATAAAAATCCTCTACAGCCATAGCAATAGCCTTAAGCAAAGAAGTAGAGAAACCTATTGGCGAACTCATCTTCGAAGCATCCATATTCTTCAAACCGGTACGATAATCGGTAGAAACAACTACGATGCCTTGTTCAGCCAGAAAATGGAAATAAGGAATATAATAGTCTGCATCGCGCGAACCTGTCTTAAAACCACCTCCGAAAGCGAACAACATTACAGGTTTGGGAGCAGTAGCAACTGCCGCATTTTGTACTTCATATTTGTCCAGGCGGAGCGTATCCGCGCCTTTGATTGCAAACTGATAAGTATGTTTCGTTCCAGCCCAATCATTATTGGCCGAAAACAGTTGGGTACTGCATACAAAAGACAGCAGCATCACCATTGTCAGAATATAAAATCTATTTTTTCTCATCTTGATATGATTTTTGACTCATCGCGAACTGATATTTCTTTAGTCCAGACAAAGGTAAAAATTCTTCCAGGTCTAAGCAAAGATTCCCGAGCTATTTTGTAATTAGAGCACTTTATGTATTGCCGGTATTGGCTTAAAATAAGAGAAGGGGGATAGCATCACGCCATACCCCTTCTTATTCATAGTGGTCCTATGCACTTAGTAGTATTCATTTAAATAAAAGAAGAATCAAAATTTAGAATGTGCCGATTAAGTAAAAGTCCAAATATTGACTTCACTTCTTTCAGCACTGTAAAATTATAAACAAATTAGATGAATGATTTTCTATGTTGTTGCTTTGTTTCCCGTATTTATCTCATTTTTTACAAGCAGAAAGGCATTTGATACGATTTTGCAAATACGTGACACAAAAAATAATGGATAATAATACAATTATGCATATCTTCGAAGTTCAAAATAACTAATTGACATATGAAAAGACAGGAAATTATCATTTCCATAATTTTTATATTTTGTCTCATCAGCTACACGAAGGCGGATGAAAACAGATTTGTCTTTCGAAACTTCCAAGTCGAGAACAGACTTAGCAACAACACGGTCACAAGTTGCCAGCAAGACAAATACGGATATATATGGATAGGCACGCGTGATGGACTCAATCGCTATGATGGACATAACTTCAAAATATTCCGAAAAGACCCGGATAAACCTAATTCAATTGGATGCAATTGGATTACTTCTCTGAAATGTTCACACAATGGAGATTTATGGGTCGGAACAATCAATGGAATCTACCGTTATGACAGCGATCGTGAATCATTTTACTATTTGAAGAATTCGTCATCTAAAGTCAACGATGTCACAGATAACTTTTATTTTGATAAAGACAATAATCTATGGTTCTTACGTGACAGGAATCTGGTAAAGTATAATATACAACTAAAGAAATATTTAATCTTCATTTCTCCTGAGCACAACTACAACTCTATATGTATCACGAAGAAAAATGAGATTTGGGTGGGTGATGCCAACGGAAACATCTCTTTAATCAATCCGGCAGACAATACTCGTGAGACATTCAATCTCTTCAGCCACTCTGTTCCAAATACTCCACGGTCTATTTATCTATTATATCCTTCAATTGACGGGAAATTCATATATGTAGGATACGAAGGAGACGATATGAAAATATTCAACCTATCTACACGCACCTATAAAGATGTGAATGCCCATCAGAAATGCGGGATGGAATTCAGTTTCACTTGTATCACAGAAAGAAATAAAGATGAGATATGGTTAGGAACAGATAAAGGAGCTGTTATCTATAATCTTCAAAGCGACAAATGTTATGTTTTTCCTATGAATCCAATCCACGATGACGACTTGCTATCAAGCAGTTCGATATCAACCTTCTGCATTGATCATAATCAAGGATTCTGGGCTGGTTCACGAAAAAACGGCATCAATTATTACTCGCCATATCATCCATTCCATGTACATTATCCTTTAAAAGCTCCAAATTCATTCAAAGGGAAAACCATTAATGACTTCTGTGCAGACAAATACGGACATTTATGGATTACATCTGAAGACGGAGGACTTAACTGTCTGAATAAAAAAGACAATACTTACACAACTTTCCAACCTTCGCCATGGAATATATATTCTGTAAATGCATCAAGTGATACTTTATGGGTAGGATTAGGTGCAAGAGGTCTTTTGCGGATGGATATTAAAACACATCGTATCATGAAGGTCTATCTGTTAAAAGACAATCCACTGTCAGGCAAGACCTATCATATAAAACGTCTGCTCATTACTAAACGTGGCGAAACCTACATTGCTTCGACTGGAGGCGTATTCAAATATAATGCCAAGATTGATAATTTTGAATTATCACGAATATTTCCTATTGAACAAGCTAACGCAATCTGCGAAGATCATCTAGGCAGAATTTGGAGTTGCAGCTTTACTCAAGTGGGATATTTTGACCCTCATACAAACAAATACAAAAACTTGTCAAATAGTCAAATAAAACAAATAATCAACTCTTCCATAGATGATATTATAGAAGACAAGCAAGGAAATATATGGTTCGCTACCATACAAGGTGTTGTATGTGCAAATATTAACAATAAGGCATATAAAAGATATACGGTCAAAGATGGACTGCCTAGCAATATTATCAATCGACTGTTAGAAGACAATAGTGGTAAAATATGGATCAGTACACCAAACGGATTGGCTTGCATCAATTCAAGGAACAACGATATCACAACATATACGGAAGAAGGCGGACTGCTTACGCGCCAATTTGATACCGAAGGAGCATTCAAAGATGCCGATGGCACAATGTATTTTGGTTCCACAAAAGGATTCATCAGTTTTAATCCTGAAGGGATTGATCAAAAGTCGATCCGGCTCAATGTCAGAATAAGCACGGTTGATGTTCATATCCATATTGGCGAAGACAAAGATTACGTCGTGAACTGTGACACGACTTCATCTAAAAAAGGAATCGTACTTCCCCATCAGCAATCCGTATTCAGCATCAATTTTTCGGCATTACAGATGGCTACTCCAAATACGATCAATTACGAATACCGAATGGGCGACGGCCAGTGGATTTCGACAGATAAACGAAACTTCGCCATTTTTTCAGACTTGCCTCCCGGACATTATACTTTCGAAGTACGAGCTTCTAATATCCTTAATAAATGGTATGGGAAACCGACTCAACTGCAAATAACCATCTTGCCGCCTTGGTGGGCATCAACCATGGCTCGCTTCTGCTATCTGATTATTATTCTACTTATCGCTACTTGGATTTTCTATTCATGGAGAATGAGGGTAAAGAAAACAATAGAATATAATATGCAGATCTTTGAAGACCATAAAGAGAAAGAGCTTTATCAGGCAAAAATAGATTTCTTCATCAATATTGCACACGAAATACGTACACCGCTCACGCTCATCAAGAATCCTCTTGAGAAACTTATCGATTCGAATAAGCTGGAAGAGAATGTACAAAAATCTCTCAGCCTGATTGATAAGAATGTATCACGGCTTCTGTCTTTAGTCAACCAATTACTTGACTTTCGCAAAACAGAAACCGAAGGCTTCAAACTCAACTTCATGCATACAGAAATCGTTTCGCTAATCACAGAAATTGCACGAGGATTCCAAGAGTTCGCCAAAGTGAAAAACCTCTTACTGAACCTCGACTTGCCATCAAAAGAACTTTATGCATTCATCGATCGCGAAGCAGTAACAAAAATTCTCAGCAACCTGTTTTCAAACGCCGTGAAATATGCAAAGAGCAGCATTATTGTCAGACTATCCCTCTCTGCTAATTATGAAGCTTTTTATATTGATTTCATCAACGACGGAACGCCTATTTCTCCCGAATTGAAAGACAAGATTTTCGAACCTTTCTATCGCATTGAGAAAGATGGCAACAAACCTGGAACAGGATTAGGATTGCCTTTAGCTCGTTCGCTTGCAGAAATGCATAATGGTTCATTACGTGTTGAAACATTCAATGATAATCCCGGAATGACGATGTTCCGTCTCACGCTTCCGGTCAAACTGCCAGAAACAATAAAAGCAACAGAGCTTTCTACACCAGATGCTGAAGAGCAGAAAAATTATGTATACGAACAAGACAGAGCAACCATATTGGTTGTGGAAGACAACATTGAAATGTGCAACTTCATTGCAGACGATATCAATACCAATTATAATGTAGCGACTGCTAACAACGGGGCCGAAGCCATTGACATATTAAACAAGCAAAGCATACAGCTTATTATCAGCGATGTCATGATGCCTGTCATGGATGGCTTTGAGTTATTGAAGAAGGTAAAAACAGAAATTGAATTCAGTCATATTCCCGTTATTCTGCTCACAGCTAAAAATACAATGCAGTCGCGTTTGGAAGGATTAGAGCTTGGCGCCGATGCTTACATTGAAAAACCATTCTCAATGGACCTTCTAAAGGTACAAATATCCAATTTGATTTCGAATCGCGACAATATCAGAAAATTCTATTTCAAATCGCCAATTGCAAACATGAAATCAATGGCATACAGCAAAGCTGACGAAGCATTTTTAGAAAAGCTTAATGCCATCATTGATGAACAGCTTTCGAATCCGGAATTCGATGTGAATATGATTGCCCAGCAACTGAATTTAAGCCGACCGACTTTATATCGCAAGATTCGTGGCATATCAGATCTCACGCCAAATGACCTGATCAAACTGAGCAGACTGAAGAAAGCGGCAGAATTGTTGTTGGCAGGAGATATGAAAGTATATGAAATTTCCGAAGCGGTAGGATTCAGTTCTCAATCTTATTTCTGGTCGGCTTTTACAAAACAGTTCGGAGTTAGCCCTTCCAAATACGCAAAAGAAAACAAATAATATATATAAAAAACGCAGGCTCTGTTATCAAACAAAGCCTGCGCGAACTCTAAATATATTACAAATCAAGAATTTTCTATGTGATTCTTAAGCGGATTGGAATACATCTCCAAAATCTTGGTACGCAAGAAAGCTTCATCCTTATTTTCGAGAACAATCTTTTCCAACTGCCCTTTCAAATATTCTTCGAACTGTGTTTTGTCTTTAGCACCATAATTGCCTATGAAACGATTCGTATTGTACAACATATCGAAAGCTACATAATTGCATGGATAAAAACGATAGTGCTTGTATATTTCCTTATCGATAATCATAGCAATCTCGCCAAGCAAATCATTTTTTTCCAAAGTCCGATCAAGTTTGGCAAGAGCATCGTTAATTGGTTCCGTAAGCGTAAAGTGAACGCGTCCTTTATTGTTCAATATACCCGTTTCCATACTCAGCAAATCATCACGTTGCGACTTCACAAAATCAGGGTCATCGCGTTTCTGTTGAAACTCTTTAGCCTTCAGGTAATCGCAAGGATCAAATTCATAAGAAATGGCAACCGGGAATATATTCAGCTCCATCAGATTAGAAACGATGTCCTTATCGCCACTCATACTAAGCATCTTCAAAACGCTTCCCTGAGTACGATCATCCGAATCCTTCGCTCTTCCTTCGCGTTGTGCAATCCAAATAGATTCCTTTGTCTCCAAAATCGTATGGCGGATATAGGCTGATAATTCAGCGCTCGCCTCAAGCTTTTGGCGTACGGGTAGATTACGCTTTACCAAGAAGCTGTTATTCAAACGAACTAACGTTTCAATCCAAGACCGGATCAGAAGATTGTCGCCAATAGCAACTTGTGTCATTCCATAACCAACATCGTAAAGCATCACATTCAAGAACGAAGCATCGAGAGCTATATCCCGATGATTGGAAATAAACGTACACGGCTTCTTGTCTTTTGGTAGACGACTTCTACCAGAGACCGTCAGCGAAAACGTTGTCTTATTCGCAACCATCATGACGATCTGGTATGCCAGTTTCGACTTAAAGTCTTCTTTGGTTTTATACGAACGCATAGTTTCGGAGAACTTATTCCAATCCACATTCGGTTGGATATACCGGAATGCACGTTCGAAATCTGCATTGTTGATGAGTGATTCAATTGCATCTTTCACTTCATCATTATTCAGCGGACGAATATCGTCAAAATTAATAGGGGTTTCCATATCAATTTAATTAAACTCGTTTTCAATAATCTCTGTAAGCACGTCTTTAATATCCAAACCTGCAGCGCGTACCTGCTGCGGGATAAAGCTGGTAGCTGTCATACCCGGAGTTGTATTTACTTCCAACATTTTTGGCTCGCCATTGGCTTCAATAATAAAATCGATACGAATCAATCCTTTAGCGCCCAAAATATCATAGATATTAGAAGCCTCCTTTTGTACTTTTGCTGCCCATTCTGCAGGAATCCGCGCCGGAGTTATCTCCTGCACTTCTCCCTTATATTTTGCACCGAAATCGAAGAACTCATTTGTTGTAACAACTTCGGTAACCGGAAAGATTACTTCTTTCCCCTTTATTTTATAACAACCGCAAGTCACTTCTGTTCCAGAAATAAAGCTTTCCATAATCACTTCACGTCCTTCACCGAAAGCTTTTGCGATAGCCGGTTGCAGTTGTGAAGCTTCTTTCACCTTTGTTACGCCGAAACTGCTGCCACCATCATTCGGTTTCACAAATATTGGAAGCCCCAAACGAGATACAGCCTCATCCGTATCTACCGTCTGTCCTTTAAACAATCGAATGGAGTCAGCCACTTTAATGCCAAAACTACGCAGATAGTTCGTACATACAAACTTATTAAAAGTTACTGCACTGGCTAACATTCCACAAGATGAATACGGCATTCCAATCATATCAAAATAGCCTTCCAAACGTCCGTCTTCACCTGGTGTTCCATGAATGGTGATATATGCGAAATCGAAATGCTTTATTTGTCCGTTTTCAGTGAAACTAAAGTCATTCTTATCTATCGGCGTATGTTCACCATTCGGAAGCTTTACTGCCCATTCTCCCCGTTTTACGATGGCAATATACAAATTATATTTTTCTTTATCAATAAAAGAATAAAGTCCATCTGCACTTTTTAACGAAATAACCATTTCGGAGGAGTCGCCTCCTGCTACAATTGCGACGTTTCTTTTCATCATCATAATTCTTTAGAGTTTGCGTAATTACGCCATTTATTTATCAGCTGAGTCATGTCGTCCGGTATTTCAGAGTCGAAAAACATTTCTTCTCCTGTAGTCGGATGAATGAATCCCAACGTTTTAGCATGAAGAGCCTGACGAGGACAAATTGCAAAACAATTTTCCACAAATTGTTTGTACTTAGCCGTAGTTACACCCTTCAAGATTTCATTTCCACCATAACGTTCATCGTTGAACAATGTATGTCCGATATACTTCATATGAACACGGATTTGATGTGTACGTCCTGTTTCCAAACGACACTTAACCAATGTCACATAGCCCAAACGCTCCAGCACTTTATAATGAGTAACTGCCGTTTTTCCTTGATCGCCTTCCGGAAAAACAGTCATTTGCATCCGGTTATGCGGGTCACGACCAATGTTTCCTTCAATGCGTCCTTCGTCTTCTTTAACGATACCCCACACCAATGCCCGATATTCGCGCTGTGTTGTTTTTCTAAAAAACTGCATACTCAAGCGTTCCTTTGATTCGGGCTTTTTAGCAACGACTAACAAGCCGGAAGTATTTTTATCGATGCGATGAACAAGACCGATATCCGGATCATTCGGATCATACGTAGGATCATCTTTCAGATACCAAGCCAGAGCATTAACCAATGTTCCGGTATAATTACCGTGTCCCGGATGTACAACAAGGCCTGCCGGTTTGTCAACAACCAGAAGATCCTCATCTTCATATATAATTTTAATAGGAATATTCTCAGGAAGGACCTCGAAAGTTCTGGGAGGTCGTGTCATCATGATGGTTACCACATCTTCTGGTTTCACCCGATAATTACTTTTTACCGGACGGCCATTCGCCATAATACAACCAGCGTCAGCAGCCATTTGGATGCGATTGCGTGTTGCACCCGTCATACGGTCGACTAAGAATTTGTCTACTCGCAATAACGTTTGTCCCCGATCGGCAACGAAACGATAATGCTCATACAACTGTTGAGGTGTTTCATCTTCACCCTCGACAGGTTGCATGTCATCATCATGCTCATCTTCTATTTCATCAAACTCATCCATAGTTAAAACCACTTCTCCTCATCACTTTTAACTTCTTCTATAGGCGTATTCTCATCTTCAACGGCAGCTGTCGTATCTATTTCTTCTGCTCTCACTCCGCTGCTTACTTTCAGCACAAGTGGTGCAGATATCGATATACGTTCGCCTGCTCGTAGCGGTTGTCCATTCATTTCCAGTCCTACAACCAGATCTTTATAATCGCCGGAGACATACTCTATTTCAATCTTTTCAAAGCCTACTTCTCTCAACATGGCATCAGCCTGTCTGACTGATATTTCCCATACTTCCGGAATCACTGCCATTTGTGCAGAAGCCGCATTGACGGTAACGAAAACGATACGTCCCTCTTTGACTTTAGATCCAGCTTCAGGAATAATTTCCACTATCGAACCGGGCTTTACATCTTTTGAAAAGACCGAATCAATCACACTATAGCGTAAGTTATTATCATCAAAAAATTTTTCTGCTTCAGCGACCGTCATTCCCTTTACATTCGGAACTACTTCAGCTTCATTATGCCGCGTATATATATTCAGCCATAACAAGACGAGGGAAATCAGGACAATGGTAACAATTACCGCCCATATCAGATTGAAGGCAAAAGGAGTCTCCATCACCTTCTTCAAAGTACTTTTGTTTTTAGCTGAATCCTTCATCTTTTAAACGTTCTTAGTATCACGAGTCAAAAGTAACAAACAAAGCCGTTAAAACAAAGAAAGTAAAGGCTTTTTCTTAGAAAACCTCTACTTTCTTTAGAAAAACATCGACGGAAAAATCATCCGTTGTATTCATCTGACACCGTTAATTTAGCTCTACCCTTTTTACGACGAGCTGCTAATACTCTGCGGCCATTGGCTGTAGACATTCTCAAACGGAATCCATGTTTGTTTTTTCTCTTCTTGTTAGAAGGTTGAAATGTTCTTTTCATCTTACTATATTATTTTATTATTTTCTATTCTATCCATTTTGGGCTGCAAAGTTAGATGCTTTTTTTTAATAAACAAAGAGTTCGATGATTTTCTTTTCTTTTTCGTCAACGATTCTGCCACAACTTAATAGCTACAGAAAGCGATTGAACGCCATTAGCAGAAGATAAAAAAAAGAGAGGCGACTTCCATCAAAGTCACCTCTCTCCGTTTAACTGATTAATCTACACAATTATTAATATCCGGAATTCTGTGTCAAATTCGGATCTCTTTGAATCTCACTGTATGGCAATGGGAAATACATATCTGATTCTTTAAATGTATAGCCATTGCCGTTCTTCGCACCAATCAAGTTTACAAAAGTAACTGCTCCCTTGTTAGAGGCACTGAAAGTAGGGAACATCTGAGTACGTACGCAATCATCCCAGATCTTGAATTCAAGAGGGAACTCGCGCAAGCGCTCTGTCCATACTTCCTTGATGAAAGCATCTTTTGACAAAGCTGACAACGATGCTGTATAATCTGAAACCGTCTTACCTGTCAATGAAGCACGCGCTTTAACCTGTGCCAGATAATTAACTGCTTCAGCAGTTACACCTGACGACTGAGCGATACCTTCGGCAGCGATGAGCAACATTTCCGGATAACGGATGATGTTGGCATCCTTGCCACCTTTAGCTGTTTTCAGCAAACAGTCGGCATCATAGAAATACCAGTTACAGGTTGCACCCAACGATTTAGCTGTTGTCTCACCCGGAAAAACATAATTCCAGTGGAAGAACTGATTCGGTTGATGACGCAAGTCCTCATTGTCATTGTACATATTCTCGATGCCATTCACCAAACCATATACGTTATCACAAATCGTAACTTTGAAATAGGTTGAAAATGCATTCGGGAATGCCCATGCACAACGATAAGTTGCATTGCTGATACCTACTGCATATTCATAAGCATAGATAACTTCCGGCAGACCGTCTGTAGTTCTCAGTTTATTGTATGCGCTGTTTGCTCCCATATCACTGTTTGCTGTCAGACTGTGTTTGCCCGAACTGATCACCGCTTTAGCAGCAGTTGCAGCATCGGCATAATGATTCTCATTGATCGGATAGCCGCTCATCTGCAGATATACTTCTGCTAACATGGCATTTGCCACATTGCTCGTAATGCGAAGGCTGTTATCATAAAAGGCCTTGTTAGGCAAAACAGAAGCAGCATCTTTCAAATCCTGTACAACCTGTGCATAGACAGTCTTCTTGTCTGTTCTTGGCAATGTCAGATCGCCTGTTGCACTTTCAAACGGTTCTGTATAAAATGGTACATCACCGAAGATTTTTACCAGATAGAAGTAGTTATATGCGCGGAAAAATTTAGCTTCAGCAATATATTGATTAGCTACACTTTCATCCATATATTTAGACGAAGTATACTTAATCGAATAATTTGCCACATTGATGGCACGATATGCATTCTGCCATAGACTTTCCATATAACTATTACAGTTGCTTACTGTACGTGACAAGGTTTGTGATTCACCGACGATCGGTTCTTGTCCGGCATATTCACTTTTGTAATAACCTGTCAGATAACCGCCCAGCATACCATTCGTTCCATAGTACGCACCATTACCTGTATCAAATGTAGGAGCACCAGTACGATATAAATAGTTCACATTCGATTTTGCCTGTGCCTCAGACACAAGATATCCCTCTGAAGACAAATTGCTTTTAGGATTTTCGTCCAGGAATCCATTACAAGCAGTCATCGAAATCATTGCTATGGCTGCTAAGCCACTCATTATTATTTTATTCATATTCAATTATCTTTTAGAGGTTAATTAAAATGTTGCACTCAAACCAAATGTAAATGTTCTTGGTCTAGGATACTGGAAGAAGAACATATTCTGACCAAACTGGCTTGTACCCTGAGAAGTTCCTTCAGGATCGAATCCCAAGAAGTCGCTCGAGCAAACCATGAATGCATTATTTACACTGCCGTAGACTCTCAAATTGCTCAAACCGATAGGCTTGATAACTTTTGCTGGCAATGTATAACCCAACTGGATCAAGTTGCAACGCAAATAAGAAGCATCGCAAACCCACTGTGAATCAAACTTTGTATCCTGTCCTGCATGATTTGAGTTACAAAGATATACAGCCTGCTGCATTGTGTTTGGATTTGATCCATTGTAAGCATCTGTATAAATTGCAGCCAAACCGCTTGTGATACCGAAACGGTCGTATGTTGAATGGAAGAATTCCTGAGCACAGTCAACGCCCCAAACGAACTGCATATCAACTGTCAGGTCGAATCCCTTATAACGGAAATCGTTGATAAAGCTACCAGTCCAATCAGGAAGACCTTTGCCCAAAATCTTACGATCATCTGAACGATGAGCACGGCCAACCTGCTTCAACTCGCACTTTCCTGCCTGATAATCTTCAGTTGTCCAAACGCCATAACGTTCGTATCCATAGAATGAACCCATTGATTCACCCACACGCAAGATTGAATAACCATTTAAGAAACCATTATTCAAAATATCTTCGTCATTTTCTCCCAATTTCAGAACTTTGTTCTTATTATAGTTCATGTTCAAGGTAGCATTCCACGAGAAATCCTTTGATTGAACCGGAGTTGCTGTAACCATAATATCAACACCCTTATTCTGTACAGAACCGATGTTATCCATTACTGAAGTAAAACCAGTCAGATAAGGAACCGGGCGGCCTAACAACAAGTCGGTTGTCTTCTTATAGTAATAAGAGATATCGAAATTCAGACGGTTCTTGAACAGACCCAAATTGAAACCGAAGTCCCACTGAGCAGTCTTTTCCCATTTAAGTGAAGAGTTACCCAAGTTGCTGATATAAGTATATGGCGTATAGCCACCATTCTGCAAAAGCGTACCCGAAGAAACACGACCTAATGAAGTATAAGGATCGATCTCAGAGTTACCTGTCAGACCATAGCTGGTATGAAGTTTAAGATTGCTTACAGTTTCGATGTCCTTCATGAAATCTTCGTTAGAAACATTCCATGCCAAACCTGCAGATGGGAAGAATGCATACTTGTTATCCTTACCAAACTTTGACGAACCATCGATACGAGCAGTAACCGTTGCCGAGTAGCGGTCATTATAGGTATAAGCACCTCTCAAGAAGTATGAGTTCATTGCCCAACGGTTGTACGATGACGACATTCCGTCCATACTTGTACCGGCGCCCATATTATAATCCTGGAAGAAATCATCGGTATAACCGCTGTTGTTCATTCCATAATAATCGTATACATGTTCCTGCCAAGAAAGACCGGCCATAGCATTCAAACGGTGAGGTCCTTTATTCCAATTGTATGTAAGATAAGTTTCTTCCTGCCAGTAGGTTGTATTTGAATGATCATTTTCTGCTTTACCATTCGGATAAGAAAGGTTTACCAAGTGTGTAGAAGAATAATACTTCCATTCATACTTCTCGGCATCCATACCGAACTGTGTCTTCAAATCCAAACCGGGCAACAGATGGAATGTCAAAGCGGCATTACCAAACAGCTTGGTCGTATATTTCAAACGTTTCTGGTTATTCAGAATATCAACCGGATTGGCCATTGATTCAAATCCCAAAGAAGATCCAAGTGTTGAACTTGCATAGTTGGTATATTTACCATTTGAATCGTAAACAGGCATCCAAGGAACGAACTCAATCATTGTACGACGAGCATCCTGCGCACCACCCGTTTCAGTAGTTGAATTACCCCAAGTATGATTGATCATCATGTTGACTGATGTCGACAACCATTTTGTTGGATTGGCATCGTAAGTCATCTTGGCATTCAAACGTTTACTATAGGTATTCAGCATGATACCTTCCTGATCGGTATAGTTTAAGAATGCACCTACAGATGAATTCTTTCCACCCTGCTGAATATTCAACTGATGGTTATGAGAGATGGCATTACGAGTAGCTTCATCCTGCCAGTTCGTATCATACATCGGATTGCCGTTCGAATCGAAATAGCGAGAATCATTAAACCAGTCGCTACGATTCAGTGACCAGTTCTTTCCCTGCCATTTGTTTTCATTTTCAAGACCTTGCATGAAAGCATCGCACCATTGCTGAGCCGTCAAAGTTTTCATTTTGCGAGCCATTGAGCTTACGCTTACTGAACCTTGATAGCTGATCTGCGTACCTTCGCCTTTCAAACCACGTTTGGTGGTTACCATAATAACGCCGTTTGCACCACGGGCACCGTAGATGGCTGCTGCTGAAGCATCCTTCAAGACTTCCATTTTCTCGATATCATTCGGGTTCACCAGATAAAAATCTTCCATGGCTACACCATCGACGATATACAATGGATTTGAAGATGCATTGATTGTACTGACACCACGAATGATGACACGACTGGCCTGATTACCCGGCTGTCCTGAGTTTGAGAAGATATTGACACCGGAAGCCTTACCACGTAAGTTATCCAATGCACTGAATGATTGAGTTTTCAACATATCATCTCCCTTGGTTACCGAGATAGAACCTGTTACATCCGATTTACGCATCGTACCATAACCTACAACAACGACTTCATCCAATGCCTTTGCGTCTTCTTTCAAGTTAACTCTAACAGTAGCCTGATTGCCAACAGATACTTCCTGTGTAATATAGCCTACGAAAGAGATCACTAAGACAGCATTACGAGGAACATTCTGCAGAACAGCCTTACCATCCATATCGGTAATTGTTCCATTCGTCGTGCCCTTAATCATCACATTAGCACCAGTTACAGGACCGGCAGCATCTTCAACGACACAAGTTACGTTCCGACCTTGCTGAACAATAGCTGGGGCTTCTTTTCTTGTTGTCAACACGATGTAATCGTTTCCAAAAGAATACTTGACATTTGAATTACCAAAAGCTTCTTCCAGATAAGCTGCAACCGATTTGTTTCCTGATTTTACAGAAACCGTTGCATTCGGATTCACCTCATTTTTACTATAGACAAACAAATAGTCTGTCTGTTTTTCCACTTGATCAATAAAGTCATTGATCGTCAAATTGTTTCCTCTGATATATACCTTCGCATTCTGTGAATTTGTGTTTGCTGCGAAAGATGAAAAAATACAAAGGAAAAGGAGAAAAGTTGAAATTCTCATGATTTTTAGAAATTTCGGTTCATTTTTCATACCTTTGTTCGTTTTCTCGTTAATACTTAATTTTTAATTGTTTTGTAATTGAATTTTTAGTGTTAGCCAAGCCGGTGAATGCTGCAACATTCATCGGTTTTCTTGTTCCTCCTCTATCTTACTTCATAGGCAATATATTTTTGTTGTTAAACATTATAGGATTATCGTATTGTAATCTTATTCAGATCGTCATCTTTTATGAATGAGAAGCGTTCAACCCGTTGCATCGTCTTTAAAACGCTTACTACGCCGTCGCGCTGACGGAACTTTCCACTGAAGCGGAAGTTTGCCAGATGATTATTGTTCTGTTCGATTTGTATATCATAATACAGTTCCAGCTTTTTCACGATCTCATTGAAAGGCACATCATCAAAAGCATAGATTCCTTCTTTCCATAACAAGAAATCGGAATTGGTATATTGCGACTTCACCAAACGTTTATTTACAATCGAAGCTATTTCATGCGGTTGCAACTGAAGTGTTCCTTCCTTGGTATAAACACTTACTGCACCTTCAACCAAAGATGTGCTAAATTCCGGGCTGCCTTTGTATGCAAAGACATTGAACTTTGTTCCATATACTTTGATACTTGCCTTCTCAGTCGAAACGATAAAAGGTTTTGCCGCATTATGTGTTACTTCAAAAAAGGCTTCGCCATCGAGTTCAACCTTTCGCGAATGTCCATTGAAATGGTTCGGATAACGAAGCGTTGAATGGGCATTCAGCCAAACTACCGTTCCATCATGCAACGTCACTTGGGCACGCTGACCGGAAGGTGTGGTTATCTGCTCATAAACAACCGGTTCGTCCACTTTTTGCACTTTGACCGAGCGGGAAGAGATAAACCAAGTGACAAAAACAGCAATACATGCCGTAGCAGCATAACCCAAATAAGGGACAAGAGAGAATGAATGAGATTTTTTTGTACGAGATTTTTTGAAGTCCAATAGTTTTCCAATGGCTTGAGGAGCATCACTATGAGAAGGCATCCACGAAACCATCCCACAAAGATTCTGCATGGAGATGAATTCCTTTCTAAGTTCTTCATCTTTTTTCATAGCATCAAACAACAGATTCTTTTCTTCTGTGGTGATTGTGCCTTCGAAGTATTTTACGATTAGCTCCTGCATTTTTATGCTTTTTATATAAAGAACGTTTGAATTAGCGAATACCACCAAACCTTTTTTTCAGGAATAACAAATTTAACACTTGCCCGATTCGGATAAGACTGATATTCTACTATAAAAGGAAAAGAAAGAAAGAAAGGTAATCCTTCAATTCTATACGAAGTTTTTTCAGAGCAATGGCCATTTGGTTTTCCACCGTGTTGACAGATAAATTCATAGATTCGGCAATTTCTTTATATTTCATTCCTTCGAGGCGGCTTTTCAAGAAAACTTCCCGACAACGTTCGGGCAGTTTATCAATAGCCTCATTGACGACACGCTCCAACTCTTCTTCCGATGAAAATTCACAATCAACGATTTCCAAGGCAGAGCGTTTGGTTTCTAATTCCTGTTTGTATTCTTCTGCAACATCCTGATGACGCAAAAAGTCAAGACATCGGTTCTTCACAAGCATGAACATATACGGGAGAAGACTCACCTGAATATCCAAAACTTCGCGCTTTTCCCATAGCATGACAAACACATCCTGAACTATATTCTCGGCATCTTCGTCAAAGAGCACATATTCTTTTGCGAATCGTTTCATTCGCAAAAAATAAGTAACATATATCTTATCAAAGTTACTCTTTAGAGATTCAGAATAAGTTACTTGACTGTTCATCGTTATTCTATTAGCATATATTGCCTCGCTGCAAATGTAAATAAAAATTTATGATTACATACTATTCATAAGAATTTCTTCAAAACATCACTTTTTGACAAAAAAAAAAGTCGTCCACTTCCGGATATTCATTATAAAGCAAAAGATTTCGCCACTTATTTTATCCGAATGTTTTTTCAAATACAACCGAATGTTTTTTCAAATTCATTCGGACAAAAAGTTCACTTCATTCGAATGAAAGTGTTGTTTCATTCGAATGAAAAGGTCCGCGCATTCGAATGTTTTTTTGGACATTTTCAAGAACC
>DAIMYP010000054.1:0-26085 GCA_036734445.1 Tannerellaceae bacterium
GAGTAGTTATGACTAAACCTACTTTTCCTCTCCAATCACTACATTCCAAGGCGCAACAGTAATCAAATCACCCTGGTTTAACTTTTGAGAATCGAGAAGAGATGTACTGTTTTTAAATGGATATTCCACTTGCTGTGTAGTTGCCGAGAAGTTGAAGATATAATGAATAGGTTTATTCATGCCATTCATTCCCGAACGGGCAATCACAGGGAAATGGAGTTGTCGGGTTACAGTCGCAATATTCTTCCGGTCTGCTGCGCGTGCAACAAGTTTTTGAAGCAAATCATCGGACGGAACCGTTCCTACATATATTAAATGACCTTTACCAAAAGCATTCTCGGTAATGCAAGGCCATTTGCCAAAGAACGGATGATCAACATAAGCCAAAGGTTTGGCAGTTGTGGGACGAAGGAATTCCATCCAAGTGCTGACTGTATTATCGTTCGCACCTATCTCATTGGCTTTGAGTTTCAAACTGTTGATGCTCGAGAACTCCTGATAGGTAAAACCGCATACATCGCTGAGCGGACCGGGAGCAAGCACCGGGCGCACATCATCATCCTGATCGCAATAACCGCTCTTGTAAAGCATTACCACTTCACCGCCCTTCTTCACAAAGTCGGAAATTTTATTAAGCAATGCATCTGTAGCCACATACAATGAAGGAATAACCAGCATATCATAATGACTGAAGTCCTGAATCTTGTCGCATGGAATGATATCACATTCTATATTCTGCTTGAAAAGAGCCTCATACACCATACGGTCGTTATACTGCGAACCTTCCTTATAAGGCATAAAGTCGAGACCGAACTTCGAATCATGACTGAAAAGCACTGCTACACGATTCTGTTTTTTCAGGTTCACCAGACGGTTGCCAATCTGATCTAATTCCTGCGCACCTTTCTGGAATTCAGCATATACACGATTTGGCTGCATATCATGTCCGAGGATTCCTCGCCAATAAGTTTCCTGTCCATAATGCAATGTGCTCCAGTGCCAATATTCCACCATATTTGCTCCGCCCGAAAGAAACAGATACATGTTCTGACGCAACTGTCCGTCGTAAGGCGGCCATTGGTCGCGACTACTCCACCCCGTGCCTTGCGCATTCGTTTCTGTAACAAGGAAGTTCTTGTGTTTGCATAAGTTACGCATATAATCGCAAGAATAACTGATCTGCAGACCATCTTGCGCATCCTGCATATTGTAATAGACATTGATGGCAGGATATTCCATCTGGCGGAATGCTTCTACCTGATCGATATTGCTGAACGCCGGCATGAAGCAATGTGTCACGAACTGGTCCGAACGTTTATACTCATTGACGATATCAACCTGCCAATTGAGAAAATCGGCAGTCACCTTGCGATTCCACCGTTCCCACCATAATTTGTAGGAAGGATTCGTTACGCCCTTCCGATCATAGAACTCATCCCAGGTATTGATATTCATGCCCCAGTAATTAAGGCCCCAACGACGGTTCAACGAATCGAGATTATTATTGAACGATGTTTTGATATAATCACGAAAACCCTGAAAGTAATCCTCATTGTCAATATTTCGCGCTTCCACTTCATTGTCGACCTGATAACCGATAATTGCCGGATTTTTAGCAAAATGTTCCATCATTTTACGGATAATTCGCTCGCAATATTTGCGGTAGACTGGATTCTGCAAGTCCATATTCTGGCGGATACCATAAAAACTTTGCCTCCCGTCGTACGTTTTCGACAATACTTCGGGATGTTCCTTTGCCATCCATGCAGGAATTGAATAAGTAGGCGTTCCCAAAATTACCTTAATACCTGCTTTTCCCAAATGATCAAGGATTCGATCCATCCAATCAAACCGGAACACGCCGTCTTGCGGCTCGTAGAGCGACCATGTTGACTCACCTATCCGCACTACTGACAAATTTGCTTTCTTCATTAACTGAATATCTTCATCCAAGCGGTCGGTCGGAGTATATTCACTGTAATAAGCAGCTCCATAAAGAGGTTTGTCGAAATGATAAACAGCATTGCTCTTGCCTTGTGCATTTGCTAACAACGGCATTGCGAGCAGAGAAGCGAGTAATAAACCAAAGTGTTTCATAGGATAGATGTTAACATTATTCTCACAAATATACAAATACTCTTTCAAATAAAGAAGTCTACATCACAGAATAAGCATTGACTCACTGTAACTATATGATTGATAGATATAAATTATCTGCAGATAAGAAGAATCTATATATAAAAAGACTTGAGAATATCAGACAAAATTGTATATTTGCAAAGATGATTTTGAGATTAACAATCAATACAAATTCATTTCGTTAATGCATGAATTAGGTCGTTACCTCCTTAACTAAAACGCCATAACCAAGACGAACAAAAAGCACTTGTCGATTATTCGAGCAAGTGCTTTTATTATATGTATATCGAATGCTTTTACTATTCACATCATTCCCGGCGATCGGTTCACAATGTCTTAAGCAATTCCTCCAATTCTACATCTTTTTCTTCCATCTGCAACCCTTTATATCCCATTTCGTACGCTTTTTCGCTCGCAAAAGTAAAATAGGTGCAAGTAGCTTGTGTACATATTTGTCCGCTACTGTCGGAAAGGGTAGCCTCAACGGTAGCAATATTACGACGTATGTCTACCACACGTGCCCGAATCAGCAAATATCGGTCGTTAGTTGAAATATGATGTTTGTATCTCGTTTTCATCTCAGCAGTCACACCCGTCGTATTCATCTTCAAAATCACAGCCCAAGCGCATATCTCATCCAGCAAAACTGCTTGAATGCCACCATGCATGGTATCAATCCAACCTTGAAACTGAGGTTGCGGCGACCATACGCTAATCACTTCCTCGCCATCAGCATAAAACTTCATGTGTACGCCTGAAGGATTGTCAGGACAACATCCAAAACAGAAATAGTTTTCTTTACCCGCCCAGGGATTCTTTATTCTTTTCATCTTCAGTAGCTTTCTTTTGTCGAAATCGCCTATTGGCGAGACAAAGATAGCATAAACCTAGAGGAGAATAAAATGAACCCTCTAAATTTTTTAAGCGAAACGAAGTCAACCTCCACCCTTCTCAAGTACAAATAGAAGTCGAAATTAAAATATCAAAAATTCATGTTTTGAAGCATCAAGCGTTCGTTTCGGATAGAGCAAGAAAGACATCTAAATAGACGCGGAATTTCATTCGAATGGAGCAACCATTTCTTCCGAATGCGTCAACCATTTCATTCGAATGAAATGATAATCGCATCCGAATAAAATATCGACCCCTAATATATTAATATTCTGATATTTATATTGAGTACTTTGCAGAATTCAAGACAAATGCATATCCCATGAGCACAATTTGAGCTCTTTTCTCGCTCTGCCATTTTTTGATGTTTTTTGATTTATGAATCGAATGCCGAGCGAATGTAACGCTGATTCAGCATACTTCAGCGCTGCTCTTCATTGTCTTGAATATCCGTTTCGTTGTCGCGCTTGCCCGGAACTGCCTTGGTGAGCGTATGCGACTTGCTCTTTGCAGGTTTCCCTGCTTTTTCCCAAGCCGCTTTTCTGGCACGATAGCGTTCAAACTCATCTTCTAAATAATCGTCTGCCATAATACACACATTTTAGATTGGCAGCAAACATACACAAAATTCTTGATTCTTGCCAGATGAATCACGAAAATGCATATTTCTTTGCTTTATAACAGTCACTAAATTAAATAAAAACAAAAAATATCGGAGAAATATACAAGATTCAAATATAAAACGTATTTTTGTGGCGAAAACATTTGGGTTTATATTGAATTTTCTTTGCGTGTGTTTGATTCCGCCTTTCTCTCTCTGCGGGTTATTTCATTCCAAATAGACATCATTATCAATTCCTTTGTTTAAAATAACAGTTGAAATTGAGCGCGGTACACGACGTGGAATGAACGCAGTACACCTTTCAATCATAACAACAATAACAATTTAATTTTTCAAAAGAATGAACATTTATGTGGCAAATTTAAGCTGGGGCACACAGGAAGACAGCTTGCAGAACCTATTCGCACAGTATGGTGAAGTAACTTCAGTAAAAATCATCACCGACCGTGAAACAGGACGTTCACGTGGCTTTGGCTTTGTTGAAATGCCAAACGTTAAGGAAGGACAAGAAGCAATCGATGCTTTGAACGAGACAGAATTCGAAGGCAAAAACATCAGCGTAGCTATCGCTCGCGAAAGAACTGAAAGACCTGCTTACGGCGATCGTCGTGGTGGTGGTTACGGAAATCGCGGTGGCGACAGAGGCGGTGATAGAGGCGGTTTCAATCGCAGAAGATATTAATCATTAGCTTCAATATAAAAAAATCCCGGTCCTTCAAAAGAGAACCGGGATTTTTTATTGGATCGGTACACAAGACGAATTAGAGAATCAAACGATTTTAAATAGGACAAAATGATATAAAAACCAGCTGTTGCGACAGTAAATTCATCAAGTGTCTTGATTCTTTGAGAGGAATATATTACTTTTGCACCCGAAATGATTTCAAAGACAATAAAATACAATTCGAAATAAATATAGAAAGTATGATCAATTCACAAGACATTAAGATCGGAACGTGTATTCGCTTGGATGGAAAGCTGTACTTTTGTATCGACTTCCTCCATGTTAAACCAGGAAAAGGCAATACGATTATGCGTACAAAACTGAAAGATGTTGTTAAAGGTGGCGTTTTGGAACGTCGTTTCAACATCGGTGAAAAACTGGAGGATGTACGCGTTGAACGTCGTCCATATCAATATTCTTATCATGACGGCGACCACTATCATTTTCTGAATCAGGAAACTTGGGATGACATCATCATCGACAAGGAATTGATCAATGGCGTTGATTTCATGAAAGAAGGACAGATTGTTGACGTTGTTTCGGATGCCTCAACTGAAACGATTCTTTTTGCAGATATGCCTGTAAAAGTTCAACTTGCCGTTACATATACCGAACCAGGTGTCAAAGGTGATACAGCTACAAACACACTGAAACCTGCAACTGTTGAAACAGGAGCAGAAGTACGTGTTCCGTTGTTTGTTAACGAAGGCGAAATCATCGAAATCAATACACAAGACGGTTCATACGTAGGACGCGTCCGCTAAGCCGACTCGTTTCGAAATTTATAAAATTCTTGCAGGCACGGATTGCACTGTTCATATCAACCAGTGAAGTTCGTGCCTGTATCATCAAAATACCATTATCTATGAAAATCAAAGAATGGGCAGAAGAAGACCGCCCACGCGAAAAAATGCTGCTCAAAGGTGCTGCGACCTTAAGTAATGCCGAGATTTTAGCTATCCTCATCGGATCGGGCAACAAAGAAGAAACGGCCGTGCAACTCTCACAACGGATTCTCAATTCGGTAGACAATAATCTAAATGCTTTGAGTAAGTTGAGCATAAGCGACTTGATTGCTAATTTCAAAGGAATTGGCGAAGCAAGAGCCATTAGCATCTGCGCAGCTCTCGAACTTGGCAAACGGCGTGGAATAAGCATTCCGGCATCAAAACCTTTCATTCGCTCTAGTCGTGACGCCTATCAACTGTTTCATCCGCTATTATGCGATCTGACTCACGAAGAGCTTTGGATTGCGCTAATCAACAGATCATCAAAAGTGATCGGGAAGATAAAAATTAGTCAAGGAGGAATCAATGAAACGTCAGCAGACTTACGATTGATTCTTAAAGCTGCCATAAATGCGCTAGCCACAGGAATCATACTTTGTCATAATCATCCGTCAGGGAATTCCCGACCAAGCAAGGAGGATGATAATCTGACAACACGGCTGAACAATGCTGCCAAACTGATAGAAATTAATTTGCTCGACCATATTGTGCTGACCGACGGTTGTTATTACAGTTATGCCGATGAAGGAAGAATCATCTCCGGATCAATCTCATAGCCAACATTGAAGAATAATAATTCGAGCAAACTTGACATTCCAATCGGATTACCTTATCTTTGCCTTGAAAGCGAAGATAAGCTGCGCCTCAGCATAAAAAATGAACTTGTTCATTTTGTTCTGCTCTCGACTTGCATTATCTTTGCAAAGTATTATTTATCTCAGAACAAAAAGAATATGGAGTTCAGCGAACAATGTAAACGAATTTTCGATCAGGCGACAAAGGCTTATCATGTAACTAACAATGTAGATGCTACAATGAACAATCCTTTTCCCTTGAAAAGTATCGAATATTATCTTTATCTCAAAAACTGGATTGATGCTGTACAATGGCATCTGGAAGATATTATCCGCAATCCGGAGATTGATCCCAAAGAGGCACTGGTCATCAAACGACGCATAGACAAATCAAATCAGGATCGTACAGATATTGTTGAGCTGATTGACAGCTATTTTCTGGATAAATACAAACATGTAAAACCACTTCAGGATGCAACGATAAACACGGAAAGTCCTGCGTGGGCAATAGATCGTCTATCTATTCTCACTCTCAAAATATTTCACATGCGAGAAGAAGTTCGCCGTAACGATGCATCAGCCGAACATCGAAAAAGATGCGAAGAGAAACTGCACGTTTTGCTGGAACAAGAAAATGATCTCTCAACAGCTCTCGATCAGTTACTAACGGATATCGAGACGGGAAAGAAATATATGAAAGTGTACAAGCAGATGAAAATGTACAATGACCCGGCACTTAATCCAGTGCTTTACGGACAAAAATAATGGCAAAAATATTAATCATCAGACTATCGGCTATCGGTGACGTTGCAATGACCGTCCCAGTAATCTATTCAGCTGCAAAAGCGAATCCCGAAGATACTTTTACGGTCCTGACACAAACATTTTTGATTCCGGTTTTTATTAATCGTCCGGAGAATGTCAACATCGTTGGTATCGACACCAAAGGAAGTGAGAAAAAACTATCAGGACTGCTGAAGTTTGTTTCTGCATTAGTTAAATATCATTTTGACGTTGTCCTCGACCTGCATAATGTGCTGCGTACCATGGTGATCCGCTGGATGTTTCGATTGCATGGCAAACGTGTGTTTGTCATCAATAAAGAACGAGAAGAACGAGAAAAACTGACAACGCAAAAAAACAAACAACTGATACAGTTGCCACTGATGACAAAACGTTATGCCGACGTTTTCCGAGCTGCAGGATTAAACTATTCGGAATCTTTCGTCTCTCTATACGACGAAAACCATCCTGCTGATCTTTCGCCTATGAAGCAACTAACTGGTGAAAAGACTGGTAAATGGATTGGCATTGCTCCTTTTGCCAAACATCGCGGCAAAATTTACCCAATCGATAATATGGAAGAGGTTGTTTCCAAATTGTCAGCGCACGAAGACTATACTCTGTTTCTATTTGGCGGCGGCGCATACGAAGAGGCTACAATTGAACAATGGGCATATCAGTATCCACGGGTAAAAAGCGTTATCGGGCGATATTCACTAGACAATGAATTGGCTTTGATCAGCAAACTGGATGTATTGCTTTGCATGGATTCAGCAAATATGCATTTTGCCTCTTTGGTTGGAACTCCGGTCATTTCTATTTGGGGAGCAACACATCCTTATGCCGGATTCTATGGTTATCATCAGAACCCGCAAGATGCTATACAGTTGCATTTACCTTGCAGACCCTGCTCAATATACGGCGACAAACCTTGTTTCAAAGGGAACTGGGCATGTATGACGCAAATAACGACTGAACAAATTGTACATAAAATTGAGCAACATCTACAGCAATCATAATAAAAAGAGAAAAGATGAATATTGGATTTGATGCCAAAAGGATTACGCATAATGGAACCGGACTGGGAAACTATAGCCGCTTTATAGTACGTATTCTTTCTGAACAATTTGCAGACAATCAATATCATCTTTATTCACCTTCAAAAGGGAAAGTGTCGTTGCGTAGTCAAGTTGAAAAACTGCCAAATGTTGTACTTCATTACCCATCTTGTTTCTTCTACAAAATGTTCGGTTCGATGTGGCGCTCGGGAGGATTATTACCGGATCTGCAACGCGATGAGATCCAACTGTTTCATGGACTGAGCAATGAAATACCCTACGGACTCCATAAAAAACATATTCCTTCTATTGTCACCATACATGATTTGATTTTTATGCGATTTCCTCAGTTCTATAAACCGATAGACCGCCGAATTTATGAAAAGAAATTCAGACGTGCCTGCCTGGAATCTGATCGGATTATTGCTATCAGCGAGGCGACAAAACGAGATATCATCGATTTCTTTGGAATAGAAGAACAGAAAATATCGGTAGTTTATCAGGGCTGCGATCCAATTTTTCTACAACCTGTTTCCAAAGAAGAAAAACAAAGAATAAAAAACAAATATCATCTTCCTGAACACTATATATTAAATGTAGGGACAATCGAATACCGCAAAAATCTGCTGAGTGTTGTGAAAGCGATGACTATCCTCCAAGATCAAGACATCAAATTAGTTGCCGTAGGTAGAAAAACGCCTTATACAAAAGAAATAGAAGATTATATACAGGAAAAAGGATTGCAAAGCCGAATACAGTTACTACATAATGTTTTGTGGGAAGACATTACAGCTATCTATCAGTCGGCTTCATTATTTGTTTATCCCTCTCTTTTTGAAGGGTTTGGAATCCCCATTATCGAAGCTATTCATTCCAATTTACCGGTAGTAGCTGCAACAGGTTCTTGTTTGGAAGAAGCGGGTGGTAAAGCTTCTGCCTATGTTGACCCTGAAAATATAGAAATGCTTGCATCAAGCATCAATGCCATCTTATCATCGCCGGAAACAATAGCAAAGATGATAGAAGAAAGCAAAACCTACGTCGCACGATTTTCCGACCAACAGATTGCTCAAGAACTGATGAGCGTTTATCAACAAGTTCTTTAATGATATTTGGGCTTGAGCCCCAGTTTGACAATGAAATCTTCCATTTCAAAACGCGCCGCCAATCGGGGCATCAACATCGGATTGAAGTTTGAATGCAAACGATCAGTGACAGTTGTAAACGCCAATTTATACCCGGCTTTTTCTGCAGCCTGTATAGCAAAAACATTTACATCTCCCGCATTATAAACGCCATTCGGATACGCAAGATACCGGCAATCTGTCTCTAAGTGATTTTCTATTATTCGCTTACTTTCCGTCAACTGTCGGGTTATCTCTTCCTCCGTCTGATAATCATTGCAGATAAAATGCTGCAAACAATGTGAACCAATTGTGGCACCATAATTTTCGTGCAAACACTGAACATCCTCCCATGTTAAAGGTTTATCAGCATGATGCCGTTCGCACAAATTTTGATATTCATCTGTTGAAACATTTGCAATCAGCTGTCGGCAAATCTCTTTTACAAACAATATATTCGAATGTTTCAATGTCTGGATAACAGCTTCACAAACAGATTTTCGATGTGAAGCATCACGAAGGGGCATTTGTAACTTCAAACAATCCAACGACAAATGTTGCAATTGAGAATCGCGAATAATCATTCGCGCAATAGCCGTCGGGAAATAATCACCTGATTCTACATGAGCTGTTGAAATGAAAACCGTAAAAGGAATCCTTAATGACTGCAAAACAGGTGCGGCATGAGTAAGATTGTTTTGATAACCATCATCAAATGTTACAACAATTTCACGTCCGCTAAAATGATTAGTAAAAAAGCGCTGTTCAAATTCTTCTATCGAAATGACTTCGTAATGTTTGAGAAGGAACTGCATCTCCTGCTCGAAGGCATCAGGAAAAATATGTAAAGAATCCTCTTCATCGACTTGATCTACACCATGATAGAACAAAACACGCGGCGTACGATTGGTTACTCGAAGCAACCAAGCTACTCCGAAACGTATCAAATTATGCTTCAATTTGCGCTTTCTCATCGCCATTCAATCCTTTTTGCAAAGGTAAGAACTTATTTTCCAGATGATAGCTTTTCGAGCACAGGAATTTGAAGTTCCGCAGAAAGGATGTAACTTTGCAACAATTATAAAAAAGAAGGAATGCGTTACGAAATCAATCCGAAATATCAATTCTGCAAGGACTTTCTCCTATCGATTCCAGATAGATTCGCAAAGGAAGGACGAATAATCTATCAAGGACGGAATACGTTGAAAGTATTTGAAAAAGAGGAATTGCAACTTTGCGTAAAATCCTTCAAAATACCGCATTTCATCAATCAAATCGCTTATAGATATTTTCGTAAATCAAAGGCAGAGCGCTCGTTTCGTTACGCTACACGTTTCGTTGAACTGGGTGTTGGAACACCTGAACCTGTGGCTTTTATAGAATTCCATAATCAATGGGGACTCACTCAAAGCTATTACATTTCTTTGTGGCTGCCTTGCGATTTCACATTTCGAGGTATCACTACGCTTCCTGTTCATGAACAAGATAGCGTATATCGGGCTTTTACACGATTCACATACGATTTTCACACAAAAAATATCTTTTTCACTGACCATTCCGGAGGAAACACGTTGTTAAAAAAGACAGAAGATGGAGAATGGCATTTCTGGCTGGTGGACGTTAATCGTACACAATTCACAAAAGTATCGCCCGAAAAAGGATTGACAAACTTCCGGATGCTGGAACTTCCTGATGATAAATTAGATGTGATTGCCTCCGAATACGCCAAACTGACGAATCGAAATCCAAAACTATTTTCACAGGAATTGGAAGAACTAACGCATGAACACAACAAACATGTTTCTCACAAAGACTGGATTCGCGACACTCGCCGTGCTATCAAACGTCGGTTGTTTCATTGAAATGAACGAGAATTCGCTGAGCAACCAAATGCCAGTCGAACTGTTCCACCTGCCGACGAGCATTCGTTCCCAAACGTTGGCGTAAAGCTTCATCTTCAATCATTCGCTTAATCTTTTTACGGATAAGAAATGTAAAGCGGTGGGTTAGTAGTCCTGTCTCTTCATCAATCAACATATCTTTAGTTCCGGCTTTTGTTGCAATAACGGGCAAAGCACAAGCCATCGCTTCACAAACCGTATTCGACCATCCGGCATGTCGTTCGGCAGCAACAAACAAATCAGCACGATTGAAAAGTTCGCTATTGCGATCAAAAGGATGATTGAGTATAAAATCAAATGGTACAGCGCAAGTGAACTGCTCATTTAATTGACGGGCTTTTTCATTAACTGCCGTATCAAACAACAACAAGCGTATATTGTAGCCTTGCTTATACAATTGCTCACATGCCTTGACTACATATTTGGTACCTTTAATATGTTCAACCAATCTGCCATAAGCCATCACGCAAAAAGGACGATCAACTACATGATAATCAATCTTTGGTTGATAATTAGCTATATTTACACCACCCAAAGCCTTAAAATCATCATTGCCGTACTTCTTCTTATCATTCAAGTATATATTTGTTGAACAGGCGAAAAGTTCTACTCCTTGCTTCAGAAATGGACGCATATTTTCGGTCATCCGCACATGATAACAAACCTTATGTTTTGCATTGGCACTGCACAAGACATCAACAAATGGCGTTTCTGTAGTGAAAAGTACATCGATTGGATCTTCTTTCAGAGAGGCAAAAGTTTTTGTGGAACCACTGAAATGAAACCAATCCGGAGCTTTGCCTTCTGGCGTATAAACGGTAAAGTGCTGATGCAAATCTATCAACGCATTACCTAATTCCAAAAAGCGCTTTACTCCTCCATAAAGTTTCGTATGCGGCAGTATAACTCCAAAATTCATTTCTTGTATTATTTATTCGTTTATTCCCAAAGTTTCTTTGCATCGGCATTGCCCTTAAAGAGATAAAGTGCTTTTTTCAAACGGCTGCGCCAAATATCTTTCTTCAAGTCTCCTTCATGAACAGACGAAGCTTCAGAAACCACGTAAGGTTCGCCTCGCCGCAATATATCACGCATAAACGAAGCAGAAGTAATGCCCCATTTCATTAAAAACTGTCTGCTACCGTCATTCTTTTTCATACGTTTTGTTGACACAGATTCAAAATGATAGACACGACTTGCCGAAAGCCCTTTGAACAATCGTATACCGGCTTTCCAAAGTTTTGCAGAGAAATCGGGATCGCTGTACATTCCCGGTGAAAACTCAATACTGTAACCACCCACAAGATCCCAAATATCCTTATGAACAACATTGGGCGGCCATGTAGCACCGAACCAGTCAGAGTGAGGAAAATTACGGAAGTTATCCAGCAGCTCCTGTTCGCGGAAAGTTTCAACACTTTGTCCAAAATCAGCCGGAGCAATCACACTCTTGCAAAAAAACGGACGGGGTTGCAATAAGGTTGATGAAAAGAAAAAGCGATTATCAGGCAATGTTTGTATTTCATTCCATAAAGCCTCATCCCAACCCGGACAAACATACATATCGTCGTTCATATAAACTATGTAATCTGTCGTCACTTTTGTACGAAGAGCATTTAGCGCCAAGCATATTCCCACATTCGTTTTACTATACACATACTCACAACCCACAGAATCAAGCCACTCGACCGTTCCATCTGAACCTTCATTTACATAAACGAGAATCTGATGCTGAAACGCTGAATTCTTTTTGACGCTCTCAATGCAGAGCTTCAAATACGACAGGTTATTCCACGTGGGAATAAGAATAGAAAACAAATTTGATCCGACCATATTGTGTATCTTGTTGACACTGCAAAGGTACATAAATATAAATACCCCGAAACAATTTGTGGAAGGAGCAATTCATTAAAAAAATGCTTATTCAATTTGAATCCAGGCCATTTCATACAAAATCAAGAGAAACAATTTGAATCACAGTGATCTCAGAGAAACAATGGCGATTCAAATTGTTTCACGATAAAAAAGGCATATTCTTGTACATTTCAAACATTTTCCATAGGTTTGCATAAGAAAAACAAACTACTTAGATGGAAGAAATCAATAGCTGGATTACCGGATTCAATACCGTGTTATGGACATACATTCTAATTGCGATGTTACTTGGGTGTGCATTATGGTTTACAATAGGCACACGTTTTGTACAATTCAGAATGATCAAAGAAATGTTTAGGGCACTGATCGATTCGACAAGTAAAGACAAAGATGGCAAGCATATCTCTTCTTTTCAAGCGTTTACAGTATCCTTGGCAAGTCGCATCGGAACAGGCAATCTGGCAGGTGTTGCAACGGCTATCGTTGTTGGCGGACCGGGCGCCGTTTTTTGGATGTGGGTGATTGCATTACTGGGTTCATCAAGTGCTTTCGTAGAATCAACATTGGCACAACTTTATAAAATCAAAGGCAAAGACTCTTTCATCGGTGGACCAGCCTATTATATGAAAAAAGGATTGAAAAAGCAGTGGATGGCAGTACTCTTTGCTATCTTGATCTCAATTACCTATGGGTTCGCTTTTAATTCAGTACAAAGCAACACAATATGTGCTGCTTTTCAGAATGTATTCGGAACAAGCCCTGTCTGGATGGGGATTATCTTAGTTGTTCTAACATTGATTATTATTTTCGGTGGCATACAACGAATCGCAGCAGTAAGTAGTGTAGTCGTCCCAATCATGGCATTAGGATACGTCGTATTAGCTCTCGTTATTATACTGATGAACATCACCGAGTTGCCCTCTGTATTCAAACTGATTGTCACTAGTGCTTTTGGCATAAATCAAGCTATCGGAGGAACAGTTGGTGCCGCTTTGATGCAAGGTATCAAACGCGGACTCTTCAGCAACGAAGCTGGTTTAGGATCCACACCAAATGCTGCTGCAACAGCTTCTGTAAGTCATCCGGTAAAACAAGGTTTAGTACAAGCCCTAGGCGTATTTACAGATACACTACTTATTTGTTCATGTACAGCATTCATCATCCTGTGCAGCGGCGTTCCAATTGATAGTTCTGTCAATGGAGTTCAGCTTACACAAACAGCTTTGAATGAAGAAATAGGCAGTATTGGAGGTATCTTTGTTGCTATAGCAATCCTGCTATTCGCTTTCACAAGCATCATCGGTAATTATTATTATGGTGAAGCAAACATCACTTACTTCACCAAAAGTAAGACAGTTCTCAACACTTACCGTATTCTTGTAGGAGCAATGGTGATGTTTGGCGCTTTAACAACTCTCGATGTCGCTTGGAATTTAGCTGATGTAACAATGGGATTTATGGCAATATGCAACTTAGTCGCGATAGCGCTGCTCAGTAAACAGGCATTTCTGCTTCTGGACGATTATACGGATCAAAAACGCAAAGGCATCAAGAATCCAATATTCGACAAAAATCGTATTCCTCAATTGAAAGACAAAGCAGAATGTTGGTAATGCTCATTCATAATTGAGCATAAACAAACTTTCAGTAGCAAAAACTTCATTTGCTACTGCTAATATATCATCTGATGTAACACTATCAATCTTATCACAAAGTTCAGACAATGAATTATAGCAATGATAATGAAGGCCACTTTTGCCAAAAGAAAGAAAAAGTTCTTCCCTGTTATCGCTTGAAACGCCTAATTGCCCCTTAATCTGTTTTTTTGCTGCAGCTAATTGGGTTGTTGACAACTTTATATCACGCATCTTAGCCAATTCCTTATATAATAAAGCACATGCCTTCTCCCGATTTTTCGGATCTGTTCCAAAATAAATAGAAGCCAAACCTGTATCTGTATATAAAGTTGTATTCGCCTCTACATTATAAACCAGGCCATTCCGTTCACGCATTGCAACATTCAGCCGACTATTCATGCCAGGGCCACCGAGGATATTTATCAATAAAAAAAGCGGGAAACGTCGTTCATCATACATACTGCATGCACGACCGCCTATCAATACATGTGACTGATGTGTATCTTTATGCAACAGTGTAGAAACAGGCTTCACAAATTCAGGTACTTTCCTCAGCCGTGGAGACATTTTAATATCGATACCGTCTAAAGCTCGCTCTGCCATCTTCATGATCTTCGTGAAATCGATGCGTCCCATTGAAAAAAGGACCATATTCTCTGGTGCATAAAAACGATTAAGAAAAGATCGTCCTGTCTCTGTATTAAATCGGAGAAGTGACTTTTGATCACCCAAAGTATTATGACCTAGAGCATTACCAGCAAAAAGTATATTTTCAAAATCATCAAATATAAGTTCCGACGGACTATCCTCATAAGAGTTTATCTCATCGAGAATCACATCCACCTCTTTTTCAATTTCCTTTTGTGGAAAAACGGAATTAAACACAAGATCAGTCATCAAATTTAAAGCACGTTTAAATTCGCTTTCCATAAAAGTTGAATAAATGTAAGTAGCTTCCTTCGTTGTGTAAGCATTTAAGTCGCCTCCAACTTCTTCCATTCGATTTAAGATGTACCAAGAATTATGATGTGTTGTTCCTTTAAACAACATATGCTCTACAAAATGTGCCAAACCAAACTCGTCCAGCGTTTCGTCACGTGTACCAGCATTAACTGCATAGCCACAATAAGAAACCGGAGATGAAGTAGGGAGATGCATAACACGAAGTCCGTTGGGTAAAGTATCCGAGAAATAAACTAAATCTTTCATTATTCAAAGTCATATTTAATATAGCCACGGCTGCGGATTTTGTTTAGTCCGCTCTTTCCAAAGTTGAAAATTTAAAATTGAAGCATTACCATCTTCAGGATCAGAGTATATTCGTCCGATAGTTTGGCGAGTAGTCACACGATCACCCGCCTTAACATATACCTGGCTAAGATTACTGTAAACTGTCAGATAATTACCATGACGAATAATAATAGAATTATTATATCCGGGGACAACAAAAACACGCGTAACGACACCATTAAAGACGGCACGTGCATTTGCACCGGGATCTGTTTGAATATCTATTCCGCTATTATTTGTCCGTACATATTTAAGATCCTGATGTTGCTGTTCACCAAAAAAGCCTACAATAGCATGACGTCCTGTAACAGGATAAGGCAAGCGACCACGATTCTCAGCGAAATTATCTGAAAGCTGTTTTTCCTCGCGAGTCATAGCATAACCACCTTTCGTATCAGCCACGCGTTCTTCACGGACTGGCGCCACTTTTTCAGGGGCAGTTTTTCCTGTACTTTTCGCGAGAGCAGCACGGTCACGTTCCAGTTTTTCTGCTCTTTCACGAGCAGCCTTTGCTTCAGCTTCAGCTCTTGCTATCTCAGCTGCAATTTGATTTTCAATCTGACGATTTAAATCTTCAGCACGACGTTGATTTTTACGCAACTGAACAATAAGTTCTTTTTGTTTTTTATTAAGTTGCTTTACTTCCACCTTTTGACTGGCTTTCTGATTTTCAAGCTTACGAGTTTCATCTTCACGTACATTCAGAAGTTGATTCTTTTCAGTACGTCGTTGCCCCAGTACTTGTTGCTTCGTTTCTATAAGTCTTTGCTCTTCAATAATCTCATTTGCTTGCTGTTTCTGCCATTCAGCATATTCATGCAAATAACGCATGCGTCGAAATGACTGTGCAAAATTATCTGCTGAAAAAATAAACAAAAGCTTATCCTGAGAAGTACGGCGTTTATATATACTTCGTATAGATTTCCCATAATTAGCCCGTTTCTTTTCCAATTCCTTTTGAAGAACCTCTATCTCTTGCCGAGAAACATCTATCTGATTGTCCAATTCTCCCAACTCCTGACTTAATAAATTAATTATCTGATTTCTGGAGACAATCTGTTGAGAAAGCAAATTCAAACGATTCAACGAGTTTTGAGTATTCTGTTTTGTCTGCTGTAAAAGTTGATTAGTCATTTCTATTTCGGCAATAGCTGCCTTTCGTTGTCTCTCTAATTCCCGAACTCGAGCAGAGTTTTGGGCAAAAACAGAAACAGCAAACAAAAGTAATATAAAGACTAATCGATATTTCATTGTTTTTGACTGAGTGATTTAATAATTTGTGCCAATGTAATACGTTGATATTTTGCAGGAATTGTAAAATCCATTGTCAAGGGGACATTCACTTGTATCTTATTAAAATGCATCTCAACAGAGCCTTTTGAAACGCCATTGGCAGTCAAAGAAACATTCATCTGCATCGGAAACATTTTCCCCGCATTCAAACGAAAATCAGAATATCTCCATGATAAAATATATTTATTCTCCGGAGCAGAAATTTGTGTAGAAAACAACTTTCCATCACCTCCGGCCATAAATAAATAAAGAAGTTCCATCGCATCTTTAATACGTAATTCATTTTCGGAGGCTCCAGCATTTACTTTAAAACGATTGTATTGCTTATCTGTCAATGTTTTTTGTCCAGGGATAAATAAATGGTTCGCAAAAAGTGCCTGTAAATTATAAAAATTAAAATCCACTGTAGTCTGACCTTTTAAGTTAGCATAATTATCAGCGACATAGCGTTTATTAAGTCTATCAATAGCTTTCACACTATCCTTACTTAACTCCATTCGGAAAACTTCGATGCCAAGGAGAGGCTGAACAGAAAGCTGAAATGCACTGTCTTTGACCATTTTCAAATCTACACGAGAACTCATCTCATTACCTGGGAAATTGAGATCCACACTCATTCGTGCAGACATCGTCTCAAACTGCAAAGCTTGTTCTTGAATTGAATTTAACAACGAAATGTTTCCATTCATCGAAACGGATGTTGGAGTAACAGGCTTCGATACTTTACTCGTCGTTTTACAAGCAGAAAACACAAGTAATGACAATCCCACAAAAATAATCAAACAGGAAGACCTGTTTTTAAAAAACTTATTTTCCTTCTTTTCTTTCCCCATTGTCTTCTATATATTTACCTTCAGTGATCTTTCGATCCAACATGGCATCTTTTTTACCCAATTCTTTTGCTTTCTTCCACTGTTCAAGCGCTTTTTCCTTCTCGCCGCACATATATAGGATATCACCATAATGGCTGACAAGTTCTGAACTCTTGGTCGTATCATTCGATAAAGCGCTTTCTATATAAATTTTTGCTAACGAATAATTTCCTTGAACAAAGAATATCCAAGCATATGTATCTAAATAAGTAGAATTATTAGGTGCAAGCTTTACACACTGTGCACTCATTCTTTCTGCTTTTTTCAGATCTTTTTTTTCCAAAGAAAGAAAATAACTATAATTATTGAGAACCGCTACATTTTTATCATTATATTTCAACGCCTCGTCATAAGCTTTATAAGCTTCATCTAACCTTTTCATTTGATAATACAAATCGCCTATCTGACCATAGAAATCCGATTTCAAATTGACATTTTCTGCCGGAATAATTTTCAAACCTGCATAATATGTATCCAGCGACAATTGATATTTTTCCTGCTGATAATAGGCTATGCCTAAATAAAAATAATATTCTGGAGCCTTTGGAAACAATTCCTGGCATCGTTGACAAATTCGAATCACCTCTGAAATGCTGTCTGATTTCAACGCCAAATCTAAAAGATGCTGCCAAGCCGTCGCATTATCTGGATTAGTCTCTGTAATCAATTGAAACTGAAATCGTGCTTCATCATTTTTCCCTTGTTCAGACAACAATTCACCGTACATCTCTTTCAAATCTGTTTCTTCAGGATGCTGCTCAATCAAAGTCTTAAATAAATCATTTGCACTATCTGTTCCTTTTTGCGATTGCTGAAGACGCATAATATATCGTGATAGTATACCTACTTTTGTATCAACATCAAGTTCCTTGTTTATCAATGCACTACGAATCTGCGTTTCAGCAGCCTCTTTATTCCCTACTGCTTCATAATAATTAGCCATTGAAACTGTATAATAAGGATTGGCAGGATCAACGGCATAAGCTTGTTTGTAAAAGGCTAAAGCTTTAACTGTATCATTCTTTTCCAAATAAAGATCGCCAATCATTATTTTATATCTTGCCTCCAAAGGAAATTTTTCAGCCAGTTTTTCCATTTCTTTGAAAGCCTTGTCAGTCTCATTCAAAGAATTATAAAGTTTATATTTTTGCAATGACAGAGCTTCATTCATACCTATAGATGCTTCAAGTGCATCATAAGCGTCAATAGCTTTTCCTATTTCACCACTCTGCGTTAATGCATCTGCCAAATAATAATTTAATTCAGGTTTTGAAGGAAAATCTTTCACAAGCTTCTCATATTCTTCAGCTGATTCGCCAAACATCCCTTGATTGCGTTCTATAGTAGCCAAAGCTACACGAAATGTAAAATTATCAGGGCTGCATGTTACAGCACGTTTCAACATCTCTACTGATTTTTCTGGATGATTCAGTTGAGCATAAAAGGACGACAATTCATAAAGTACAGCCGAGGCCGTAGAATCTATTTCCAAACAATAATTAAAAGCGTCATAGGCTGCATCATACTTCCCCTCTGCCTTCAATTTTAATCCTTCATAATAAAAATAATCGACCTTGCGCTGATCAAAGGCACTTATACCTTCAAACTTAACAAACCCTTTCGTCTTCTTATTCACAGCCGAAATCGACATCGTAGACAACAAAAGCACAACAACAATTTCAAATATTTGAGACTTTATCTGTTTCATATCATGCCTTTCCTGTATGACCGAACCCACCTGCTCCGCGCTCAGTATCACTCAACTCATCAACTTCCTTCCAGTCAATATGGATATATGCTGCAATAACCATCTGACAAACGCGCTCACCATCATTAACAATAAACGGCTCAGAAGAAAGATTAACCAAAATCACACAAATTTCCCCTCGATAGTCTGCATCAATCGTACCTGGAGTATTTAAAACTGTAACACCATGTTTTAAAGCCAATCCACTACGCGGACGAATTTGAGCTTCAAAGCCTTCAGGCAAAGCAATATAGACGCCCGTAGGAATCAACTTCCGTTCCAACGGCTTGATAACAACAGGTTCAGACAAATTTGCTCGCAAATCCATACCTGCTGAATAAGGCGTAGCATATTGCGGTAGAGGATGTTGTGACTTATTTATAATCTTAACTTTCATATTCTATTCATATTAACAAGCAAAGATAAGGAAATAGATTGTTAGCCGTCAACAATTGACAATTATTAGTAGTTTCTATCCTCGTTATACTTTTCAATCTATCCAATCTCCGTTTTCTTTTATCAGATTTACTAAAGAATCAACAGCTTCCTCTTCAGAAATATTTCTTAGCACGCATTCTTTCCCTTTATAAAGATTAATTTTATTACGTCCAGAGCCAACATAACCATAATCAGCATCTGCCATTTCTCCAAGACCATTAACTATACAACCCATCACACCAATTTTTAAACCTTTCAAATGTGACGTTGCATCCTTGATACGAGCCACGGTTGTTTGTAGATCATATAATGTACGTCCACAGCTTGGACAAGATATATATTCTGTTTTACTAACACGACAACGAGCTGCCTGCAAAATTGAAAACATATAATTGTCCAATAATTTAGATTTACAATTAAAATCAGTAAGCATCACACCGTCACTGAAACCATCCAATAATAAAGCACCTATATCTGTTGCAGACTGTAACTCTATAGTCTCTGCATTCGTTTCATCATATTTACGTGCAATAATTACTGGGACATCGCATCCGGATGTTATCAAACGATGAAAGGCAGCACGCTGTTCGCCAAGCCCATTAATATGATGTGTCGTCAATATAACTACACAGTTGGTTTCCTGCTTCAACCTCATTATTGCTTCTTCAGTCAAGTCTTCATATGATAAGCGGATAAATTTCAAAGAATCTCTGCAATTGCCCCAAGAATCTACTTCTGATAAATCTATAAGAGGGTATACATTTTTCTGTTTTTTCCAAATTGATGCATCTACGATTAAATGAAGATTATCAGGTAAATTCGCTGGATTTTCTTTTCCTATATAAACATAGTCAGGAATAAAAGAAAAATCAAATTCATAATCACCAAAACTTCGGTTAGAAATAACAACAGGCAATGAATTTCCACCAATATTACAAACTGGACGAGTCTTACGTCGTTCCGCTTTTAAAGGATCAAAACCAGGTGCCAAAGAGGCTTCTATAAATGGATGATTTTTCTTTTGTAAAATATAATTCACTAATTTACGCGCAACAGGACTCTCTACTTCCGGATCTTCACTAAGCGAAACGCGTATTGTATCGCCAATGCCTTCTGATAACAAAGTTCCTATACCAACAGCACTCTTTATACGTCCATCTTCTCCATCACCAGCTTCAGTAACACCCAGATGCAAAGGATAATGCATACCTTCTTTTTCCATCTCGTTGACCAGCATCCGCACTGTTCTAACCATCATTACAGTATTAGACGCTTTGATAGAAATTACGACATCTTCAAATTGTTCATCCCGACAAATACGCAGAAATTCCATGCACGATGCAACCATACCTTCTGGAGTGTCGCCGTAGCGACTCATTATTCTATCAGATAATGATCCATGATTTACTCCAATCCGAATAGCAGTATGATGCTCTTTACAAATATTCAGAAATGGAACAAAACGTTCTTTTATCTTTTTCAATTCGTCTGCATATTCCTCATTTGTATATTCCAATACACTGAAGGTCTTTACTTTATCGACATAATTGCCAGGATTAATGCGTACTTTTTCAATTTCTTCAGCTGCTACATCGGCAACTTTTGGATTAAAATGAACATCAGCAACTAATGGAGTCATATATCCCGCTTCATGTAGCTTCTTACGAATTTTTCCCAAATTACGGGCTTCACGTTCTCCCTGTGTTGTGAAACGGACATATTCTGCTCCTGATTGAATCATTCGGATAGCCTGTTCTACGGCCGATTCTGTTTCCATGGTTGAAACATTAGCCATCGACTGAATACGAATAGGATTATTAGCACCAAGCGGCACATTCCCAATATTCACTACAGAACTCTTACGACGATGATAATTAAAATAATCTGACATTTCTAAGAAAACAATTGACAATTAATGATTGAATAACTAGAGGGAAAGCATTATCCCACTAGATCATCATTAATTGTCAATCATCGAATTAATTTGTTTTATACTGATAAGAAACTTTAGCCAATTCTTCGTTTGCTTTTACAATCTTCTTTTTCAAATCTTCCTTGTAAGCAACAAGTTTGTTCTGTAGCTGTTCATCTCCTACTGAAAGCATTTGGACAGCTAAAATGCCAGCATTTAAAGAAGCATTTATTCCTACAGTAGCGACTGGAATTCCCGGAGGCATTTGGACAATAGCTAGAAGTGCATCCATTCCTTCAAGTGTCGAATTAATAGGAACACCTATTACCGGAACTGTTGTCATTGATGCTATAACACCACATAAATGAGCAGCCATTCCGGCAGCAGCAATAATTACTTTTATTCCGCGTTCTTTTGCTCCTTTAGCAAAAATTTCAACCTGTTCCGGAGTACGATGAGCTGATAAGGCCTGCATCTCGAACGGAATCTCCATTTCATCAAAAAATTTGGCAGTTTTCTCCATAACCGGAAGGTCTGAAGTACTACCCATAATAATGCTTACAAGAGGTTTCATTTTTATTTTCAATTACTTTGCGATCAGCTTTTCGTATTCTTCAGCCGACAACAATTCATCTAATTCTTTAGAATCAGACAATGATACTTTGATCAGCCAACCTCTACCATAAACATCTTGATTAACCAATTCAGGTTTATCTTCAAGTTCTGCATTTGCTTCAAGGACTTCTCCTGACGCCGGCATAAACAAATCAGAAACAGTTTTTACCGCTTCAATCGTACCAAAGACCTCCTCTTTGTCAATTGTTTCTCCAACTGTTGTAATATCAACAAAAACAATTTCTCCCAATTCGTTTTGAGCGTAGTCAGTAATTCCAACGTAAGCAACGTTGCCATCAACACGGATCCATTCATGATCCTTTGTGTACTTTAAATCTGTAGGAAAATTCATAAACTTATTTTTATTATTAATGATTAAATGAATAAATAGACATAACTTAAAAAAGCCGAAGCAAAGGTACATATAAAACCGAGACCCAAACCTCCATAAACTTGCATTGGCGTATTTCTTTGTAAAAAGATCCGAGAAGTCCCCATTAATCCTGCAATCAATATCAATATAATAAACAAGATATAAGGATTAACAAAATGGATTCGAGATAAGCCCATCACAGCACCCAACAAAGCTCCTACTCCTACTGCATGTGCACTAATCTTCCAGCAAAAATTAATCAACAAAGCGATAACGAAAGCCACACAGAAACCCAGCATTAGAGATAAAAACCACATCGGCATCATCATCCTATATAAACAAAAAAGACTAAACAGAATAGATGTAATAAACAAAAGATAAGGAATAACTCGACCTTTTCTGTCTGTCAATTCAAAATCCGAGACTGTCTTCATCCGTACCATAACAAAAACTAAAATACCTGGAAGTACAGCTGTAGTCAAAAATATACCTGCTAACAAAAATAGCTTTACTGTCAGAGGATATACCGCAAGATATGTGAATCCGAGCGATATTAAAACCCCGTAAGTAACCATCAGTAATGGATGGAACAAAGCAGATATAACATTTGCAATTAATTTCATAGGCTCAAAATTATATTTCTTTTCTCAATCTTGCAACAGAGATACCCAATTGTTCACGATATTTAGCAACTGTTCGCCTCGCTATAATATATCCTTTATCTTTTAATATAGAGGCTAGCTCTTCATCTGTCAGAGGTTTTAGTTTATTCTCCGCATCAATATGCTGCTTCATTATTTTCTTTACCTCTCGTGTCGATATTTCCTCTCCTGTATCAGTTTGCATCGATTCCGAAAAAAAATATTTTAATGGATAAATTCCAAAATTTGTTTGTACATATTTACTGTTACTTACTCTAGAAATTGTCGAAATATCATAACCGGCTTTTTCTGCAACATCACGCAATATCATAGGACGAAGAGTTGCTTCATCTCCAGTCAAAAAGAAGTCACGTTGCAACTGAATAATAGCATTCATCGTACGTTGCAACGTTTCTTGCCTCTGCTTCACTGCATCAATAAACCATTGTGCAGAATCCAATTTTTGTTTTACAAATTGCACCGCATCACGCATACCTGAAGTTTGATTTGCTTTATTATTAGCATAATCCTGAAACATATTTGCATATTCCTGATTGATTCGCATTTCTGGAATTCCTCGATTATTCATACTAAGCACCAATTCTCCATTGACTGCTTCAACAATAAAATCGGGAATAACTTGGCTCAAAGAAGCTTCCATAGAATTTTCCCAACTTCCACAAGGTTTCGGATCCAAAGCGGTAATCTCACGAACTGCCTTTTTCAATATTTCTTCATTAATATTCAATCCATGAAGAATTTTATCATAATGCTTTCGCGTAAAATCATCAAAATACTCATTCAAGATTCTAATAGCCCACTGTATTTCATCCGTTTTATTCTTATGCTTCAATTGAAGCATAAGACATTCTTTCAAATTTCGCGCCCCCACTCCTGTTGGATCAAAATCCTGAATAATGAAAAGTACATTTTCTATATCTTTCTCATTAACAATTTGTCCTGTCTGAAACATGATATCATCTGCTATTGAAGATAGATCACGACGCAAATATCCATCATCATCAATATTCCCAATAATATATTGTGCAATTTGAACTTGCGTATCTTCTAACTCACGCAAACCCAATTGTTGCAAAAGATACTCATTCAATGACTCTCCCGCCGAATAAGAAGTATTTTCTTTCTTTTCATCTCTTTCAGTCATTTCTCGAAGCTTATATTCAGGAATATCATCTTCTGTCATATAATCTCCTAAAGAAATATCGCTTTCAAAATCGGCATTTGTATCTATGTCGTCATCGTCAACAGAAACGGTATCGTTTTCATTATCATCAATGCTATTTTCTTTGCCTTCCTCTAATGCTGGATTATCTTCCAACTCATGCTTCACTCGCTCTTCCAATTCAATAGCTGGAAGCTCAATAAGCCTGATCAGCTGAATCTGCTGAGGAGAAAGTTTTTGCTGTAATTTTTGTTGTAACTGTTGTTTCAACATAGATCTTAATCAAAATTTATCATTTGACGGACGATTATAAATACGTAAGGGCCACCTCGCGACCCTTTTTCCGTTAATCACTTACATTGATTATACCCAATTCATACAGCCAATCTTCGACTCTATCCGGCCATTCATTAACAGAGTCTCCTGTATCACGCGCTCCATATCCATGTCCACCTTTACTATAAAGATGCATCCATGCCGGCACACCAGCCTGTTTTAACGCATAATAATAAAACAGACTACAATTTATATACGATTTATCATCTTCAGCTTGAATCAACATAGTTGGAGGAGTATTCGCTGTAACTTTCACTTCTGGAGCTAACTGAAAATTCTCAGAATCCAAATATGCAGGATAAACCAATAAGCAAAAATCTGGACGACAGCTAACTTTGTCAATTGCATCTATAGGAGCATAAGCTCTCTCATTATAGCTATTACTAGCCATAACAGCAAGATGTCCTCCTGCTGAAAAACCCATCACACCTATACGGCTTGGATCTATATCCAATTTTTCTGCATTTGCACGTATATAACTTATTGCACGCTGTACATCTTGAAGAGGCGCTTGATGTTTCGGCAATCCCTCACGGCGAGGTACTCTATATTTTAGCAGAACGGCTGTCACTCCTATATTGTTTAAAAAATCGCAGATTTCAGTTCCTTCCAAATCATAAGCTAGTATATTATAGCCACCACCTGGACAAACAATCATTGCAGCTCCACTGGCCACTTCGTCAGGAGCCTGATAAACAGTAATTGTCGGTTCACTTACATTAGATATGCGCAACACAGATGCACCACCTACTTTTGCCCCAGTAGTATCATCTTTTTCCACAAGATGGAGCTTTTCTCCAGGAGCCCCTTTCGGGAACAATACTACTTTTGTATCTTGAGCAACAGCTAAATTTACTGATAGACAAAATCCAGCTACTAAACAACACATTATCCGTCTCATATATTGATAATTAAAACGTTCTCGGCAAGCAAATACTTACTGTTTTTTTACCTTACAAAGATATAGATATCTTTTATTTATTCCAAATTATATAAACAGAAAAAGGAACTGTTCCCTTGGGACCAGCTCCTTTTCATACTTGTCTTTG
>DAIMYP010000055.1:0-11507 GCA_036734445.1 Tannerellaceae bacterium
AACCGCGCCGAATACCTTGAGGAGCGCAAGATGTGGAATGCATTGCTTGTCCATTGGAATGAATTGAACAATCGTACAAAGGCACGTGTGAATACTACATTTTTGACCTTCAACAAAATTGCAGGTATTGCGGCTATGATTGCTTTAGTTCTGGCTTTTTCATGGATATATTTGAATTCCGGTCAGAAAGAATCAAAGCTTTCTGCTGTAGTTGTCCCTCCTGGACAGCGGGTTCAGTTGATTCTTGAGGATGGAACGAAAGTTTGGTTGAATTCGAGTTCTACATTTACCTATCCGACAACATTCAATAGCAAATTGCGTGTAGTTCAGTTAGATGGCGAAGGCTATTTTGAGGTTGCCCACAATGCTGCAAAACCATTCATTGTAAAAACTAAAAAGTATAATATCCGAGTATTAGGAACTACATTCAACGTTTTTGCTTATAGTAAACGAACAAAAGATTTTGAAGCTTCATTGATAAAAGGTTCAATTGATGTGTCATTGAGATCAGATATAGGGCGGAAACATTTTTTTCTGAAATCCAGTGAAAGTGTTGTGGAAATAAACGGTTTACTTCAAAAACAAACAATAAGTAATTATGACCGCTTCAGGTGGAAAGATGGATTGATTTGTTTGGATGATGTCCCGTTTGATGAATTGATGAGGAGGTTTGCTGTTTATTATGATATACAGATAAATATTGAGAATCCTAAAGTGTATAGCTACCGATGTACGGGTAAATTCCGGCAAAGCGATGGCATTGAATATGCTTTGCGTGTAATACAAAAAGATTTAAAGTTCCGATTTATTAGAGATGATGATAACAATGTGATTACGATTAAATAAGTATAGTTTAATAACCATTTAAAACATAAACCGATGGAGAAGGCACCGTAGATAATAAGATAAAAAAGCCGGAAGATGTCCCCACATCCTCCGACTCTGGATGTCAATACAGACAAAATTAAATTAATAATTTTAGTATCAACAATTAAAATCCATTACAAAGTTATGATAAATATTCTTTGTCAAACCGATATTGTGCCTAAAAAACACAAAAAAAGCCATTTAGTAAGGATTATGAAGCTAACAGTATTCTTATCTTTTTGTTTCGTTTTTGCAATGATGGCTACTAATGGTAGTTCGCAGAATACGAAAGTAACACTGAACCAACATAATGTTATGATCAGTGAAGTGCTAAATGCAATAGAAAAACAGACTGATTATTTGTTTTTCTATAATAAAGAAAATGTAGATGTAAGTCAAAAAACATCTATTAATGCTACCAACAAATCTGTCGCCGATGTTTTAGCCAGGATTTTTAGAAATCAGGGCATAAGTTATTCAATGGAAGGCAACTATATAGTTCTCCATAAGACTGCTGTAAAGCAGGAGGATGTTGTCATAGAAATAGAGCAGCAGTCGGGCCGAACTATAAGAGGTGTGATTACCGATGCCTCAGGAGTGCCGATTATTGGAGCAAATGTAAAAGTAAAAGGTGCTAATAACGGTACAGTTTCTGATGTGAACGGATCTTTCACACTTAAGGTACCTTCAGGTACAATATTGCAGATTTCTTATATTGGATATCTGACCAAGGAAGTCTCTGTTGGTTCACAGAATAATTTAACCATTCAATTGTTGGAAGACAATCAATCTCTTGACGAAGTTGTTGTGGTCGCATACGGTACGCAAAAGAAACGCGATGTGATTGGTTCCATGTCTTCCCTTACTTCATCAGATGTGATGAAATCTGCTCCAACATCTATTGAATCCACTTTGCAGGGTATGGCTTCCGGCGTACAAGTAAATACAGGTGCAGGTATTCCAGGTGCACCTCAGCAAATAAAGATTCGTGGTATCGGTTCTATTTCTTCAGGAACTGACCCGTTATGGATTATCGACGGCATTCCTATCCAAAGTAAAGTGATTGATAACAGTATTGATGGTGAAACAAATCAGAGTATTCTGTCTATGTTCAATCCGAATGATGTTGAATCAATTCAAGTCTTGAAGGATGCAGCTGCTACTTCCATCTATGGTTCTCGCGGTTCTAATGGCGTTATTTTGGTAACGACAAAGAGTGGCAAGAAGGGTGCAGTTAAAATCTCGGCTGATGTAAAGACGGGAATTAGTAATTGGGAAAAGACAGATATCGGCTATGCAAATAATAAGGAATATATATCCATTATGGATAAGGCTTTGACAAATGTGGGATCAGGTACTTACAATGTAACCAGTACAATTCGTAATCTAGATGGTGCAACTGAAACGATGACACAAGAAGAAGCCTTGCAGACCAATACGAATTGGGCTGATGTCCTTTCGCGTACGGGATCGTTTTATGAAGCGGATGTATCTGCTAGTCAAGGAACAGATAAAGGCAATTCATATCTATCTCTGAAATGGCGTGAAGATCATGGAAACCTAAAGTATAATAATATGAAAACCATGTCAGCAAATACGAACTTGAACTATAATATTTTGAACTGCTTTGATTTGGGATATCGCCTTTTTGCCTCATATACTGACAATGATCGTATTAAGTCGGGCGATGGTAAAGCCGGTGCAGGAGGTTGGGCTCAAGTAAACTCTAATGCTTTGCCTTGGATGAAAGTGTATGATTCTGCAGGCTTTAATGGCTTTTGGAATTCTAGAGCAAGTGTCAATCCTCTTGCTAGTATTGACCCGATTAATGCTCAGTCAAACTTAAAAACGTTAAATGTCCTTTCTTCATTGACAGGTACATTACATTTGCCTTTGAAGGGATTAAGCATAAAAGGTGAATATGGCTTGAACTATGTAGCCAATCGCGCACGTTCATGGAGAAGTTCTTCTTTGTTGATTAATGGAGCCGAAGCACAGGAACAAAAGTACGAAACCATTATCAGCAATTATAATGCATATATTAATTATGATGTTCCGATCAATAAAGACAATCAATTGAATGTAGTTGCAGGTATTGAAAATACACGTCAATATATGCATTTCATGAATATGAAAGGGAATAACTTGGTTGGTATTTATCCTGAAGTAGGTACTCCAAATACTTTAAGTGGAAGTACAGGAATAACAAATGAATCCTATTTGAGAGGCTATTTTGCTCGCGCCAATTATAAACTGTTGGATAAATATTTGGTAGGTGCAAGTGTTCGTCGTGATGGTATTTCAAAATTTACTGCTGCGAATCGTTGGGCAACATTCCTTTCAGGTTCTTTAGGCTGGATTATTTCGGAAGAGAAGTTCTTCCATTTTAAACCAATAAGCCTGTTAAAACTGCGTGGTAGTTTTGGTCAGACAGGAAATACCAATACGCCAAGTAATATTACGACTGACGCATGGGGAATCAGTAGTGGCGTGAACACTTTAGTAGGTGAGAATAGTACGAACTTATCATCAATAGGAAATTCTGATATTAAATGGGAGACAACCAATTCTATAGATGTCGGTATTGATTATGGTTTGTTTGGCAATCGTATAAACGGTTCTATTGCCTATTATCAGAGAAAAGTATCAGATATGTTGCTTGCAGTTTCCTTGCCTCCTTCTGCTGGAATTTATGGTGGAAACGTATGCTGGGAAAATATAGGCGATATGCGGAATCAGGGTTTTGAGTTTGATATCAATTCTACTATTGTCAATCAACGGGATCTTACTGTTTCTGCCGGTTTCAATATTTCAACTAATTCTAATAAAGTCCTGAATCTGGATCCGCAATCAGATGCAAATGGTACAGGATTGTTGTTGACAGGGTCGAGTACATATGGTTACGGTATTCTTCGTTCAATAACAAAGAAAGGTTTGGCCTATGGTACATGGTATATGGCTGAATATGCCGGCGTTGATTCACAAAAAGGTATTCCATTGATTTATGAGGTTAAAACCAATGACGATGGAACAACAGAACATACAGGAAATATCATTCCGGCAACCAATGAGAATATGGCAACCAATCGCATGATTCTAAAAGGAAAATCTTCTATGCCAAAGATTTTAGGAGGTTTCAATGCTTCTGTCAAGTATAAGAATGTTGATTTTAGTATGATCTGTTCTTTTGTGACAGGCAATTATATCTACAATCATTTGTTGCAGAGTTCTATGACACCTAACATCGGTATGTTGGTCTTAAATACAAAATTGCTGACCGATTCATGGACTCAGGCAGGCGATAATGCAAAGTATCCACAAGTGACCGCAGGTAATTTATATTTCTATGATAATGATGGAAATAAAACAACGACTGGTGTGAGCTATGGCTCCGACAACAATACGCCATCTTCCCAATATCTGGAAAAAGGCGATTATTTGAAGGTGCGTAATGTGACTATCGGCTATAATCTGCCGGCAGCATGGGTTCAGCGTTATCATTTGGGAAATGTCCGCATTTATGTTACAGGAAACAACTTGTTAACATGGACAGGTTATACAGGATATGATCCGGAAATATCTATTGATCAAACAACGGGTAGCTCGGTTTCTTCATTCTATTCAATGCCGGCTTCACGTTCATTTTTGGCTGGTCTGAGTGTTAATTTCTAAAACAATGAGACAATGAAAAAGAGTTTAAAAACAATTATATTAGGTGTGATTGTACTGACAACAGCGTGCAATAATGATAGCTATTTTGAACTTAAGAGAGCAAACCAGTATCCATGGACAACTGTTAGCGAGTTGGAATTAGCTGTACGTGAGCCTTATTTGTTGACAATGGGTAATGCTTGGGGAAGTCCTGTAGGTGCATTGGGATTACGCGGATTCGCAGAATCTGATGTGGCTCAATATCTTCCGGGAATCACGGGTGATAGTTACTTCTATGAGTATTATAATCGTTTATGGGAAACAACCGTTTTAGGTAATGATAAGGAACTGGAAAAAGCTTTTCAATATCTTTATCAGATTTCTACAGCAACCAATGCGCCACTGAAGCTGATTCAGGATGCTGAAGATGCAGGTACAGATGTTTTTTCAAATATGACTGAAACGGATCGTTCAACAGTAAAACGTTATAAAGGCGAATTGCTTTTCATGCGTGCGTGGTGTTATTGGTATTTGGCTAGAACATGGGCTCCTCCTTATAATCCGAGCGGTGATAATTCATCGAAGCATTTTGTTTTGGCTCGTACGTATGTAAATGGTTCAGATGAATTAAAGAATGGTACTTTGGCAACTGTTGAAGAAGTTTATTCTGCTATTGTGCAGGATTTGAAAGATGCTATTGATATTTTGCCAACATCGTATGTATCTGATGAGGCTGATCCTCGTAGCCGTGTGAATAAATATGCTGCGCAGGCATTATTAGCTAAGGTATATTTTTATATGGGAAAGCATGATTTGGCTTTAGCTCAGCTGAACGATGTGATTAACAGTGGTATGTATAATTTGAAAGACGCCCCAATTGAAGCGTTCAATCGTATTTCGGGCGAAGGCGTAAGTAATGAGGTTATCTGGGAGATTGCTATTAATTCTACTTCTACAAAATTCGATCGTAATCCAACTATTTTCTCAAAGTGTAATTATACAGCGAATGGAGGTGGAAGAGGAAAGTATTGGAATATGTGTGCATGGACGGCATTTACAATGTCGTACAGCATCTTGAAGCAAATAGGTTGGATGAATGCAGATTTGTCTGAGCCGGCAGAGGCAAAGAAAGATTTACGTTATCAACAGACCTACATCCGCTTGGAAGGCTATCAGCCAAATCCTTATAAATCAGGAACAGATGAATACTATGCGTTCATTAATAAATATGAGTCGCGTTATCCAGCTCTTACCTATCCAATGGTTTATCAGGACAAACATTTTAGAGCTCCAACTTCTGGTCGTCGTTCAAACAAACCGATGCTTCGTCTTGCAGATATGCTACTGATGCGTTCTATAATTCTCTTTAATAATGGAGACAAGACAGGTGCTGCTGCAGATTTGAATGTTGTTCGCGAACGTGCAGGATTGACTGATATCTCTGCAAACGATATTACTGAACGTGCCATAGAAAATGAACGTATTAAGGAGATGAGTGGCGAACATGCCGACCGTCTTTTCTGGCTCATAGGTCTGCGTAAGGACATTGGTATTGGTGACCGCGATGCAAGTAAGTTCCAAGTAATCAAAGCGCCATATTCAAACTATTATTGGCAAATTCCTGAATTGGAAAAACAAAATAATACGGCTTATCAATAATGAATGGTAATTAATGTACGGATCTTGCAGAGTGTTTGTACTATTTTTATAGTTGTGAATCTGCAAGGTCCGTGCTTTTTTTATGTTTCTATGTGTGAAACATATTGTTAGAATTATGTGATTGTGGAGGATTATTAATTCTGTGATTGGGTTAAAGGATAATCGATATGAAAAATGTAAATATTAATAGAAGAGATTTTATAAAAAAATCTGTAACAGCAATAGGCTCTTTGGAAGTTGCGAATATGGCCGTTAGTGGAAAAACATTAACCTCATTTGGGGTGCCGGCTTTTGAGCTTCAATCTCTAAAACAGAAAAAGTTATCTTTTAATAAAGATGGGAAGTTTAAAATCGTCCAGTTTACAGATATCCACGCAGTATATAAGCAGGGCGAAACAGACCATGCTTATGATATCATGAATAAGATTTTAGATATAGAAAAGCCTGATTTTGTTATTTATACAGGAGATGTTGTTACAGATAATAATCCAAAAGAGCTTTGGAAAAGAGTTACAGGATTGGCTGTTGAGCGAAATATTCCGTTTGCTGTTGTTTTTGGTAATCATGATTCCCAATTTAATGTTCCCAGAAGCGCGTTAATGGATATGGTTGCTGGGTTAGATGGATGCCTGAACGAACAGAAGTCTAAATCAATGGCAGATGTATATGGTGAAACGAACCAAGTTCTCCCAATATATGCTTCAGATAATGCATTAAAGAAGAGTTTCATTTTATATCTTTTTGATTCAAACTCAACTAATGATTTACCTAATTCGGAGAATCATTATGACTGGATTAGGGAAAGTCAAATAGAGTGGTATATAAAACAAAGCAAACAGCTTACAAGTGAGAATAATGGTGTGCCATATCCAGCTCTCGCTTTTTTCCATATTCCTTTATTTGAGTATGTCAAGGCTTATAACAATCCTTTATATAAAACAGTAGGCTGGAGATTAGAAAATGAATGTATCCCTGCTATCAATTCAGGATTATTTTCTGCCTTTGTGGATTGTAAAGATGTAAAAGGCGTTTTCGTAGGACATGATCATGATAATGATTATGTATCATATTATAATGGAATAGCCTTGGGCTATGGACGATTTTCTGGAGGCTTAAATACATATCATACGCTATGTCGTGGTGCTCGGATTTTTGAGTTGACAGAAAATAAGGAATCTTTTGAGACGTGGGTACGTTTGGAAACTGGTCGATTCCGTTTCCGTATTACAATACCACAGTCATTTACGACGACAGATTCAGAGCTTGAAACTAAGCCGATATATTCTGGAGGTGGCAAATGGTTTTTGCATGGCATGTAGAAAAATTGTATCTCAAACTTTTATACTAGCTAAAGATTATAGGGCCTTGATATTTTATAATGTATGGAAAACATGAGAAATATTGTGATTGATACAAATCGTTGTCATTGGCATAGTTTTGTATGAAGCCGATAATTGTATTATTTGCAATATATGTTTTGCCTTACATTGAGAAGTTGCTCTATTCTTTGGAGCGACTTCTTTTATTTTAAAACTATTCCTCGTATATTTGTGAGACGATTAAAAAATGCATTCTAAATGTGCGAGAACGAAATAAAGGAATACGATTCATTAGTGAAAGAATATCAGGTACTTGTTTCTGAAAAGTTTTCAAAAGAAGACTTTATGGAATACGATGAGATACTTTTTTCTGCTCATAGCTGTGCTATAGAAGGGAATTCGTTTACTGTTGATGAAACTCGCACACTGAAAGAAAAAGGATTGGGAATGATTCTCTGACGTGATCCCAGAACTTTGAAAAAATAACCAGTGATTATATGAGAAATAACAAAATCAAATTCCTTCTAGCTGCTTGCTTGATATTGGGAGGCGGTAGTATTTTTGCTCAAAATACGGCAATTCAACGTATTCCGACTGTAGATTATAATTATTTGTCTGAGCATTTTAAAGCACCCGACAGTCGTTATGGAACCGATTGCTGGTGGTGGTGGCTGAACGGACATACCAGTAAAGATGCTATCACTAAAGAATTGGAAGCGATGAAGGCACGCCATTTTTATGGAGCGATGGTGTTTGACGCAGGAGGTCATAATCAACGGGGAAATAAGGATATCCCTATGGGACCAGAGTTCGGTTCAAAAGAATGGAATGACTTGTTTGTGTATGCTTTGGATGAGGCTAAACGATTAGGTCTCGAGATTGGCTTTAATATTATGAGCGGGTGGAATTTGGGTGGACCACGCGTTACGCCTGAATATGCTGCGAAACAACTTGTTTTTACTGAAACAAAAGTAAAAGGAGGAAAGAAACTGGTGCTCTCTCTTGATAAACCGAATGCTAATAAAGGTTTTTATAAAGATATTGTCGTTTTGGCATTTCCGCTGAAACCTCAGAATGTAACAGATAAAGGTATCACTTTCCTGGAACAGAAACTGGCTATTCATGAGATGGGAGGCTCAGCACCTGATTGTCGTTTTCTGCTGAATAATGATCTCCCTGATAAAAGTATTGAAGGAAAATCAACTTATATTGTTAATTCAAAAGATGTTATTAATGTTACCGGTAAATGCAATGCCGATGGTAAACTGATTTGGTCAGCTCCAAAAGGAGAATGGAGTATTATGCGTATCGGATATACTTGTACAAAAGCTGCTGTTTCGACCTCGACGGGCAATTGGCAGGGAAATGTGGTTGATTATTTGAGTAAGAAGGCCTTTGACTTCTATTGGAACGATGTTGTTGAACCCATCTTCAAAGCTGCTGGTAGTCACGTGGGTACAACTTTGAGATATATGGAAACCGATAGTTGGGAATGCGGTGGAATGAACTGGACGGATGATTTTGCTCAAGAGTTCAAAAATTATTGTGGTTATGATATTACAAACTATCTGCCTGTTCTCGGTGGCTATGTCGTCAATGATCTCAATACGTCAAATGCTTTTCTGGCGGATTTTCGTAAGACGATTGCAAATGCAGTGGCAGTAAATCATTATGCTAATTTTGCCGAACATGCTCATAAGTACAATATGGGTATTCAACCCGAATCAGCAGGACCTCATGCAGGACCTCTGGATGGAATAAAGAATTATGGATACAGCGATATTACCATGAGCGAGTTCTGGTCTCCTTCACCTCATCGCCCGCTTCCGCCGAATCGCTTTTTTTTAAAACAAGCTTCTTCGGCTGCACATATCTATGGCAAGCAGATTGTTGGAGCGGAGTCGTTTACAACTATTGGCCCGCATTGGAATGATGAACTGTGGCATAATCAGAAGTCAGCTTTCGATCATGAGGTTTGTTCCGGATTGAATCGGGTTTATTTTCATACATTTACTTCATCTCCTGCTTCGATGGGACTTCCCGGACAGGAATACTTTGCAGGTACACACGTTAATCCGCGCGTAACTTGGTGGAATGAATCGAGTGCATTTATTGATTATCTCCGTCGTACGCAGTTTGTTGTGCAGAATGGACAGTTTGTTGGCGATGTTCTCTATTATTACGGCGATCATATTCCGAATATCTTCCCGTATAAAAATGCAGATCCTGCAGGCGCAATGCCGGGCTACGATTATGATGTGACTGATGAGAATATCCTGTTATCACTGAAAGTCGAAAATGGAAAGGTCGTGGTTCCCAGTGGCATTAAATATGAAGTGCTGGTTCTTCCGGATCATAAAACGCTGACTCTTCCTGCATTGAAGAAGGTGGATGAGTTGTTGCAACAAGGTGCAAATGTTATTGGTTATAAACCGCTTTATCTGGTAACACTTGTTGGTGGCGAAAGTGCGCAACGTGAGTTCCATCAGTTGTCGGACAAAATATGGGGTAATGTTTCGAGTGCGAAGGGCGAAAGAAAATATGCCAACGGAACGCTTGCCTGGGGTGTTACGGCTCACGATTATTTGATTTCTAAGGGGTTAAAACCTGATTTCAATGTGGAAGGGAATGCTGACTTGGTAGGTTTTGACTATATACATTATATAATAGCTGGTAAGCAATTCTATTTTATCACCAATCAGACTGAACAACTACAGAAAATTAATTGTACTTTCCGTGTCAGCGGATTTCGTCCTGAAATATGGGATGCGCTTAGTGGGGACAAACGTGAAGCAAAAGCTTTCAAACAGCATGACGGTGTAACAACTGTTCCTCTAACTTTTGATCCTTATGGCAGTATCATGATATGCTTCAATCAGGCTATAAGTGCAACAACTCAAGGTGATGCTCAGCAAAATTACCCGGATTTGAAGCAAGTAATGGAAATTGATGGTTCATGGACTGTTCATTTTGATTCGAAATGGGGCGGACCGGAAACGATAGAGTTCCCTGTATTAAGCGATTGGTCGCATAGCGCAAACGAAGGTATTAAATATTATTCGGGCTCTGCAACTTATCAGAAGACGTTCAAACCTGATTTTACTCCTGAACAAGGAAAGTCCTATTATCTTCAGTTGGAAAACGTGAAAGATTTAGGAATTGCAACGGTAAAGATAAACGGTGTCGACAAAGGCATTGTTTGGACTAAGCCTTTCAGAGTTGATATAAGCAAAGAACTGAAAGCAGGAGAAAATACGCTTGAGATTAAAGTGGTAAATTCATGGTACAACAGGGTAGCGGGAGATGAAATGAATCCGGATAAGAAACATTTTACTTCTACAAATATCGTTCTGAGAAATGATTTTCAAGGGCGTCCTCAAGAAGTTATACCTTTGCAGCCTTCCGGATTAATTGGTCCGGTAATTATTACTACCGAAGAATAAGTATTAATCATTAATAAGTAATATAACCATGATAACGCGAAGGAATTTTTTAAAGACATCAGCTGCGGCAGTAGCAGCAGGAATTGTTGCTCCATCGGCTTGGAGTTTCCCTGAAGTGGAAAATAGGATTATCGGTGCAAACGATCGAATTAATGTTGGACTTATTGGATGCAGGAATATGGGTTGGGGCGACTTGTCCGATTTCTTGCTTCATAAGGAAGTCGATTGTTTGGCATTATGCGATATTGATCAAGGCATTTTGAATAATCGTGCTTCTGAAGTTGAAAAGAAGTTGAATCACAAACCTCAATTGTTCTCTGATTATAGAAAAATGTTGGAGATGAAAGATTTGGATGCTGTTATTATTGGAACTCCTGACCATTGGCATTGTTTGATGTTTACAGATGCTTGTTCGGCAGGAAAGGATGTCTATGAAGAAAAACCTATCGCTAATTATATTGCCGAATGTGATGAGATGGTAAAAGCGGCCAAGCGTTACGAACGGGTGACTATTGTTGGTGGAAAATTTGCTTTCCCTGATAATTGCCCTGAAACTTTCGATACACAA